>CAYZED010000003.1:25705-28383 GCA_964477445.1 uncultured Clostridiaceae bacterium | reverse complement strand
GATTTGACAGCGTTGAGGGATGGGGCGGCTTCTTAATATAAATAATAGTCCTTCTATGGATAAGAAGAGACGAGATTAAGTACGACTTATCGCTGAGTCGGAGGAATTAAGTTTCACCTGGGCGAGAGGATTTGTAGAAGGGAGAAAAAAGGAAGGAAAGAAAGAACAATATGAAAAAGAAAATTATCAGATTATTTTGTTTGGCATTAGTTTTATCTATTTTTATAATTGGTGATGTATATGCACAAACAACAAATATGGCTTACTCAACAGAAACATTTCAACTCTATTATACAGGCATTGCAGAATTTACAGCATCTTACACTATACCAACTAATGCAGGTTATAGTCTAACTGCTGGAAATCATGTGAAGCAAGCATATGTTAATTACACCAGAGACGGAGTTTGTGTAACAACTTCAGGACATCGAGACTATACATACACGGCTCTTTCAGTAAATGACAATTGTCATTATGGGGTAGAATCGCATGCATGGGATACATTGAATCCATGGGCACCAAAAACAATGTTTTTTTATGGATGGATATACTTTTAAGTTTTAATAGAAGAATTTGATATACGAAGAAGTGATAGCGTATATTTGTGAAAAAAGCTACTACTTCTTCGATATATGTTAGTGATTAATGAAATTCATAAGGGAAGGTGTAATTATTAAGTATTTATTGTCGAAATCTATACAACTAATTTTGGTATCAGTGGTCATCGGGTTATTAATGTCTTTGTGCTTATCAAACGTCGTGGAAGCTTATAAAATGGTTGGAATTCCAGCAAATGGACTATCAAATAGTTATTGCTCTTTCTCAATAGGTGAATTTAGAGATAAAATATCTTTAAATAAGATATCTTTGATAGACTTGATTAACTATTTAAGAGAACAGAATACTGACATTTTACTGATTAAAGAGACAGAAACAAAAGTATTTGGAGTATATGCAAATAAAAAAAAATTCACACCAAAAATTGTTTGGGGAAGAACGTTTACACAAAATGATTTTGTTGGCAGAACGATGTCGATTATAGTCAGCGAGAAGTTAATAAATAAATGTTCAAAAAAAGGTGGAAAATTATACTATCAACATGATTTGATCTATTTTGAAGTGATTGGTATTTTTAGAAGTAGTACGAACGTTATAAATCAAGATGCCATAGCATATTATAATCTGTCATATAACAATAAAAGTGAAAACATGCTTTATGATAACGATATTTTCGGGAACTTTCAGTTAGATGCGGGCAAGAAAACTTCTGAATTAGTAAGAAAATTGGATAATTTTTGTTCGATAAAAGTAACAAGGTCTGCTACAGATGATACATTTTTCGAGAAGCTTCAGAAGACAGTATCAGCACAAGGAATAACAATATTTCCAATTATATTGATAGCAATTTTAGTGTTGCTAAATTCTATTAATATTGCTTCAAATTGGATTGAAAATAGAAAGACAGAAATCTTCGTTAGACGCCTTGTAGGAGCGACATTGAAAAAAATATGCATAATGCTTTTTGTAGATTTTTTGTTTATTGTTACGGTAAGCTTCGTTTTTGCATTCTTACTAATGCTAGCAATTTCAGAAGTTGATTTAGTTATATTTTTGAAGTTCAAGTTCTCAATAATAACACTACTATTGTCGTATGTTGCAGTGATCGTGTTAGGAACAATCGCTTCAATATTTATGCTAATTGATTATTACAAGAATAATATTTCGCAAGTTAGGGGTTGATTAATGTGCGTGAACAAATTAAATATGCATTTTTGGATATGAAGACATCAAAGCGTATTTGCATATTATTCTTATTACAGATGATAGTGGTTTTCCTGCTGTTCAATTCGTCATTTATAAGTGTGATGAGAGTTAATGAAGGTATGCAAAAACTTGAAAGGTTGAAGAATAAGCATGCATATATCAATAAAGACTCTACGTCAAACAATAGAATTGATGAACTAATTGCCGATGAGAAAAATTCAGTACCAAAGGCTAAGGAATTATATAGGTTTATAATGAACAACAAAAAAATTGAAAAATATACCATATATCAGTATTCTTCATTAGAAAATATAAATGGTCATGCTTTAATGCAAACAATGGCGAATAAAATGTTCTTTGATGTATATGATATTAAAGTTATTGAAGGATTAATGTTTAATGATAATGATTATCTTAACAACTCAAAGATTATACCTATTATTGTAGGATATAATTTGAAAGATAGGTACAAGTTAGGGCAGATATATCATGAGCAAGATAATATTACGCATAAAGAAGTAGTATATAAGGTAATAGGAATACTTGAATATAACGCCTCGTTCCCTGTAATTACAGACATCGGTAGATCAATAGATTTAAATTACTCATATATTATTCCACTTAACTTAAGCTTAATAAATGATTTTGGAAATATTGATATGGCAATAGGATCAACGGTTATCTTTACTAATAATCGAAATGAAGTTGAAAATATAGAAAAGCGGTCTAGTGAGTTAAACTTGTTTTCGATTCGTTATTTAGTCATCCAAGAATGTATAAATGATTTTCTTTGGTATTTTGAACGAAAAATGATTTATCAGATTTTCATTGCAATTATTATTTTAGTGTTTGCTTCTGCTAGTATGGCATTGAATCTTTCAACTATGGTTTCAAAGAAAACAAAAGAATTTTCA
>CAYZED010000003.1:4019-25695 GCA_964477445.1 uncultured Clostridiaceae bacterium | reverse complement strand
TAAAAAAAAAACAAACAAAAGATACCATTAGAAAAATATTTGAAAGAGAAACTATTAAATTATCAAATGGACTTCCTTATTATTATTTTAATTACAAAACAAAAGAATTTTCAATTCATATTATTTGTGGTGGTAGAATTAATTCAATAATGCAAAGAATTTTGTTTTATGTATTATTTTTATTATCTTTGGCTTTAATACCTACAATACTGGTATATAAAATCAATACAGGGATATTTTGCACAGCGCTTCTCGCGTGTTGCGTAACATTTTGTATAATGATAATTCCTTATATAAAAATTAGAACAATTAAGATTACTCAATTATTAAGGAGGAGTGAAAATTGAACCGTACTGCACCAGTTATACGATTAAAAGGCGTAAAAAAAATATATGGTAAAGGCGAAGGCGCTGTTAACGCATTGAATAATGTAGATTTTGATATATATAAAGGTGAAATGGTAGCTATAATGGGACCATCGGGATCTGGAAAATCAACTTTATTAAATATTTTAGGTCTTCTAGATGATTCTACAGAAGGATTATATAACCTTAATGGTGTTAATATAAATGAAATATCAATGTCAGGCAAAGCTCTTTTAAGAAATAGTACATTTGGTTTTGTAGTTCAAGACTTTGCATTAATCGAAAAGTACACGGTCGCTCAAAATATTGAAATACCTCTTGTGTACGTTAAGAAGAAATTATCAAAAAAAGATAAAAACGAAAGAATTAATAAAGTATTATCGAAATTACATATTGAAGAAAAAAATCATGAATTGGTTTGCAATTTATCTGGTGGGCAAAGGCAAAGGGTTGCGATTGCGAGAGCAATAATAAATAATCCGGAAATTATTCTTGCAGATGAACCAACTGGAGCGTTAGATTCGGTTACAACTAATGAAATTATGAATCTACTTAAGGAGTTAAACAATGAAGGAAAGACGGTAATAATAATAACTCATGATAAAGACGTAGCTGACAAATGTAATAAAATAGTAAATATTAAAGATGGTAGATTGTGTATCAACTATAGAAAACGTATATTGTAAGTGGTTGAATAATATGGTAAGATGTTTTTGCAAATTAAGACAATTATTATAAAGATTGAGGTAAATTCCATGAGTAGTGAATTAAAGTATAGTTGCAATGAGCGGGTTAAGAACGCAGGATTGATTGGGGCAGTTGTATTAATCACAATAGCATACTTATTAGTAATGGAAGTATTAAAAAATGGTGACCATAAACTTGCTTTGAATATGTACACTCAAAACAGGATTGTTGCTAGCATAAATAAGGCAAATTTATTGTTTAATAATTGGGATGAAAATCAAAATCCTGAGATTATGGCTACTCAAATAAATGATTTAGGAGAATCATTACGTATAGTGTCGGATTTGTATTCGATAGATAAGAGTCATGAAACAAATTTTGATAATTTTATGAGCAATTATTACTACAATTTATCAAACAAATTTTCAGACATACAGGCAAATGATATTAGTAGAAGAACTGAAGAAATTAAAAAAATGATTAAAGACATAAAAAATGATTTGACAGTGATATGCAATTTTAATTATCGAAATTTGAAAGCTAAAGGCAAAGAATATAAACTACTTTGGGAAAAAGAAATTCTCCATAGATTAAAAATTAATGCTTATAATCTAAGTGTTTCTAACATTAATAAAAATTTGCCTCAGATTTGCTATGATGATAATACTCAATTTAATAATAAGGGCTTTAATTTAAAGGCAGATTACGGATGGATGTGTAAAAATATAAGAAATAAAACGGTAGAGTTGACGCTTGAAGTGTATGCTGATGGGAAATTAATTAAGAAATTTCAAAAAACTAAAAAGATAAAAGACGGAAATATTAGACTAAATTCAAGATATCCAATGGTAATGGAAATTTTATCAACGGCAGTAGAATTCAGGTTGGAGGTGGATCATGACAAGGATTATTGCTATATCCAAGGTAATGACTTAGGGACAAATAAGGATGTTATAAAAATTCAAGATAATGATTCGATAAATATTAATGAGGTTTATTATCCTCAAGATGTTGATTTTTATAAAAAATCAGATTGGGGTGCAGAATACACTAGAAATGCTATGATTTTGGAAAAGAATCGAACATATAATCTTGTAACGAGCTATTCAATTCCAAATGGATATAAAGTTGATTCGAAATTAATAAATGAGGACTTAACTAAATATCAAAATGAATTAACTAAGAAATATAAGTACATATACTTTTTGAATTTAAAATTGGTTGATTAAGGCAATAAAATTAGGAAGAATGAATGAGGATTTTAGAAATAAACATAAATATTTTCTATAAACATTGGAATTGTTTATTCAAAATATTTATGTTACAATCTCGATAATAAGTATTTTAGAAAAAGCATCTAGAAAGTAATTCTATATACTGGGAAATGGAGATGGAGCAATGTCTTATGTAAATATGATTGAGAAGTACCTATTGGATTCATTTGGTGGAGAAGTCGATTGCAACTTATTGGTGGATGATAAGGATCAGATTCCTCTGTTTTTGAGTTTGAACTATGATTATTATAAAGTTAGATGTTTAGATATAGAGTTTGTTTTAATGCATTATATTTTAGAAAATGAAATATCGGTATCAAAGTTGAAGAATCACATGGATTCAGCGAGGAAGTATTTAAAGATAGAAGGCAATATGGCATTTGGCTTTAGTTATTCTTCAAATTACGTAAGAGAGAAATTAACAAGAGAAAAGTTATCTTTTATTATCCTTGGGAAACAGATTTATTTACCTTTTATTGGTGCTGTCTTTACCGATACAGTTCAGAAAAAATATCTAATTAAAGAAGAAAATCAGGCGGATCAAAGTGATTTTTTCCCATCGACAGAGGGTCTTGCATTGCATTTAGTTAAAGAAATATATGCAGAAGGATTTTCGACAGGTATATCACAAAAAGATATAGCTTTAGCTACTGAAATGTCACAGATGTCAGTTTCAAGGGGCTACAAGGAACTTGCAAAAAAAGGTTGGATCGATATATTTCAAAATGGAAAACACAAAAGTTGGAAGTTTAAAAAATCTTATAATTCTTTGATTAAACAAATGATTGTTGAATTCAAAAATCCTATTTTAAAAACTATATATATAGAAAAAGAATCAATTAACGAACAATTGAGCAGTAAGCTGATTCAAGCTGGAGAGACTGAGCTGTCAATACTTTCAGACATAGCGCCGCCAATTAATGATGTATATGCAATTTCAAAAAAAGAATGGAATGAACTTAAGGGAAAAATAAAAGAACTACCGACTAGTGAAAGAAATTCTGTCAAAATTGAGTTATGGAAATACAAAGTGCCAATTAAAGATGGAAGAATTGATAGAGTAGCCCTTTATATATCTTTAAAAGATATTGAAGATGAGCGTGTGAAGCAAGCCTTAGAATACTTATTAGAAAAGGTGGTATTTGGAATAGATGACGGTAGGGATAGAGATATTTAAGAAGCATTTTGAAGACTGCAAAGATCAATATGTTGTGATTGGAGGAACTGCATGTTTTTTATTATTGCAGGAAGAGCATTTAGATTTTAGAGCCACAAAAGATTTAGATATTGTTTTGTGCGTAGAAGCTTTGAATGAAAAATTCGTAGAAAAGTTTTGGAGTTTTGTGCATGAGGCAGGTTATTTATTCCAACATAGATCCACAGGTGAAAGATGTTTTTATCGCTTCGAGAAACCTAAAGACAGCAGATATCCATACATGATAGAAATTCTTTCACAAAAGCCGAAAATACTTACCGAGAGAGAACCAGGAAGTATAGTGCCGATGGCCATTGGAGACGATATTGTGAGCTTGTCAGCAATTTTATTAGATCCAATTTATTACGAATTTATTAAAATGCAAAAGACAGATATAGATGGTATAACTGTAGCCACTGATATTTGCATTATTCCATTGAAAGCTAGAGCGTGGATAGATTTAAATGAGCGATTGAATAATGGAGTTTCGATTCGTGGAAATGATATTGCGAAGCATAAAAAAGATATTTATAGAATGACACAGCTATTGTCAACAATTGCATTAGTAGATGTACCGCAAAGCATTAAAAATGACATACGTATATTTGTTGAAAAGATTGAGGATGACGATAATTTACTTAAACAACTTAACATAGCAGGATTGACCATCTCCGAAATAAAAAGAAGGTTATTGCATGTATATTGTAGTTAAATAAAAATCACAAATTAATACAGACCTAAGAATTACTCTGATGAAAACAATAAATGAAAAGGGGTATTACAAATGGAAAACAGTGAATTAAAACATACTTACAACGCGAGGGTGAAGCTTGCCGGACTTCTTGGAGTATTAGGAATTATCACAATGATTGTAGGCCTTGCAATACCAGGCGCTATTGGCAGCATAGTTGGATTAATCGTAACTATAAAGAATAGGAAACTTGCTGATAAAAACGTAGTTTATTTTGGGCTGATAACAAATATTATGCCGTTTATCATTTTATCAGGCATAATAATTTTATATCTTCATTACATACAAATATTCTAATAATTAAAAATGATGAAATATCCAATGTTGGTTAAGAGACCGGATATTCAATCTTTAGACCATTTTCGCGAGGTCACGAAAATGGTTGAACTCGGTAGTAGTGCAAAACATGCTGGCCAATATGTCGGTAAATTACCATTTATGGAGGCCTTCTTATGAAACAAAAAACATACATTTTCATTCTCCTTTTCGTCTTAATTGTAGGCCTAGTCTTCTACAATTCTGAAAACCTATTTAAAAATATAGTAAAGAATGACCCTAATGGATATTTTAATATGCCAAAAGAAAAACCACTATTATCTATTGAAAGTGGACAATTTTCATACATGGCGGAAATTAAATTAAAAAAACTAAACAATGAAAATGTTAAAGTTACAATAACAAAATAGATAGGAGCCAAAATGAGCATTAAAAAAAGTTACTTGTGAACATTGCATTTTCATAAGTAACTTTTTTATATCATTTAATTTTTCAATTCTTCATTTTCACCATATTTCTATTTCAGCCCATCAGTGTCATTTGAGCTGTTCCCTAGTGCATCTACAACTTTATATTCAATCGATTTTGTTTTACTAAGTTTATCTCTTGAATCTGCAACGGTTAATGAAACTGTATATCTTCCGGCAGAAGGGAAACTGTACATCATATGTATTTCTTTTGATTCATACAAAATTCTGCCTTGAAACATTACAAACCAATGAGCACCAGTAATGAGGTCGTTTGCATCATTATCTACAGATTGATTAATAAACGTCACCGGCACTTTTTCTACTATTTTTCCGGTATCTGGAGTGAAGGCGGCAGTTGGTGCTTGATTGAGAATTGCACCACCAATCTCGGTATTTTTTAAATTCGAAATTACAGTTTTGTCAAAACCAGTCGCATGAGCGATTATTGGTACAGAAGCGAAAAATATTATTAAAGTGACAGCTATTCTGATTCTTCTTGTTCGCCTTAAAGCTTTCATACCGCGTGAATTGTAGGCGGGTCTTGTTAGATTATCAGCAAAATTAGATGCACCCAAGTGACGTATGTTCTTCATGGATTCTTCTGGGGTGTTCGATACAGGAATACCATTAATCTCTTTTGAGTTTTTTGATCTAAAAGGAGATTTTTTTTGTTTATCAATCGAGTATGCGTTTGTAGGCAAGAAAGATTTTTCGGATTTAATATCGATAATATTTTTATTTTTTTGATCTGAAGGCACTTCATTCTCTGGCGTTTGAGCTTGGATTTTGCGATCAAGTTTTTGAGCTTGAATTTCATTCTCAAAGTTTTGAGTCCGAGTAACTTTAGGAGATCTAGTGGTTCTAGTCTCTCTAGGTGCTCTAATCGGGGTTGGCATTGGGCGGCCGATAGATTCATTTACTTCGTCTGCAAAACCAAACATTTCATAAAAAGAGCTATGAGTATATGCATAAAACAAATTTGGCAGACTGCTAATCTCACCATTTGAATATTTCTTGATTAACCCTGAAATTTCTGGCGGGACCGAATTATAATACATATGACTATCTTTATCAATTCCAGATCCGAATATTTTGTTCATTTGAGTGACAATGTTTTCAGAAATACTATATAAATCTGCAATTCCAGCATATTCAGGCAAATCAAGAGGAATCAAACTTAAAAGTGTCTTGCCCTTTCTGTATCTGATACAATCATCATATGTGAAAATATATTTTATTGAATTGGATTCATTTTCTAGTTCAGCAAGAATCTTTAGGAAAACTCTGCCGGCTTCTGCTTTTTCTGAAAAAGTTTCGCATCTGATTTGTGATAGTTCGGTTTCCATATCATCTTTTTTTACACAAACAAGATGTAAAATATCGCTTTCTTTATGCCAGTCGAGGATATTGACAGGGATGGATGTTTTTTTGTTTGTTAGAAAATGTATAAAAGGCTCTGATATTTTCGTATCATTTATAGAAAGCATAACAAAACTAACGGAGCTACCAGTTCTGTTAATTAATGAAACAGTTGCAGCTTCGTTATGTGAAAGAGTTTTTATGAATTCGTATTTGCCATCGAAGAAAGGCATATTCATTCAATCACCTATGCTTATAGTTAGTATTATATGGTAAAAATACAGTTGAAAAATTTACATCTAGAATATCCAATTAAATTATAACAGAATAAGAATGATTTGCACAACATATGGTATAAAAATTTTTTTAATATACAATATGAGGATTCATCTAGTAACACTTAAGTTTGTAGGATTAATAATTATTTTTTAAAATGATGGAGTATAATATATGTATATAGATAAGTGAAAAAAACATGATAAATGGGAATCGGAGGGAAAAGCATGAACTTTAAAATAAAAAAAACCGTTTCTAACATTATGATTTTTGTGTTTTTGGCTTCTATTATGCTAGTAAGTGGAGCAAGTGCTGAGATAGTCTCGCTGTCGAAAGCCGCGTCGAAAGTGACGTCGAAAATAGCTACTTTATCAGCTATATCTTCGGGTACTTTTATAACTCCATATATTAAATCTGCAGATATTAAATCTATACCTACAACTTTTAGTATAAGTGAAAACTGTCCGTGGGGTTATGCTACTCATTCGATTGCATTTTTGCCAAAAAACAGTAAGACCTCCATTAGAGCTGTGGCGTCTGGCGTGATTACTGATATTCAAAGTGTACAGAATGAAAATAAGTTATGGAATGTGATTGTCATAGTAAAAACTAGCAGTTCCATAAATACAATATATGTTTTTAATACTGCTAGTAAAAATAAATCTGATGCCATAAAACAATTGGCTAGAGTTAACTTCAAAAAAGGAAGCAAACTAAAAGCTGGTAGTATTATAGGGGAATTGCTTACTAAAAATAAAAACTCAATGTTCATTTTCGGAGTAGAAAAAAATAATGTGTTTGTTTCTCCAGAACCATATTTATCTAGTGCTGCTAAGACTTCAATTCTAGCTATTGTCCATAAGACCCACAAAACATGGCTATTAGCGTATAATACTCCTGGAAGTGACTCGGATTCAAACAAAGACCCGAACAAGGATAACAATGGTGAGAACAATGAAAATGAAGATAAAGGATTAGGAATGGATGTTAGAGATCCTTTAGCGAAATTTACACTTTCAAGTCCATATAAAAATGAAAGTGAAATAGCTTCGATTGACTGGGTTTACTCTGAAAAAAGAGGCGGTCAGCCATGGGGAAAAGGCAAATCCGATATGAAATTTGTACCTAAAGTAGATTTAGCAGAATTTCAGTCTATGGAAGATGGAGTAGTTGAAGACATATATGAGGGAATATCTGAAGCTGTTGAGTATCATAAAATTGTTAGGGTAAGTATTCGCCTTGATTCAAAATATGTCATGATATATACTTTTAATCCATCTGGCACATATCCAAGTTTTCTTGAGACCCAAAGAAAACAGATTTTTGTTAGTGTTGGTCAAAATATTAAAAAGGGAGATATTATTGGAAAACTATATAAATTAAATACACATTCGAATGTACTCGTTGCACTGGCGAGAATGGATGAGGCAAGTTCATCTACATCGTACAAAGATATTCTTAAGCTAGAATACGTTTCTCCGGAACCATATTTCGACAAAGATACGACTGCTTCGTTATTGGGTTTAATTAACAAAGGGAGAAGTGGATACAAGCTGGGATACTATTCAATTATTCCAAATTTTAAAGATGTAACATTCTTTAAAGACAATGCATTGATTACTTTTGATAAAACCCCTGTAGTAAAGAATAAAGAGTTGCTTCTAACATTTGCTTCTTTAAATAAGGTTTTTGGATTTGAAGCAACATATAATAGCCAAACAAAAGGTATAAACGTAAGGTATGGGCCAAATTCTATATATATGAAGGTTGCAGACACGAACGCTAAAGTAAATGGAGTTTCAATCAAAATGAATGTTGCTGCGCAGTTAGTTAACGGAATACTTTATGTACCAATAAAGCCAATACTTGATGCAATGAGACTTTCAAGTAGTTGGGATTATGGCAGCAAGGTTTTTGATATGATATATAAAGAATGTGGCGGAGAGGTGAATAGAATTGTGAAACTTTATGATGCATCGCCTAATAGTTTCCATTATAGTATGTTTACCATTCACAAGAATAACCTTTTCATTGGTACGACAGATTTTGAAGGAAATGAGAACAAAACAAACAAAATCATTAAAATGGATTTAGATTTGAATAAGATATGGGAATATGAATTAGAAGGTTGCGATGTAAAGGGAAGTGCCAGTTTTGACAGCAAAGAAAATATGTATATTACCGTTATGGAAAAATTAAACATAATGGATGATGAGGATCCCTCTGGCAAAAATATGCTAACGAAAATATATCTATATTCATTAACTGGTGAAGGGAAATTTAGATGGCGAAAAGAGATCTCAAATTCGTGGGAATATTTGTCCTTTGGTGGGAATGTGAATTGCACAGTTGATAAGTACGACACAATTTATGTCGCAGATTCTAAGTTCTTTGCTTTTGACACGGATGGGAATATTAAGTGGAGTTATCCAGCTGTAGGGGAAAAGGAAATCATGCCTTCAAGAACCGCGCCGCTTATAGACGATAATGGGAACGTTTTCTTTTTTGCACCTGATTTAGATTATATGGAATTTGATGGAAGGCTTCAAAAAACATCAAGCGTTGCAAGGGTATATTGTTTCAAGTCAGGAAGTATCAAGGCAGGAAGCATCAAGGCAGGAAGCACTACGCCTGAATGGACTACAGGAGTGACAAACGGCTTCGAGCCATCTGCACTATCTTCTGCGTTGGGAGCCACTTCAGCAGCATTTACGAAGAATCAAAAAAATATAGTGTTTATATATGGGGACACGGTTTGCAATATAAGTGCTTCTGATGGAAGTTTGAATTGGAAACTTAAACCGTATGATGGCTTGCAAGGTTCATTCATTGCCAGTCCAGTATTAGACAATCAAGATAATGTGTATTGTAATACGAAATGTGATGATAGCAGCACTTTATATGCGATAAAGGCAGATGGTTCAGGGCTTTTATGGGCAAATAATGATATCGCGAGTGACTTGTATTGTACAGCCGCAATAGGTGATGATGACACGATTTATATAGGGTCTGAGCCACAAATTGAAACACCATATACTTTCAATGCAGTAGATATAAAAACCGGAAAAATAAAATGGCAGCTTGGCGCTATGAATATAATGGGGTTTTGTAATGCTACAAATGTTCTAATTGTGGATGGATATGCTTATGTGGCAAATAATGCTCAGCACTTAGCGATGATAGTTAAAATAAAAATTGATGCAAATGGCTATCAGTCGGGAGCTGCTTGGCCTTGTTTTAGAGGGAGTAATGGAGAGGGCTATTAGTATTTTTGAATATAATCTCCTAATACATTATCATAATGTCTATTGTTATGCGTTATCTTTTGCTGACTATCTACATAGTCTAGCCTATTAATTTTAATGCTTGATTGGTCTGATTTATGGGAATTGTGAGAATATACACATCTTCCATAAATTAGTCCCGCAAGCAGTACATATGCGGGAGTGTTTCCATCAGCTATAAAGTAAAGAATGTTATTATTTTTGTCATAGTATATATGTTGAATCAATTCAATAAGATGATAAATCGTAGTAACTTCTTTATGCGAATTACCTATTTTCTTTTGAGTGATTTCAGTAACTGAGATATTTTCGCCAAAGAAATTAGTATCTCTAGTCATTATAAGAATAAGGTTCTCATAAAAATTATTTGGGAGTTCGAATTCTGATAAATCGGCTTTGTAATAAGCATATTTATTGATGTTTGGAGTAGCTAAAACACCTGTATTTACTATGTTTGTGACAATAAGTTTTCCTGAGAGAAGCAAATTTACTTTTGAACAAAGCAAATCGATTTCAGAAACTAAATCAACTTCTTTGTATATATTAGTATTTTTAGTGTACATGTTAAGTGTATCTTTTTTCTGAAAATGATCTATAAATAGGTCAAAAAAAAGATAGTCGACGCCGCATATAATGCCATATTTTTGGTTCGTTGAAGCGAGGCTTAATCGAGCGAAATCAAAAGGAAAAATATCAGATGATTCATGGAGTTGCAGGAAAGTTTGCTTAAAAAGGTCGATTATTTGATCATTATTATATGAAAAAAGCTCTTCCGATTTTTCGAATCTTAGAACCATTTTTAATGTATTTGTATTTATTGATTTTTCATCTTTTGATTTTGTCATGATGTACCTCCAGTTTTGTGATTGTATAAGAAAGTTCATTTCAATTTAATGAATATAGTTCCATGTGGCCGTTTTACTCAAAAGTGTAGTATAATATTATTAAAGCATAAAAATGAGACGTTTTAGGGGGTATACTCATACATGGAGCATTATTTAAACTTTCCAATCTACTTTACCATTTATTCTTTTTTAGGATGGTTTATGGAAACAGTATATGCCAGTTACACTGAAAAAAAATTTATAAATAGAGGGTTTCTAAATGGATTTTTTTGTCCAGTATATGGGTTTGGCGCGATAGTAATTATACTTTCTTCAAATTGGATTACTGGGTTATCACTTTCACCTATTTTGTCAATAATTACAAGCCTGGTTGTATCTATTTTTTTAGTAACAGTTTTAGAATATTTAACGGGACTGTTGCTTGAAAAGGTTTTTAATTGTAAGTGTTGGGACTACAGTAATGATTTTGGCAATATAAGTGGGTATGTATGTGTTAAGAATTCATTAATATGGGGTGCGCTTGCATTTGCTTTAATTCAAATAGTTCATCCATTTATATCAACATTTACTCAGAGCATACAGTTTTCAATGAAAGAAATCATTGTGGTCATAATATTTGTGTATTTTATATTAGACACAATGAAATCCATGATTGATGCTTTGAGAGTTAGAAAAGTTATCATTAATTACGCAAATTTAGCGCTCGAAAAATACAATCAGATGGTTATTAAGTATAAAAGATTCTTTCGTGCTTTTCCACGATTACTAATTATCAACGCTGAAATAATTAACCGAGATGTAAGGAGTGTTATCGATGGTGGAATCGACAAGATTAAACTCGAAGTTAAAGAGCGACTCGAAAAATTACAGTGAATATGAAGAGTGTGTTATAGATCTTCTCGCACATGATACAGTGCTTTCTATGAAGGAATTTATTCAACATGGAAATTTCAGCTGCTATGAACACAGTAAAAACGTTTCATATTATAGCTACTGCATATGTAAACGCTTTAGGTTGGATCATAATTCAGCGGCAAGAGGTGCGCTGCTTCATGATTTATTTCTTTATGATTGGCATACTACGAAACTCGAAAAAGGGCTACATGGATTTTCGCATCCAAAGTTAGCGCTTGAAAATGCAAATCGTGACTTTGAACTGAATCATGTAGAAAAAGACATTATTGTAAAACATATGTGGCCCCTAACGATTAGTCCTCCGAGATATTTAGAGTCATTTGTTGTTATGTTAGTGGATAAGTATTGTACCATTATGGAAATGACAAAGGCGGCTTCGTCGTATTTACCAAATACGAAAATACATAAATCACTAGAATGGGACTAACGTATACTCATCCACCGGCTAAAAATGGGATTATTTGAAGAACATCACCATCAACTAATACATAAGAAGCGTCAACGCTTCTTTTTATTTTTGAGAACTCATTGTCGACTGCGTTTTTACCACTAGTAAAGTTATAAACATTACTGCTGTTTGAACTGGTAATTTCCACAGTGTTACTGGTGTTATTCGTGTCATTACAACATAAAATATTCGAAACAATGAAAGAACCTACCTCAGAATCGGGAATTTTCATCATTTCCATCAAATCAGCGGCTGTTGTTCCTTGTACTATCTCTATAATTTGTTCGAGGATGCCATTGGTAAATTTTTTGTACCAGCTAGTAACTTTCAATTTCACAAAGATAGTTTGCTCAGAATCATGAGTTAAATTTAAAATTTCTGACATATTACACCTCACTTTGATTCAGCTCAGTCATAAGGGCATCAGTCATAAGAGCTTCGGTCTTCTTATTATACATTTCTAATAACTCGCGAGTAATTTCTTCGCTAACTACACCATTTAGCCCAGGGGTTTCAAAGAAACGGCGAGGAATCTCAACTTCAAGCTGGTTGAACCCGAGTGCTTTCTTTATTCTGAGTTTTGTGCGATAAATTCGCTCGCTAATAGCTGTGAGCTCTTCATCTGTTACTTCACGCCCGATCGAGTTTAGTGCGGCAAGGATAGTAGGTCTACTGTAAACCTTTCTTGAGAACAAGCAGATAATTAATGAATTCAACATACAACGTTCTTTTTCTTCAGCAAAAATAGATTCTACAAGCTTTTCTTTGTCAAAAACCTTCATCGACTGATCAAAGGAATAACCACCATTGCAAAGGTGTGAATGCCTTGCCCCAACTAGTGAGCCAAGAATCATGCCGTATCCAGTGTGGTAACCAGCCATTTCATTTTTTGCAAAATGCATAGCATATTCACTTCCCCCATATTTTTTAGAGGCTTTATAAACACCTTCTCCTAGAGTTGAATAGAAATCATTAGCTCTATCGGATATTAGTTCGACAGTTTTTCTGTAATTTTCTGTTAATCCAAATTCAAGCGGGATAATAGCTTCTGCATCGGTAATTAATCCTTTTTTATATGCTTCTGTAGCCCATCCAAGAACTATGCCTGTGGATATTGCATCCATCCCATGTTTTTCAACAATCTCAATTATAGCAAGAATCTCATCTGTAGTTTTTATACCAAGAAAACTTCCTAACGCAAAAATTAGTTCATAATCGTAACCAACGCTTATTACTTCATATTCGTGACCTTTGTCGAATTCTCGTCTGAATTGGCCTATGTGAATACAACCTACGGGGCAGCCAGTACAAGCCATTTTTCGTACGAGATTCTTTGTGGAAAAAGCTTCTCCGGAGATATCTTTTGCATTTTCAAATACACCAGAACTTAAATTTAAAGTAGGTAGGCCACCAGCAGCATTAAGTGATTCAACACCTATAGGCGTTCCGCTGTCGTGGTACTTATCCATAATTTCTGTATCAGTAACTTGCTTATAAATATCCTGAAAAACTTTAAAGTAATCTTTGAAATTCTTAATCGGAATGTATTTATCACCTATGACCGATATTGCTTTAAGATTTTTGCTGCCAAAAACAGTTCCTAGACCGAGTCTTCCAAAGTGACGATAAGTATCAACACAGACACTAGCATATTTTATTCCGTTTTCCCCAGCAGGGCCAATACGAATAATACTTCTCTTTCCACTTCCAGCCTCTCGATCTCTAATTACGCGGCCAGTTTCATCTGAGGACATTCCCCAAAAAACTCTAGCGTCCTTTATTTCCACACTGTTTCTTGTTATTGAAATGTAAGAGTGATGATCTGATTTGCCGGTTATTACCATAGCATCGTAACCAGCCATAAACATTGTCAGAGCAAGCCTTCCACCAGCATAACTCTCTCCTAGCTCTCCAGTCAAAGGGGAAATAAACATAGCGACAGTCTTCGTAATTACTGGGAAAATGGTGGAAGCGGCGCCAATTGCGAATATAATAGGCTGAGATGGATCAAGTGGATCTAAGTCGGGCTTCATATTTTCTTCAAGAAGCTTTGAGGCGACACCAACTCCGCCAAGATATTCATATAAATCGTCTCTTTGATCAATTTTTATTTTTTTTGTATTAAGGTCGATATTTAAAACTTTAATGAATTTTTCATAAATCATTTTCTACATCCTCCATTCTCAAGCAGTTATGAGGACAAAATCGTGTACAAACACCACAGTGTTTACAAATGATTGGATTATTTGTTTCTTCGTCCATGTGAATAGCACCTATAATACAGGCGGAAACACAACTAGCGCAACCGATGCATTTCTTCGTGTTCACTAGAACGCCTCCGCCGTTTCGAAGTTCCAGAGCACCTGAAGGGCATGCCTCGGCACATGGTCGCTCGCCTCTACATCCTATACAAACAATTGATAGAAAACGACCTTGAAGACCACCACTTGTCTTTATTTTAATTGAACTCTTTGAAATAGAGTGATTTTGACGATTAACCGCTGAACAAGTAAGCATACAAGTAAAACACCCGATGCATTTGTTCATACCATCTGTTTTTAGGACTTTAGGCATAAGAGTACCTCCGCTTTTCTAGTGTTAAAAATTAACTTTTTATCAAGCCCTCAAATTATGTAAATGTGGTGAAGTTGATCATGAACATCTGTTATTATTATACTATATAATATCAGATGGAATACTAAGGAAAGGTATACTTTTTTCGAAATCGTATAAGACGAGCCATTTCTAATTTCTAATTTAAAACAAAAATGTTTTAAATCTATTGACAAATATTGGAATAAAAAACTATAATGGATATTAAACAATATATTTCGAGACTGATAATTTTAGGAGGAAAAATTTTGAGTAAAATTGACAAATATAAAGAAACTGTCTTTGAAGATGTTATGAATATAAATGAATACGGAGAAGAATTTTGGTATGCTAGGGATCTTCAAAGAATCCTCGAATATTCGCAATGGAGAAATTTTAAGTCAGTAATTGACAAAGCTAAAGTGGCTTGTGAAAGAAGCAAAAACAGTGCTTTGGATCATTTTGCTGATATCAGCAAAACGATAAATATGCCCAAAGGTGCAACAAAACAAATCGATGATATAATGCTTTCACGATATGCATGTTATTTAATTGTTCAAAATGGAGACCCGCAAAAAGAAGTAATTGCATTGGGACAGACTTATTTTGCTGTAAAAACAAGACAACAGGAAATTATTGAGCATTATGATAGACTTACTGAAGAACAAAAGAGACTTGCAATAAGAAATGAAATAATAAGTCATAACAAATCTTTAGCCGAAGCGGCAGATATGGCTGGAGTAAAAACGCCGTTAGATTATGCTATATTTCAAAATCATGGATATATTGGACTATATGGCGGTCTGACTGCGAAGGACATTCAACAAAAGAAAGGGCTTAATAAGAGTCAAAAGATACTTGATCACATGGGAAGTACAGAGCTAGCGGCTAATCTCTTTAGGGCGACTCAAACGGATGAAAAAATCAGAAGAGAAAAGATTCAAAGCAAAGAAAATGCAAATTCTACACATTATGAAGTTGGTAAAAAAATTAGAAAGACCATTGAAGAATTAGGTGGAACGATGCCTGAAGAGTTACCGACACCAGAAAGAAGTATTAAGGAAATAGAGAAAGACTTAAAAAAGTTAAAAAATTGAGAAATGAGTTATTGTATAAGAAATTATACTTTTTACAGTTTCCTATAAATCCAAAGTTATAGATAATAATCGCTAAAAGATTTGAATTTCTTTCAACTTTCAAATACTTTTAATCCTTAATTATAATTTAGTTACACGATTATGTTCATACAACGTAATTTTCTGAAATTGTACAATCTATAAGAATGAGATTTTTATGTTATATAATAAGTATGTATATGTAAGTGTAATAGTTTATTACTAAAGGAGAATTTCATGCAAAAATTTAATTTGTATATTTCATCTATTCCAATGGGGAGTGTAGATTTTAGTTCAAACCCATCTAAATATTATCCTCTTGATAAAGATACAGGAGAAGAATTGCCAGTAATTTTTCTTGAAGATGCGCCGGTAAGGGTTTTAGCGTTTGATTTAACTGAGGCAGCTAAAGCTTTTCATGAATATAGCAAAATTTATATGGCTTCGCAAGATGGGGAGTTAACGTCACTTGAAAATGGCAAGAAATATATAAAAGAAGGGGATTATCTATTTGGGAGGGAATGCAAATTTCCAATTGACGTACTCTTCCATGAAGGTGAAATAGCAGCATTTATAGTTTGCTATGGCGTTGGAACAGTAATTACGCTTGTAAGAGAAGGGTTAGAACATCTTACGCCAGTAAATTATTATAATAACTATAGTATCTCAAAACCAGAGTATACTTCTAAATTTTTGGGTACATTTATGGTGAAAATGCGAGATGGAATTCATTTAGCAACTCATGTTTGGCTTCCAAAAGAAGTTAAAGGAGCAGTTCCGGTGATTTTTATGAGATCGCCATATAATGCTCTGAGTGAATATAAAAATATTGCAAAATACGTTCGTTATGGCTATGCAGTGGTTACTCAAGATGTAAGAGGTCGCGAAAAATCTGAAGGAACTTTCATTTTAATGCACGACGAAATAAATGATGGAGATGACTCATTAACTTGGATTGGAGAGCAGAGTTGGTGTGACGGAAACGTAGGAATGTATGGTGGATCATATAGTGGATTTGTACAAATGGCAGCAGCTGCAAGTAATAACCCAGTATTAAAATGCCTAACTTCTATGGTTACTGGGGGAACTTCTTTTTGGGATGTACCTAGACGTGGAGGAATGTTAATGTCAAGTGTGCTTCCGTGGCTTTTTATGATGAGTGATAAAGAACTCACTCCAGAATCCTCAAAATTGATGAAAAGAGATGACTGGGACGAAGTTATGAAAACTAGACCTCTATCGGCTATCCCTGAGAAATATTTAGGGAAGGAAATTCCTTCGTGGACAACTTCAATAAAAAATGAGACATTAAATGAATTTTGGGAAATCGCAAACTGGTGGAGGAAAAAAGATTCAATTAAAGTGCCTGCATTAATTCAATCTGGATGGTTTGACGATAATTTTGCAGGAACTCAGCAGGCGTGGGATATTGTCTCAAATTATGATAACAACGATGACAAATTTCTCTTAATGGGGCCTTGGTTTCATTCCTCAAATACTACTCGCGATATTCACGGTCAAGCGTTTGGTAATTCAGCTTTGAAATATGATACGGATGTTTTGTTTATGCGTTGGATGGACTCGAAGCTTAAAGGTTATGAAACCGGTATTGAAAAAGAAAAACGAGTTTGTTTCTATATGCTGGGCGCAAACGAATGGAGATATGAAGATTCTTTACCTCCAGCTGATTATAAACCTACGGAATTTTATTTAAGCGATGAAAAAGAACTAACTTTGGATGCCGCGGATGTTGCAGCTAGAAGAAAAATCGAATATACATATAACCCTATGGATGAAGCGCCTCGCATGTTTGACCCATCAGAAAATGAAATATCAGTTCCTGGAAACTATAAAGATGTAGAAAAACGCTCGGACGTTCTAGTCTTTGACTATGAAATCGAAAACGAATTTGAGATATGTGGAGATGTTTTTGTTGAGTTTTATGCCGCGTCTGATGCAGTGGATACAGATTTTGTGGTTAGATTATTAGACGTTGATAAGGATGGTAATTCCATAAAAATGTCAGATGGACTTATTAGGGCAAAATTCAGGAATGGGTACGAGAAAGAAGAGTTTTTAACACCTGGAAAAGTCGAAAAATACACAGTTAGAATGTCAAAGGTAGCAAATAGATTCCTAAAAGGGCACAAAATGCGTTTTCACATTACATCTTCAGCAAAAGGATATATAGTTCCAAACTATAATAATGGGAAGTCATTAGAAGAAATGGGTGAGCCAATAATAGCTCATCAATCGATTTATATCGGTGGAGAAACAAAATCTAAAGTTATAGTGAATATGAAATATGTGAAATAGTGCTGCTAGGGGCGAAAATGCTGTATAACAAAAAATCTGAACAAGTAAAAAAATTCTTTAAAGAATTGCTTAATCTGAAAGCAGTTCTTTTACTCTTTCATGGACAAAAGATTCCAATACTCTAAGGCGTTTGTCATCTAAATTATAACGCGAGTGTTTTTTTAATTTAAACACTAGAAGCTTAGATAACATATCTCTTTGACGTTTTGTCATAATTTCCTTAGCGAATTGCAGAAAATCAGGGTATGTTGCTGGAACACGAGTTTTCGCATAAGCGTGAATATCTTTCAAATCATCTTCCATAGCATAATGAAAAAGTGATATGCCATTATCAAAAATTGGAGCGCTACATTTAAAGCTATTGGTTTTGTTATCAACTAAAATTCCATAGTTACCAAAATGTCTATCCGTATTGCATATTACAGCATCAAAAACAAACATATCGACGAAATTCTGATAATAGTCTTGGCCAAGCTCTTTCGAGTATTTTAGTACTGCGCGGACGCCACCTTCTTTAACAAGTCTGCCAATCGGAATGAAGGACGTGTTTATATCAGTAAAAATTTCGCAAGTAGAGCAAAGTCTGCCTTTCCATTGAGATAAGTTATATTTAACAGCATTAAGCCCCATAGCCTCAGCTATTTGGGAAGCGTAAAATTCTGAATAAGGTTCTTTCCCTGAATTTTTGAAACCTTCTGTTCCCGATTTATAAAGCAAAATTTTGCCACCGACTCTTCGCCAACACTTAGCAAGCATGCCATTAGTGGTAAACTCGGGAGATGAACGAAAAGGTGTGCGATTAATACTACCATAGCCAGTAAAGGCTATCAAAGCAATGGTTGAGCTAAAAGGGTTATTATAAAGATTGTGTTTCTCGAAAGAACCGCTGAAGTTTTCAGCTACAATCCAATAACTATCATTTAGAGACAAACCTTTGCAAATATCAATAATTCCTTTTGTGTCTTTTTCATTAAGTCCTAGTTTAGCCAAAAAATTTTCAACATAAGCACGATTAGAAGGGACAACTCTTCCTTTAATCCACTTGGATAGGCTCTCGTTATTTTCCTGTAAATCAAGTGGTAACAAATTTTTTTTATTTTCATCAACCCATAAAATTTTGGTAGTCATGCCATCAAAATCATTACAAATATCAAATTTCATAAGGGCTATATCATATTGTTTTAATATATATGCCATTTTTTTGTTCCTCCTTAGAGCTTGATTTTCCTAGGAATGTATATAATATAGCATATTATTTGTACAATTTATATAATGAGTGACTAGAAACAGAGCGAGCGAAAGTTTATAGGCATGGACTTTAAAAACTTTGTATTTTTGAAAAGTTTTTAAAGTGCAATATAAAAACTTCTTTATTTTAGAGTTTTTTAATGCTACACTATAATTAAAAAGGGGGGCGGATATGATGGTTCAAAGGAAGCAGTACATGGAAAAACTAGTTAAAATGAAAGATAAAAAAATTATAAAAGTAGTTACAGGAATTCGCCGATGTGGGAAATCTACTTTGCTCTTGCTATTTCGAAAATATTTGAAAGAGCACGGTGTGGAAAATGATCAGATAATATTTTTGAATTTTGAGGATATTTCAAATGAGATTTATCTTGATTATAGAAAACTCCATGAATATGTGACTCAACGACTAATACCTGACAAAATGATGTATGTGTTTTTGGACGAAATACAAAATGTTCCATTGTTTCAAAAGGCCGTCGACAGCCTATTTATCAAGGAAAATGTAGATCTTTATATTACGGGCTCAAATGCTCAGATGCTATCTGGTGAACTAGCCACATTACTTTCAGGCAGATATATTGAAATTAGAATGTTGCCCCTTTCTTTTGCTGAATATTATGAAATCGTTGGCGGAGATAAGCGTGACGCATGGAATAATTATTTTAGAAACGGCGGGTTTCCTTATACTGCCATTATTAAAGATGAAGATATTCATCGAGATTATCTTATGGGAATTTATAACACTGTTTTGATAAAAGACATAGTTGCAAGAAAGCGGATAAATGACATTAACTTACTTGAAAGTATAATAAAATTTTTGTTCGATAATATTGGAAACACTGTTTCGTTTAAAAAAATCGCTGACAGTCTAACCTCATATGGGAGAAAAACTACGTCTATGACAGTTGAAAACTATATTGAAGCACTAACAGGAGCTTTTATTTTGTATAAGGTCGGAAGATATGACATCAAGGGGAAGGCGCATCTCAAGTCTCTCGAAAAATATTATCTTGTAGATGTCGGTCTTCGACGTATGCTTCTTGGAGACAAAAACACTGATATAGGACACATTCTTGAAAATATAGTATATCTAGAGCTTTTAAGGCGTGGAAACAAAGTTGAAATAGGCAAAATTGGAGATAAAGAAATAGATTTCGTAGCAACTATTGGTGGCGATAAGATTTACTACCAGGTAGCAGCAACTATTCTTGATTCAAATACTTTTGAACGTGAAATTGCACCGTTAAAAAAAATTAATGACCATTTTCCAAAATACATTTTGTCAATGGATGAAATTCCAGTGAGTGAAGATGGCATAAAACAAATTAATATTGTTGATTTTTTACTTGAACGTTAAAGTATTAGAAGGAGTTGATCCCATGTCGAAAGAAACTTCCCCTACTGACAGAAGAGCTATTAGAACAAAGAAAATGATAAAAAAAGCAGTTTATGAACTTTTGGACAAAAAGAATTTTAATGACATATCAATAACTGATATCACTGAGCAAGCTGATATAAATCGAGGGACTTTTTATCTGCATTATGTGGACAAATTTGATTTGATAGAAAAGCTTGAAAACGAGATATTAGAAGAACTTATGAATTTCGCAAAAGACACAACTTTTGAGGATGTTTTTATTTTCGATGAGCGATTAAACCAAGTAGTAATTAATCAGCCAGTTCCTTTTATTAAGAAAATATTTGAGTTTTTACAAACTAATGAAATTCTTGCGAAAGCCTTTCTTGGAGCAAATGCAGACCCAAAATTTCGCGATAGACTGAAAGATTTTATTCTCCATCGTTTGAAGGATAATTCGTTTATTACTAGTGTAAATATTAATAATTTTATCGTACCGTCGGAATATTTTATTTCTTATATTATGTCAGCTCATTTAGGAGTAGTTTTGCAGTGGGTAAACAGCGGAATGAAAGAAAGCCCTGATGAGATGGCACTCATTTTAACAAGACTTTTTATTCTGGGGCCTTTCAGCGTAGCGGGTTTAAAAAATGATTTGAATATGACTCGAAAATGATTTGAATATGACTCAAAATTGATATGAATTTAACATAAAAATCAGATAATCAACAGATGGTAATTAAGTGTTGCTTATCATTCACTTGTTGAAATTTTGCATATTGAAACAAGTAAAAATAAAGAATAAAATCAAATTAGATAATAGACACGGCGTTGAATAACCGACGGGAGGAGAAATAAATGACACAGCCAAACAATGATCTTTGTTTTGAGGTTCAGAAG
>CAYZED010000003.1:0-4009 GCA_964477445.1 uncultured Clostridiaceae bacterium | reverse complement strand
CCGTTTTTTTGGGGATAAACAAGTTTTGTTTGATATTAATTTGAGTATGCCAAAGTCTCAAATACTAGGGCTTCTTGGTCCATCAGGTTCTGGAAAAACGACACTTATCAAAATGATTGCTGGTATTGATATGGCAACGAAGGGCGATGTTTATCTTATGGGTGTCAAAATGCCAAAGTTGCAGATGATGGATCAGATCGGATATATGGCTCAATCTGATGCGCTTTATGGAGAATTGACGGCCGAAGAAAACCTGGAATTCTTTGCATCGCTATATAGTATGCCAAAAGCAAAACAGAAAAAAAGAATCCTTGAGGTTATGGAATTGGTTGATCTCCAAAATGATCTTAAGAAGCAAGTTAAAGCTTATTCGGGAGGAATGAAGAGAAGACTTTCACTAGCGATTGCACTTATTCATGAACCACCAATGCTAACGAACCGACTATAGGGATTGATCCAGTTTTGAGACGAATAATTTGGAAAGAATTATTTGATCTTAGAGCTGCTGGAATATCAATTATTGTCACAACTCATGTTATGGATGAAGTAGAAAAATGTGATTCCATCGGCATGATAAGAGATGGTCGGCTTATAGCACTAGGTTCACCTTCGGAGCTAAAAACTGCGACAAACACTGACAGTATTGAAGAAGCATTTCTGTTTTATGGAGGTGTAGGAAAATGAGAGTCAGAGCCGTTATGTTTAGGATTTTGAGACAATTAAGACACGACAAAAGAACAGTTGGACTTATGATCTTTGCTCCTATGCTGATTTTGACATTGATGTATTTTATATTCGGGGTGTCAAATTACCATCCGAAAATAGCAATAATAAATGCTCCTCTAAGTTTTGTTGATAGACTTGAAAATAAGGAAGCAGAAGTTATTCGATATACTGAAGGTGATGCGTACCTCGCTATAAGGAACGGTGAACTAGATGCAATTGTTAATTTCAAAAATGGAGTGCCGAACGTTCAGTTTGAGGGAAGCGACCCGACTAAGAGTAACGCTGTGCTTATGCTCATAAAAAACGCTTTGATGCCACTTAATGTTTCAGGAGCAATAAAGACAGATTATTTATATGGATATAGCGATATGGCAATGTTTGATAATTTTGGGCCGATATTAATAGGATTTTTCATTTTCTTTTTCGTTTTTCTGATTTCTGGGGTTTCGCTACTTGGAGAAAGAAATACAGGAACTTTGGAGCGAATTCTGGCAACGCCGCTTAGACGGTGGGAAATTGTTATAGGATATACACTTGGTTATGGAGTTTTCACTGTGCTTCAATCCGCTCTAATTGCATGGTTTGCGATAAATGTTTTGGGAATAATGATGATTGGCTCATTTTTCTTAGTTATGTTGATAACTTTCTTAACAGCGATGGTGGGACTTACGATAGGGACATTTGTTTCGGCTTTTGCGGATAATGAACTCCAAATGGTTCAATTCATTCCTATAATAGTAGTTCCTCAGGTTTTCTTCTCTGGGCTATTTGACATAAGCACTATGGCACCAGCGCTTCAAGCTTTAACAAAGTTTATGCCACTTTGGTATGTTGCTGACGCATTAAGAAATATTATGATTCGTGGACTTGGGTGGGATTACATTTGGTATGACGTTTTAATATTGTCATTGATTTGTATATTCTTTATTTTTGCAAACATATTAGCACTTAAGAAACATCGAAAAATATAAAAAAGAGGTGGAGAAAATGGAAAAGATAAATCACAAAGTAATAAGACCGATTATTGGACTTACTGTAATTGCGATAATCACGATTTCAATTTTGGTATATAATAACTACATTAATAATTTGGACAAAATTACGCTTACTGGAACAGTTGAAAATAAAGTGGTTTCAGCAATAAGCACTGTACCTGGAAGAATTATCGAATTGTATAAAGAACAGGGGCAGGCAGTAAAAAAAGGCGAGATAATAGCATTAATTGACGACACTAACGCGAAATATACTGTTGAACAGCTTGAAGCAGTAGTGAAATTAAAAAGTGCAAAATTAGATGAAATAGAAAAAGGTGCTAGGCCGCAGCAAATTTCTCAGCTTGAAGCGCAACTGCGTGCAGCAAAGGCTCAATGGGATTTGTTAAAGAGTGGAAGTAGAACAGAGCAGAAAGAACAAGCAGCAGTAGCAGTTTCAATCGCTAGTAAAGCGGTTCAAACAGCGGAAATTTCGTATGATTATATTAGTTCTCAATATGATAATGCAAAGACTGCGTTCGATAAAGGTTTGATTACCAAAGCTGATTTAGATGCAGCAAACTATAAAAAAGATATTGCGGTAGAGCAGTTATCCACGGCGAAGTTACAAAAAGAGAATGCAGAGCTTCAATACGCACTAGTAAAAAAAGGATCAACCACGCAAGCAATTGCGGCAGCAAAAGCAGGTTATGATGCAGTAAAGGCTTCGCTTGAACTAGCAAAGGCAGGAGCTACTAGCCAAACAATTATCATGGCAAAAGCAGACTTAAGTCAATCAAAAAGTCAATTGGCACAAGCTAAAACTAATTTGGAAAATTACAAAATCACCGCACTTGCAGATGGAATTATTATTAGTAAAAATTACAATCTAGGAGATGTTATAAATGCTAGCGCCAACATAGCAGATATAGCAGTTGATAATGGGCTGGACGTTATAGCCTATATACCAGACAAATATTTGGGCAAAATTAAATATGGACAAAAACTTAAAGTGAAAACTGAGATTGGGAATATTGATGGCATAGTGAATTACATTGACCTTGCTCATGAATACACACCTGTTGACAAACAATCCACAAATGACAGTAAACATAAGGCGACTAAGATAAAGGTCAAAATTTCTGATAAATCAGGAGTGCTGAAATCGGGAATGAAAGCAGAGATTGAAATAGAGTTGAAATAGTTATAGTAAAAAGGGTGCAACACCAAAAGTGCTCACCCTTTCTTTATATCATATTATTTTCTTTATAATAATCAATGAATTGCTTTTCAATTAACTTAATATGATCGACTATGCATTTTTTGGCATCTTCAAGTTTTGATTCCTTCAGATTTTTTACTATTTCTGTATGCTCTTCAATAGAATAATTACTTCTATTTGGATGTACTAAAAAAGATTCTGACATAAATTGGACAATTTGATTATATAAAGTCATATACATATTTATAAGATAGCGATTTTTTGAGGTTTTTACTAAAATTGTATGAAAATCTATATCTAACTTAACATAATTCTTAAAATCATCTTCGTTAAAAGCTATTTCCATTTCATCTAGAAGAGAAGATAATGCATTTATGTCATTTGAGTCTATGTTATTATTTAGCTCATCTGCGACAGCTAATTCAATAACACTTCTTGCCTTAAGTAATTCCATAGTGGCTTTCACATCTGATAATAGTGGAGTATCGACAGCATTGAACCAATTATTGGGGTTTCCAGAGATTATTGTCGTGCCTTTTTTTGGACTTTGTACAATAACACCCTTCATTTGTAAAGTGTGCAAAGCTTCTCTTAGGGAAAGCCTGCTAACACCTAACTGAAGAGCAAAATCGATTTGGTTGGGGAGTTTGTCGCCCTCTTTGAGTCTTCCATCAAGAAGCATGTTTTTAATTTCATCGATAACAAAATCAGCCATCTTAAGTTTTTTGATAATTTTTGGCATTTCACAAACCTCAATTCGGAAGTTTTTTCTTGTTTAAGTATAGTTTTATTTTAGAAGTTTTTCAAGATATATTTTGTGTTTACTGTATTTAAATCCAGCTTTTTAATCAGTAAGTATAGTTTACAAATTGTTCACTTTACAGCGGTATAATATTAGTATATATTATACATATAGTTATATGGTATGACAATTATAATATTATTAGAAAAAGGAGATTGTTTTTATGAACAAAGCAATTTGGGACTACAGAGATCCTTATGTTTGGATGGAAAAAACAAAAAGAAGCGAAATGCGAGGCCACTGAAAAAGTCCTTCCTTTAAAAAATAAAATAAAAGTCAACTTGAAAG
>CAYZED010000002.1:225378-238247 GCA_964477445.1 uncultured Clostridiaceae bacterium | reverse complement strand
CAAGCGGAGTTACAGTTAAGTCATTTAGTAGTAACACTTTAGCAAATATCGCAAACGATGGGACAATCACATATAATAATGCGAAGACAGTAACGGTAACGATAGTATTAACAAAAGGCGGAACTGATTCAACATCATTCGATATTACATACAGTTTGCCTGATTATATTCCAGGGCAGATAGCGTTAGCAAAATCGGCAGTTCAAATGACACCTTTTAATCTGGTTCAAGGAACGGACAGTAACGCAAACACCCAGCTTCAAGCAAGAATAAATTCCGTTACAAGCGGAGTTACAGTTAAGTCATTTAGTAGTAACACTTTAGCAAATATCGCAAATGACGGAACAGTAACATATAATAACGCAAAGACAGTAACAGTTGCGATAGTTTTAACAAAAGGCGGAACTGATTCGACCTCATTTGATATAACATACAGTTTGCCTGAATATGTATCTGGGCAAATTGCTATTGCAGAATCTAATTTATCGGGAGATTCTAACGTTACTCTGGTTCAAGGAATTGATAGTAATGCAAAAACGCAGCTTCAAGACAGAATTGACGCTTATGCGCCAGGAATTAGTGTTTACTCATTTGCGAGTAATAACTTATTGAATATTGGAAATGATGGAGTAATTACTTATAATGACTCGAAATCTGTAACAGTAGAGATTACGTTAGAAAAGGATGGAGTGATTTCTTCTCCAATAACTATTACATACAGTCTGCCAGATTATATTCCAGGACAATTGCTACTAGCTAAAACTGCAGCTATGAACACCCCTATTACTTTGGTTCAGGGAACGGATATTAGCGCAAATACACAGCTTCAAGCAAGAGTAAATGCTGTATCAACAGGAGTAACAGTCAAAACATTCACTAGTGACACGACAGCAAATATCGCAAATGATGGGACAATAACATATAATAATGCGAAGACAGTAACCGTAACAGTAGTTTTAACAAAGGGCGGAACTGATTCAGCTTCGTTTAATGTAACATATAGTTTGCCAGACTATATTCCAGGGCAATTGCTACTAGCAAAAACTGCGGCTATGAATACCCCTATTACGTTGGTTCAAGGAACGGACAGTAGCGCAAATACGCAACTTCAAGCAAGAATAAATGCTGTAACATCTGGAGTAACAGTTAAAACATTCACTAGCGACACTTTAGCAAATATAGCAAACGATGGCACAGTAACATATAATAATGCGAAGACAGTAACAGTAACGATAGTTTTAACAAAAGGCGGAACTGACTCAGCATCATTTGATATAACATACAGTTTGCCGGATTATACTCTGGGGCAGTTAGCATTAGCAAAATCGGCAGTAGAAATGACATCTTTTGATTTAGTTCAAGGAACAGACAGTAACGCAAAAACTCAACTTCAAGCACTAATAAATTCCGTAACTAGCGGAGTAACAGTTGAATCATTTATTAGTAACACTTTAGCAAATATCGCAAACGATGGGACAATCACTTATAATAATGCGAAGACAGTAACCGTAACGATAGTATTAACAAAAGGCGGAACAGATACAACATCATTTGAGATAACATACAGTTTGCCAGATTATACTCTGGGGCAGTTAGAGTTAGCAAAATCGGCAGTAGAAATGACACCGTTTAATCTGGCTCAAGGAACGGACAGTAGCGCAAATACCCAACTTCAAACACTAATAAATTCCGTTACAAGCGGAGTTACTGTTAAGTCATTTAGTAGCGACACTTTAGCAAATATCGCAAATGATGGGACAATAACATATAATAATGCGAAGATAGTAACCGTAACGATAGTATTAACAAAAGGCGGAACTGACTCAGCATCATTTGATATAACATACAGCGTGCCAGACTACATCCCAGGGCAAATTCAATTAGTAACAGATGAATTAGGAGAAGCACCAACATTTAGCTTGATTGGAGGAACTGACACTAATGCAAAAACAAAAATTACTCAAGCGATTAATGCAGTTTATCCTTCTTTGGGTGTAGTAGTTAGTTCGTTTGCACCAGTTGATTTAGCCACAATTGAAGCTGATGGAAACATAATTTATTCTTCAGGCGGAAGCGCACAAGCAAACATAAAACTTGGCAAAGATGGGTATGAGTCGCAAACCATACTTGTTAATTTTACATTGACCTCTAAATCAACCGCGCCTTCGCTTAGTGATATAACAGTAATTAGTAATGGTGGACCAAATGATATTTTCCAAATTAGAAATCTTGAAGCCAATACTACGGTAAAAGTGTATTTTGATAGTAGTAAAGAAAATTTACTACACACTTTCGGTCCGGAAAGTTATCAAATAGCTAGCTGGACGTTACATACTGATTTCGGAAGTGACCTTGCCGGTTCATTTTATGTGACAGTAATTGAAGCCGGAAAGTTAGAAAGCAACTTTACAGAAATTACATATGTTGCGCCTGAAGGAATTTCTACTGAACTGAGTGCGTCGGATTTACAATCCTCAACTAATGTATATCAAGGCTATGAAGGTGGAATAATTGTAAAAAATATAACAGGTGGAGATATAGTAAAAGTGTATGATTCTCTGACGGAAGGAAATCTTCTTTCTTCAGAAATGCTATCTCTTTCAAATAGTGTTGGAGATAAAGAAATATTTTTTACAACTTTACCTACTAATAAAAAAGTATATGTTAGTATTGTTAGAAAAGGTAAGTTCGAAAGTATACGAAGAGAATTTAGTATAAAGCCAGCAGCATTTTTAGCAGTGTTTGATGAAATAAGAACAGGCCTCGCTACATTACAACCGATAACTCTGGTTAAAGGAACAAATTCAAATGCAATAGCTAAACTACAAAGTTTAATTGATTCAATTACACCAGATAGTGGAGTTACTATTAAGCAATTCAGTGTAATAAGCGGAGAAGACAATGTTCAAAGCCGTTTTGGATCAACTGGTGGAGGAGAAATAACATATGACAATGAAGCAACAGCTTCTGTGGCAGTTACTCTTGAAAAGGATGAGGTAGAATCAGATGAATTTACGGTTATATTAGATTTGACAGAAGATATTCAAGGGAAACTTATAGCTGCGAAAGCTAAGTTATCACCAGACAGATTTAGCACTTTATATGAGGGTGATATTAGCAATATAGTAAGCTATGCACAATACGTAGTAAATACAAGAGTTTCAGGAGTTCATATTGATCTTCTCTCTAACGAAAACTGTAGGATTAATTCAGAAACTGGTTATATTACATACGGGGCTAAATGTATTGCCCCTGTGACTTTTGAACTTAGTATTGGAGGCTTAACAGATACAGTTACTGTTGAAGTGAATGTACCAGAGAGTCTAGCTGTGACGCCTAAAAGTGTTGAGAGTGCAATTCAAAGCAATAATTATCTCTTGGTTGGAGATTATGCTTTTTCTCTAGATTCAGATGGAATGACTTCAGGATATAATCAAAGAAATTTCACCCAGGCAATGCAGGAAGCAACAGAAAAAGGCTTGCATGTATACTATAAATTTAATGGTCAATGGTATGATGTTATGGATGATCCAACTCTGTCGAATCCAATATCTGCCATTAACGTGATTAATGGAACAGGTTTGTTTAAATTTCTAAATATGAATGTGATTGAGATGGCGTATTAAAATGAAAAAAATTATAAAATTACTTATTTCCACAGTTACTCTTTCTATAATAATAACAATAATTACATTAATATCGCCGGTCTTGTATGACATAAGAAATCAAGGGATAGAGCATAATAGCTCTATCCCTATGGCTTATGCAGAGAACGTTGATAGTAATGGAACGGGACAAGAACTAATAGCTAATGTTTCATCATTGATTATGTCATCTTCGACCCCTACCCCTACCCTTACCCTTACCGAGATTCCTTCATCAGCGCCATCCGGGACTCCAACCCTAACGCCAGAACCCTCAGCAACTCCACTGACGACTCCGACATCTACTACATCAGTAACTCCACTGCCGACTCTGACACCGACACCCACATCTACTTCGTCGCCTACGTCAACATCGGCTCCAACACCAACTACAATGCCAACACCAACATCTACACCCTCAGTAACTCCGCTGTCAACTCCAACACCAACTCCGACACCAACTCAGACACCAAGCACAGTGACAATTCTTGCGGCAGGGGATATAATGTTCCACGGCCCGCAGCTTTTGAATGCATATAAAAATGGTGTTTATGATTTGAAACCTGAATTTAAAGAGATTAAGAGTCTAATTTCAGCTTATGATTTGTCTATAGGAAATTTTGAAACTGCGGTGAATCCAAAATTGAAAGTCTCTGGCTATCCAGTATTCAACTCGCCCACGACTGTAATAGATGCGGTGAAGTATGCAGGTTTTGACATTTTGGATATTGCAAACAACCATATTCTTGATTCTGGCTCTGAGGGATTTGAAAGTACAATTAGCAATATTAAATCTAGAGGTTTGAAAGTTTTTGGTATTTACTCAAAATCTAAAAGAAAAAGCACATTACTTATTGTTGAAAAGAATGGCATTAAGTTTGGCTTCCTCGGTTTTACAGCTACCTCGAATAGAAGAGTTGATGGAAACAGCACGCCTTCGTTTTTTACAAGTAGTTCCTTAAAGGAAATAACACTAGCAAAGAAAAACTGTGATTTCTTAATTGTTTACACTCACATGGGTACGGAATATATGAGGACTTCAACTTCTACAGAAGTTTCTAATTTTAACAAAATCGCTGATAGCGGAGCGGATTGGGTAATTAACAGCCATCCACACGTAGCCAGACAGAGTCGCATTTACAAAACCAAAGATGGAAGAAAAGTAATGATTAATGAGTCTCTGGGTAATTTTATTTCAAATCAAAATGATATTTATACAGATATAGGGTTGGTATGCATTTTAACAATCGAGAAGGATGTAAATGGAAGTATTAGAGTTAAGAATAAAGAATTAAAAGCGATATATAGGTTAAGATATACTTCTAAGGCAGACGGGAAGATAAAACACATAGCTGTAGATGCTGAAAAAGCTAAGCTATATTCTGAAATAACTGTAAAGCAAATACAATATATAGATAATGTACGCAAATGGCTAATAAATATGATAAATAAATAAATTTTTCTAATTTTATTAAAAAAAAGAAAAAAATACTCTTTACTTTTTGAAATTTATTCAATATAATTACATTAGTTAATATTTGACATGAATTGAGGCATAAATCTTAAATTAACAGCTTTTATAAGAAAAGACATTGAGATTGAAATGCACAAATTTTTTATACTGGCAGTGGAAAGGAGTAATCATGAAAAGATACAGGTCTTATGATGTTGAAGGACATGATAAAGTTGCAGAAATAAAATTGATTTGTGTGTTCTGTGGAAATAATATGAACCTTAAAGAGTTTAAAGGTAAGAGTATATGTCGCAAGTGTATTCAAGACGCAAAATAGAAATAATCAGGGCGGGTGAACAACCGCCCTTTATCAGACACGATGATGTAAAAATATTACAAAGAAGGGCAAGAAAGGATGAATATATACTCGCAAAAAGCCAAATCAAAGGTCAAGAGACACACAACGATTTTGGTGATAATTATAAGTCTCCTTATAATTATTGGAACAATTACATTTTTATCATTTTATTTTAAGAATTTGAAAACAGAAAAACTAAATCAATTTGTAAAAATTGAAACCATAGGAAGTAATGGAATTGTTGGAGTAAATGAAACGACAGGATCCATAGGAATATCAGAAACAACTGGGAAAACAGAATCAGGGAATCTAAATTATTCAAGTATAAGTGAACAAATTTCTTATTCAGACGATGAAAGACTTATGGAACAAGCTTTTACTTTTGAGTCAATTCCAAGTGATTGTAAAGAAGGGTCATTAATAGATATTAAACTTTATGACCCAGTTGGAGTAGATCCAGTGATTATTTCGAAAGTGGAGATAGTTAAAAGAAATGCAAATATACTTTCAATGTATCTGAATCAAGAGGAACAGGAAAAAATAAAACAATCAATTAGCGAAGGTTCTGTTTACCTCTTGATGTATGCAAACAAAAACCAAAAGCCTTATATTAGCAATTATGTACCGAATTATGGAGGGTTAAATGGCAGGTAAAGTAGTATTAGTGTTTAGTCCAGTTCAAAAAGGGTGGGGAAGCAGTACTTTTGCACTATCTTTGGCAGCTGCACTAGAGTGTAGTGGAACAGGTCGCACAATTTTGCTGGATATATATGATGACGTAAGTTCATGTGAATTTTATACTCGCAATGACACAGCAAAGAGAGCGGAAGGTGAAATAGGGGATGTTTTCGTTAAATGGAGAAGAAATGAAAGCTTGATACCCTTTTCAAAAAAACTGAGTGAGTATACGTACATTTTACCGATTAAGGCAATAGATTTTTTTGGTAAAGAAGATAAAAGTGAACAGTTCAATTCATACATAGAAACGGCTTCGAGTTTTTTCGATATTCTAATATTGAGAGTCGATGGAAAGCACGCGAAGCGTTATTCATCTCTTGCTAAAGCCTCATACTCTGTTGTTTCTGGAAGTTTTGAATATAGAAAAGAAGTTCTGGAAAGAAAAAATATGCACTGGCTAAGAAAAATGACAGAATCTCAAGATATAAAAACCATTCATAATTGTGGAGATAAATTGGATGATAGCATTAGTGGATTTTTGCCATATTGCGAAAGGTTAAACCATGCAGCGTCAAAGCATCAAGAAGCATATAAAGTTCTTAGAGAAGAATTAATGGCAAGGGACAGCATATTCTCAAGCAATATTGGGGAAATTGCAGCGGATTTACTCGTTGATTTGGGAATGAAGAATAAAAGTTTGGAAGTAAGAGAAAATCCTTTGAAATTTAAATTTGCTAACCTATTCAGAAAGGGAAACTAAATTTTGAATAGTGAGGAGAATTTTTTAGAGATAGGGAATATTATTCAGCAAATTAATCGTCATATTAATGATATGTTGCGACATGAAGGCAAGGATTTAATGTGGGAAAAAAGAAGAAAGATAATTTTAGAAACTAAAGATAGGTCCACATCTGGGGACAAAGAAAGTCGTAACATTATGAAGGAATTTATCAAGTGTATTCTAACTGAGGGATTCAATATTTATGAAACATATATTGATGGAACCCTTTCAGATCGTTTGTTGTATAAAGATTTTTTTCTAAATGAAGAAGATTCGGAGATAGATAAAATATTACCCTTTAATGAAAAGGAAAAATTGACAAGCCGTGATAGATTTGAAATTTTATTATATCTATTTAGTGGTTCGCAAACAGTACCGAGAAATCTAGGATTTAAGAATCTTTACAGTGAGATTGAGAATAAAAGTGGCATAGCGATTGATGAGATCTCTAGCGCTGATATTGAAAAATTTTATTTGTCGAGGATAATAACACTAAGCTTTGAAAAGAAACTCGATGTAATTTCACAAAGAATATATAGCGAATTATTTGGTTTGAAAGCTTTGGATATTCTAGCATACAGTGACATTAATGAGGTTGGATTCTCGGATGATGGTAAGTATGTGTATTGTTGGAATGGTGAAAAGATACATCTATCGTTCTTAAAAATTGATGAAGATAATGCAAGAATTATTCAAGAGAGAGCAATATCTTTTGATAAAAATGCAGGGGCACTAAGTGAAAATAATCCTGAAGTTCTATGTCACAGATTTGATGGGGCGAGGGTCACAGTCACACAAAGACCATACTTTTCAGCAAGGAATTGTTGCATAAGAATTTTTAATCAAGATAGTAGCAAAGTCGATGAAATAATGGCGGACGAAAGACTAAAACTACTTACGATTGCGCTGGTAAAATCTGGCCAAAGCTGCATTTTTCAAGGAGGGCTTGGAACTGGGAAGTCAACTTATATGAGTATGCTCTATGGAATTTTGGATAAAAATCTTCATGTCGGTTTGCTCGAGGATATGTTTGAACTTCATATTATGGAGAAACATGGAGAAAATCTAAGAGTAGTTGAAGCACAAAGAACTACATCAAAAACACTCCAAAACGGAGTAGAAACATTCTTGAGAATGTCAGTAGATGTTGCAGGCTTGGGAGAAGCTCGAAGTGGTGAAGCTCTATTTAGCTTTATTCAATTGGTGCAGTCGGTATCTGTGGCAGCCTGGGTGACAGCGCAAGTAAATTCTCCCGAGAATACGGTTTCTCGACTAAAGAATATGCTTATGGGAACGGGAATTTATTCGGATGAAACTGCTGCGGCCGTTGATGTAGTTAACAACATAAATTTCATTTTTCAAAATTCGATAGTGGGTAATGAACGAAAGATTAGTGAAATTTGCGAGATCGTACCAGGAAAAGAGCAAGTTAGATATGGGAGCATAGATTTTAATGAGATGGAACAAAAAGAGCTCGAACGTGAATACTATATTTATAATTTGAGAAAAGACATTTCTAATATTTATTCTTTGAACAAAATATATGAAATTAAAGGAATGAAGGGAAGATATATTAATTATCCATCTCAAAAATTTATTGATAGATCAAAAAGATTTCCTACATGTAAAAAAATACTAATAGAATTATTAGCAAAAATTGAAGAAGACGTGGGTTACGAACATGAACTAAACCTCTGGTGGAGCTAGCTTATGGAGAAAAACAACAGATGTGATATGACGTATAAGGATTTGGTCTTTCGTAATTTGAATATTTTGCTTGGTGTAATTTACTTTTGTTTTGCAGCGGTTTTCTTTCATAGCGTTTGGTACCACATTTGTCTTGCGCTTTCTTCGGCAATAATTTTTTCAGTGATATTCAAAGAGTGGGAAAATGAACGAGAAAAAGATAGATTTTTGAACGATACCGATAAATTTCTTGATATCTTAATACATTATTATCAACATTATGACGGGCACATCGTAGAAGCATTAAAGAACAGTGCTGAAAGAACTAAAGGTGAGCTTGGGCTAATAGCTGAACTAATTATCGATGAAATGCAAGGGGTTGACTTAGTCAGTGGCAAAATAAGAATAGAAACATATTTAAGGAATAGGTTATCGACAGATTCATATTGGTTTCATGGATTAGTTGAAATACTGTTCATTATAAAAGAAAAAGGTAGAAATACAAAGGATGAAGATGATGTTTATATAATTTCTTTAGAGAAAATGTCAGAATTAATCAAGCAAGAAATTTTGAAAAAAATGAGGAATGATAATGATAATAGAACTACAGAAATATGGATAATGCTGACACCATTGGTAGCCATAGCAGGAACTCAGTTGGTTTATTTAGTACTTTTTCAAAATAATTTCGATATTCTTTCAACATATAAAAGTATAGAAGCACAAACTATTGCATCAATGACTTTTATTGTAGGTTCACTTGGAGCGTTGTTTGTTAATTGGATAAGAAGGGGGTGAAGGCATGCCGGTTTTTAATATTGGATTTTTAATAATCATTTTTCCAGGAATAGCTGCAATGTTAACTTCGATTTATATATTAAAAGATGAAATAAATTTCTTTTTAAGAACCGGTAAGATATTGAATAAAGATATTCTATCCATGAAAGGAGGATATATAGATAAAAGAATTGAAAAAGTTTTGAATTGGATTCCACACAAGGCATCGAGGCGCGCTACTATTAGTAACACAATTAATATACTCAGATGGAATTTATCTGAAGTTAGGCTAATATTTCTAAGATATGTTGCTGTTTGTTTTGTTTTTACAATGTGTGGGCTAGTAATGATAACCAACACAAACATTAGTAGAGAAGAATTAATAAAAGACATGAATTTTGGGATTTCATTTATCGAAGCGTCAGAAGGCCAGATGACAACAAATCAGAGTGAAAAAAACAATATAGAACTTGAACGAAAAATGGTTTTATTAGTACTTGATAAGATTAAGGGATACAGTCAATTTGACTATACAGACTACTCGCAATTAGAAAAATTCATGCAAAGCATCATAAATAACACAGGAGAAATAATTGTTAGCGAGACTCAAAAGAAAAGAGTGATAAAGAAAGCGATACTTCTTCGAAGCAGAGAAAGTTTTTCCGAAAAAACAAGAAGTTTTGTGGGATTGTTATTAATATGTATTTTAGTATATTGGACTCCTTTTGGACTATCCTTAATAAAAAAGGAAATTATTAAACAAAAGAAGGCGAAAGAAATCATAATAATATATAATGCGCTAATGCTCTATAAGGAGTTGCCTCCATATGATCCCAAAATACTTCTAAAGCACCTGATTTCAGTGAGTGAAGAGTATAAAAGTGAAATGTCAGAATTGCTTGAGACTATTAAAAACGGAAACATTAGTTATGGATTTGAGAAACTAGTAAAGAGAGCTAAAGAAAATAGCGAGGAAGGATTCGTTGATTTTCTAGAACAAATAAAGATGTTTTATATTACAGGGAAGCTGGAGAAAAACGGAACCACAAAGAGATATATTGAAATGAAAATGAAGGTTTCAGAACTTGCTGAAGAAAGGGCGAGAAATAGCACTTTCCGATTAGTTTCGCTACCTTTTGCAGTAACTATAGCATTAGGAGCTTGGTATTTTATGATAGGTACAATGAGCCTTTCAAATACTGGGCTGATAGGAAAATAAGGAGGAATTTATGACTAGAACATTTTGGCAGGAATTGGTATTGGGATTGGTAGTAGTCGCACTTGCTGCATTTTGGATCGCAGGTGCATTTAATCCTAATAAGGATGCTCAAGCAGTTTTGACTGATAACACTAATCAATCCATAGCAACAGTAAAATCTAACGTATCATCATCAGCACCTGCAATAGTTAATGGTGCCGATGTCATTCAAACTGTTTCCACAACATGTGTGCCAGGATCAATTTACACAGTCTTAATAAAGAGTGTAACAGGAACAACTTTAGCCACGTATACAACTACAGTGGGTTCAGGTGCGACACTAATTACCACTATTGTAAATGATGTGAATAGGTATTACTCAAGAGTTAGCACAGGGAATACAATTAGTTTTCAACTTCAATAGTTAAATGACAAGAAATTTTACAGTGGCCGCAATTATAATTCCAATTTTGATATGGTTTGCTTTTTTTCTTGTACTTCAAGAGAACTATAAAGTAAGACAACTTTTTTTGGATAATGAGGTATACAAACATGTTTTGATTGCGGTCAAAAAAGGTGTGATTAGCGGTGAAAGTTTTGATGAATTGTATAATTGTACAAAGAAAATGGGTGGAGCTGAATTCTATATTAAAGCCATTAAACATTTTGAAGATGAAGATTATGTGGAGGAAGGGTATCAATTAGTCGGAAGAAATCTAAGGGAAGAAGGGTTTGATGAGTTGTCTGTTTTTTTAGTAATGAAAAAACCACATCCTATGTCTGCTATATTTAGAGTGAATATGTTCATGGGAGCGGCGGATAACCAGGTTGAATTTATCCAGTCAGCAATATGCAGTTTGGAGATTCAATGAAGTATTTATATTTTGGGCTTATTCTTATATTCGTTTCTCTTACTTTTTCATTCTATAATGCAAACATTAATAAAAGACAAATTCTTATAAGAGACTTAAAAAACAAGGTAGAATTAGCGAGTCAATCGGCATTGTGTGAGAATGATTATAAATCAGAAGATGGGATTGCCTCTTACTCATTAGGTTTTTGTGAAGAAGATGAAAATATCAATGTGAATAAAATTGATTTTGATTTAGCCGTGCAGAAATTCGAAAAAATATTATTTGAAAACTTAAGGTTAGAGGATGAAAACGATAAAGCACGCATTAAAGAAAGTATAATAGCTGAAGCTTTGATTGAAGATAATCAAATTACTATGATTGGCAAGAGCAAACGAAAAGCAACTTATTCATTAGATTATAAATCAATAGAGTTAAACAATAATGAATTATTGAAATATTTCAATACAGAAATTCACGATAAAATAGAACGTTTTTGCGCTGAAGAAAGCGGTATTAATGGTGTTTATTATCCGACTTTAGAAGATGATATTAATCTGTTTCAAACCACTTCTTTCGTGGCAATACTCGATTCAGTAAATATTCCTTATCTTAATATAAGTACTGATAAAAATAGAAATAGAGATTATTATGTGTTTTCATGTGGCGCGGCAGATTTAGTTCGGAAATAATGCTTTTTTATCTTAATAATAATGTCTTTAAGTCAAAAATACTTTGACAGTAATGTCTGCTAGAGGTTAAAATTAAACTTGACTGTTCGAAAGGGGTGGTTTAGTGGAAAGAACTTTAGCAGCTTTTTTTTCTGCGCTATTTGTTTCCTATTTTATTACTCCATTTATAATGAAATTAGCAGGAAGAATTGGTGCCATAGATATACCTAAAGATAATAGGCGAGTTCACACTGTTCCGATACCTAGGCTTGGCGGATTAGCAATTTTTATTGGCTTTTTTGCAGCTGTTTTGGTTAACATCGGAAGCTTTATGGATAAAAAACTAATTTGTTTGATAGCGGGTTCGGTAATTATTATTGCCACAGGTATTTATGATGACTTGAAAACAATTTCCGCAAAGAAAAAATTTTTACTTCAAATATTAGCTGCCTCAGTTGTTGTATTTGGAGGAGTGGTTATTAAAGGATTTACAAATCCATTGTTTTTTCTTATGCCAGGAACACCAACATATATTCCTTTTGGCATTTTTGCGATACCAGTAACAATATTTTGGATAGTTGCGGTGACTAATGCTGTAAATCTAATTGATGGACTAGATGGATTGGCCGCTGGTATATGCGTTATATCTTCGGTGACTCTTATGATAGTTGCTATTGTAACGAAAAATGCTACTGATAGTTTTATGGTTATTATGTTAACAGCAGCTTTATCAGGTGCAGCTATTGGGTTTTTACCATATAATTTCAACCCA
>CAYZED010000002.1:178351-225368 GCA_964477445.1 uncultured Clostridiaceae bacterium | reverse complement strand
TACAGGATTTTTATGGTGGAACACAGCACCAGCAAAGATCTTCATGGGTGATACAGGTGCAATGTTTCTGGGGTTTGTTTTAGCGGTGGTTTCAATGATGGGCGCAATGAAAGGAGCTGCAACTTTTTCAATAGCAGTTCCACTTTTGGCTGTAGGAATACCTATTTTTGACACTTTGTTGGCTATGCTAAGAAGAATTATTAATGGAAAGCCGTTTTGGAGCGCGGATAAAGGACATTTGCACCATAGGCTACTTGAGCGAGGAATAAGTCATAAAAAAACAGTAATAATTATTTATGGTATTAGCATTGCACTTGGAATATCTGCAGTAGCAGTGGTTTTGTTTAAAATTACTACTGGTGCTTTGATTATAGGAGTTTTGTTTTTAATTGGGGTTATTGGCACGGAACTGTTAGGTATATTAAAATACGATTATGCTCATCATGAAATTATAATAATGGACGAAAGCGGAGGTACTGATGTTAAAAGTGATGTCGGTTTTTGGGACGAGACCGGAAGCGATAAAGATGGCTCCCCTAGTGAAAGAATTAGAGAAGACTGAAGGAATACAGTCTATAGTCTGCGTTACGGCTCAACACAGAGAAATGTTAGATCAAGTACTTGAGATTTTTGATATAAAACCAGATTATGATTTAGACATAATGAAGAATAGACAAACATTAACCGAAATAACTGTTAACGCACTAATGGGATTAGAAAAAGTAATCAGAGAAGCAAAACCAGACCTTGTTTTAGTACATGGAGATACGACGACTACTTTTGCAGGTTCTTTGGCTGCTTTTTACAATCAAGTTAAAGTAGGTCATGTAGAAGCGGGTCTAAGAACATTTAACAAGTATTCACCGTTTCCGGAAGAAATGAATAGAAAAATGGCTGGTGCGATTTCAGATATTCACTTTGCACCTACGTCTATGTCAAAAGAAAATTTAAAAAATGAAAATGTTTCTGAAAAGAATATTCATATCACTGGAAATACAGCTATAGATGCATTAAAATTTACAGTAAGAAACGATTTTAAATTTAGAACGCCAGGTATTGATAAAGCACTTGGAAATAAAAAGATAATTATGGTAACAGCTCATAGACGGGAAAATTTAGGAGCGCCACTACAAAATATTTGTAATGCTCTAAAAAGAATTGCACTCGATAATAAGGATGTCGAAATTGTCTATGCGGTTCACTTGAACCCAGCAGTGCGAGATGTTGTATATGAAATATTAGGAGATATTCCAAGAGTGCATTTGTTGGATCCGATAGACGTGGACGAAATGCACAATTTAATGGCGAGATCATACTTAATTTTGACCGATTCTGGGGGACTCCAAGAAGAAGCACCTTCATTAGGGAAACCTGTACTTGTTTTAAGAGAAGAAACTGAGAGGCCTGAAGCGATAGAATTTGGGACACTTAAATTAGCAGGAACTGATGAAAATATGATTTACGATATGGCGACTAGACTTTTGACAGATAAAGTTGAATATGCGAAAATGGCTAATGCTGTAAATCCTTACGGAGACGGAGAAGCCTCAAGACGTATTGTTGAAGCGATATTATATCATTTTGATTTAATGAATGTAAGACCCGCAGAATTCGTGCCAGAGCGAATTGGATAATTTTGAATGAAATATTTTAGATAATTTTGGAGGGAACAATAATGAAGAAGATTAAAACAATTGACGAAGTAATGGAATACTTAAAAGATGGGATGACAGTCTCAATTGGCGGATTCCTGGGTGTAGGAACACCAAATAAATTAATAGATGCAATGATAGAAAAAGGATTAAAGAACATTACACTTATTGCTAATGATACTGCCTCACCCACTTCGGGCGTTGGAAAACTCATAGTTAATAAAGTCTGTTCAAAAGTTATTGTTTCTCACATAGGTACAAATCCAGAAACCCAAAAACAGATGAACGAAAAGGAACTTGACGTCGAACTTTCACCACAGGGAACACTTATTGAAAGAATAAGATCTGCTGGCGCAGGACTGGGTGGTGTTTTAACCCCCACAGGAATAGGAACAATTGTGGCCGAAGGAAAACAGATCCTCGAAATTCAAGGGAAAGAGTATTTACTTGAGCTTCCTATTAGAGCTGACGTTGCATTAGTGATGGCAAGCATAGTAGATAAAAAAGGTAATTGTTATTATAATAAAGCAACGAGAAATTTTAATCCGATAATTGCTACCGCAGCTGACGTAACGATTGTTCAAGCCGAAAAAATAGTTGAAGTAGGCGAGATTGATCAAACTGATGTAATGACACCGTCAATTTTTGTTAGTTATATAGTAGAATAAATTTAAAGGAGGAAGAATAATTGATTCAAGATAAAGATAGAAAAAGAGAAGTAATTGCTAAGCGTATAGCACAGGAATTAAAAGATGGAGATTTAGTAAACTTAGGGATAGGTCTTCCGACTTTTGTGGCAAACTATATACCAGAAGGAATTGACATATTATTACACTCTGAAAATGGGTTTATCGGTCTTGGTCCTACTCCTGAAACAGGAAATGAAGATAAAGATATAGTAAACGCAGGATCGCAGCCCGCGAGTATAGTTCCAGGCGGAGCATTTTTTGATAGCGCAATGTCTTTCACTATAGTAAGAGGGGGCCATTTAGATATTACTGTATTAGGAGCTTTGCAGGTAGATAGGCATGGAAGCTTAGCCAATTGGATGATACCGGGGAAGATGGTTCCAGGTATGGGTGGCGCTATGGATTTAGTTATAGGTGCAAAAAAAGTTATCATAGCTATGGAGCATACAGCTAAAGGCGCACATAAAATACTAAATGAATGCAATCTTCCTTTAACAGCAGCGGGTCAGGTAGATTTAATTGTTACAGACATGGCAGTTATTGAAGTAACAAAAGATGGGCTTGTTTTGAAAGAGTTAGCACCAGAGACCACAGTAGAAGAAATTCTTGCTGCAACAGAAGCTCCGCTACATATAGCACATGGGCTGAAAGTTATGGATGTATAAGACAAGGACTTAAATTAATAGTACAAAGGTTGAACATATAAAAAGTGATTGATAAAGATCGTTTGATATAAGCGTGTTTGATACAAGAGTGTATGATATAGAAGAAGTGTGTAATAAAACAAGAATAATGATGGAGGTAAGAAATGTTTAATCTGTTTGGCGTACAGGATATTGGGATTGATTTAGGAACGGCTAGCGTTTTAGTTTTTATTAAGGGAAAAGGAATTGTTCTGAAGGAACCTTCAGTTGTAGCGATAGATAGAAACACAAATAAAATTTTGCAAGTTGGTGAAGATGCAAGATTGATGCTTGGAAGAACACCAGGCAATATTGTTGCAATAAGACCGTTAAAAGATGGAGTTATCTCGGATTATGAGATGACCGAAAAAATGTTGAGATATTTTATTGATAAAGCTATTGGTCGCAGAAGACTTTTTAAACCTAGAATGGTTATTTGTGTACCAAGTGGCGTTACTGAGGTTGAAAAGAGAGCGGTACTTGATGCTGCAATACATGCAGGCGCCAGAGAACCAAGATTAATCGAAGAACCTATTGCAGCTGCTATAGGAGCTGGCCTAGATATTGCAAAAGCTTCAGGAAATATGATTATTGATATTGGTGGCGGCACGACAGATATTGCTGTTATTTCCCTTGGAGGTATAGTTGTTTCAACTTCCATAAAAGTCGCTGGAGATAAATTTGACGAGGCAATTGTCAAATATATGAGGAAAAAGCATAACATAATGATAGGCGATAGAACTGCCGAAGTTTTAAAAATGAATATAGGTACTGCTTATGCTAGAGAAGAAATGGTTTCTATGGAGATTAGAGGTAGGAATTTAATTTCTGGACTCCCAAAAACTATTGAAGTAACATCAGAAGAAATGCTTGAAGCATTGGCAGAAACAGTTTCGGCTATTGCTGATGCCGTCCATGCGGTTTTGGAAAGAACTCCTCCAGAACTTTCATCTGATATAGCAGATAGAGGAATAGTTATGACCGGTGGGGGATCGCTTCTGTATGGTCTTGATAAGTTAGTAAATAAAAGAACTGGCATACCTGTTTATGTAGCCGACGATGCTATCAGTTGCGTAGCTTTGGGAACAGGTGCATCTTTGGACCATATTGATATGCTAGGCGAAGCAGATATCAACTCAAACAGAAAAATCGTGAGCCAGTCCTAAGCATTCGCATTAATCCTAGTGTTTCTATCAGCTGAAACTCGGCGGAGCCGAGGAGGGAAGCTGATTATACAAACACATAGAAACACTATTAATGCGAATAGCGTAATCAGGTAAGGAAAATAGTGCCACTTTCGGCTCCACGTTTAAGCTGCCCTAGTAGCTTAAAAAGTCGACGATAGAGTCATATTAATTCGGACAGCGTTATAGGGCAGGTATTAGTGCCACTATCAGCTGAAACTCGGCGGAGCCGAGGAGGGAAGCCTGAGCATTCTCATTGATAAAGTGTTACTTCCTGCTGAAATTCGGCGTAAGCCGAAGAGGGAAGCAGGTATTACAGACCGATAGTAACACATTAATGCGAATAGCGTTATAGCAAACACATAGAAACACTATTAATGCGAATAGCGTAATCAGGTAAGGAAAATAGTGCCACTTTCGGCTCCACGTTTAAGCTGCCCTAGTAGCTTAAAAAGTCGACGATAGAGTCATATTAATTCGGACAGCGTTATAGGGCAGGTATTAGTGCCACTATCAGCTGAAACTCGGCGGAGCCGAGGAGGGAAGCCTGAGCATTCTCATTGATAAAGTGTTACTTCCTGCTGAAATTCGGCGTAAGCCGAAGAGGGAAGCAGGTATTACAGACCGATAGTAACACATTAATGCGAATAGCGTTATAGCATACACATAGAAACACTTATAATCTGTACGAATTTTCGTTTTATTAAATATTTATAACGAATTTGTTCGAAAATTAGTACGGGACAGCGTTACAGGCACGAATTAGTGCTGCTTTCGGCTGATTAGCATCCGAATTAAATACATGACTCTTTAGACGTTTAAGCGGCCATAGTCGCTTTAAAAAGTCGATATTCAAACGATAGAGTTGCATTAATCTGTACGAATTTTCGTTTTATTTGATAATAATGATTAGGAAGAACGAAAATTAGTACGGAATAGCGTTATAGGGCAGGTATTAGTGCCACTTTCTGGATAAGGAAGTGGCATTTACTATATTTTTGCCCTTAGTACTTTCTATCCGGCGTATAACCATTATCTTCAAGGGTCCTAATGATTTTTTCAATATGTTTATGACCATTAGTTTCAACTGTAACTTCTAAACATACATGCATAAACCTATCGTAAACCTTGAATTGATCATGGTTTAGTTTAATAACATTTGCATTTAGATCAGCGAGAATCTTTGAGACATTTAATAATTCTCCTGGTCGATCTGGCATATCTATAGAAAAACACAGTAGACGGCCACGGGATACTAATCCTTTGCTTATCATAGATGAGACAGTCACGACATCAATATTTCCGCCACTAACAATACAAACTATTTTTTTGTTTTTAACTGGTAAATCATTGATTTCTAAATTCTTAAGTGCGGCTAGTGATAAAACACCAGCAGTTTCGCCAACCAGTTTATGTTTTTCTAAGAGTAATAAAAAATACTCCATCAAATCAAAATCAGAAACAGTTACAATTTTGTCCACATAACGCTTAACCATATCAAAAGTTATTTCACCAGGCTGTTTTACAGCTGCGCCATCTGCAATTGTTCGAACAAAATCAAGTGGGGTTACACAATTATTTTTGATTGAAATTTGCATTGCGTTAGCACCTTCTGGTTCTACTCCTATAACGTATATATTTGGATTGATTTGCTTGGCAGCACAAGAGATTCCACTAATTAAGCCACCGCCCCCCAGTGGAACGATAAGAACGTCAATATTCTTTAGTTCATCAATTATTTCCATTGCAACAGTACCCTGTCCAATTATGACATCTATATCATCAAAAGGATGAATAAAAGTGTATCCTTTTTCCTTTGAAATTCTCAGTGCTTCGGTATATGCTTCATCGTAAACGTCTCCGTGGATTATTACTTCAGCCCCCATGTTCTTTGTGGCATCTACCTTTATCAGAGGAGTTGATTTTGGCATTACAATCGTAGATTTAATTCCAAGTTTTTGTGAGGAGAAAGCGACGCCTTGAGCATGATTGCCAGCTGAAGATGCAATTACGCCAATTTTCTTTTCCTCATCAGATAATTGACTGAGTTTATTATAAGCGCCTCTAATTTTATACGCGCCTGTAACTTGAAGATTTTCAGGTTTGATAAAAATTTCGTTTCCTGATTCAGCACTAAAAAATTCCGAGTAAATTAACTTTGTCTCTCTTGTTACTCCTTCTAGTCGAGCTTGAGCATCCTTGAAGTCAGATAAAGTTGGGTCATAAAGATTGTTTGAATTTTTCATTTTTTTCCTCTTTCTTTACTGGTGCAACCTTTGATTTTTAAATGATTTAATAATGAATTTATATTTAATCTATTCAATCTATTTAATATATAAAAATAAAAAAACTCCGCTCCCAGTTTCCTGGGGCGAAGTTTCGCGGTACCACCCATATTTATTTCTTTTATTTTGATAAAATCTATATCTCAAAATTAGTTAATTGTTTTAACGGCACAAACCGATTTCGCTTACTATTATTTCAGCTTATTGCTCAAGGAGGATACAAGTCTCTTGAGCTTTTGGGGTTCTCAGCAAACGCCCCTTCTCTGTAAAGCATTAGTAAACTTACTTGGTCCTATCATTGCATTTTCAATATTTATATTAGTTTGGAGAGCTGCTATAGGCAGCATAATAATTATGCCTATAATAATAGTCTGATAAATTAGGGTAATAGAATCAAAAATATTCATCATAATTAAACGCCTCCTTAAAAATAATGTATGCAAATAATGTATTAATATGAATTATATATTCATTCGAAAATAAGTCAAGCTAAAATTTAAAATTTCACTTCAGAATCAGGTGCTGAATGCCGATAAAACTAATGTAAAGTAAGATTAATAAAGTAAGACGAAAAACGGCGGTGACATATGTTTAGAGGAATTTTCACATCAACAAACGGTATGGATGCGACTCAGACAAGGATTGATACTGTTTCAAATAATATATCAAACTCTAATACCGTAGGTTTTAAAAGAGATGTTGCAATAGAAATGACTCAGCCTAACTTCCCGACAGTTTTAGCAAGCATAAGAGGGATGGGTGCTGGTAATTTTGCTAAGGCTTTTCAAGGTAGAGGTGTTTATTTCGAACAAAAAAATGGTGAATATTTAGTAGTTAATGATGCTGGGACGATAGGCTTGGAATTTCCAGGGAAAGTTTATCAGACAAAAAGCGCCGTTCTTATAGTTGATAAGAATGGTTATATAGCAACTAGAGAAGGACATAAATTGCTTGGTGAAAAAGGGACTATTCAAACTAATGGGTTACCATTTGAGATTGACAAAGCGGGCAATATTAAAGTGGACGGAACAGTGGTTGATAGACTTCTAAGAAATAACCCAGTAAATTCGATAGGGATAATAGATTCAGAAAAACAAGGCATGAGCGTTATCACAAAATTTGACCAAGGGGAACTAACTACTACAGGAAATGTTTTAGATTTTGCGATTCAAGGCACAGGATTCTTTATATCTAGCTCTCCGACAGGAAATGTATACCAAAGAGCAGGAAATTTTCTGAAGTCAGAAGACGGGTATTTAGTTAATGGTTTAGGACAAAGGATTCAAGGTGAAAAAGGGGATATACTATTAACCGGCTCTATAATAAAAGTGGATATTGATGGGAATATTAAGCAAGACGGTATTATTACAGACAAACTTAAAATTGTGGATTTTGAAGATACTAGATTCTTAAAAAAAATTACGGGTAGTTCATTCGTAATAAATACACTTTATGGAAATGAAATAGTCGAAATTCCTTTTACTGGTCAGGTAGTACAAAGTGCACTAGAGTCATCAAATGTAAGTTCAATTCAAGAAATGGTTAATATGATATCTTTTAATAGAAATTATGAATCGTCGCAAAAAGTAATTCAGGCATATGACACGATAATGGGCAGAGCGGTAAATGACATAGGAAGACTGGGTTAGATATTAAATAATGGCCATAAGGCCTTTGGGGGTAAAAAATTATGATGAGAGCACTTTGGACTGCAAGTACTGGCATGCAGGCACAGCAGTTTAATCTAGATACAATATCAAATAAATTGGCGAATGTAAACACTACGGGATTTAAAAAGAATAAAGTTGAATTTTCAGATCTTCTTTATGAAACTCTCCAAAAAGGAGCGGCCAGAGACGTTGATGGAAAGCCCGTCAATATTCAAGTGGGCCATGGGGTTAGATTCTCTTCAACTAGTAAAATATTTACACCAGGAAACATGGAACAAACGAGTAATCCATTAGATGTGGCTATAGATGGAAACGGTTTTTTTAAGGTGCTTGATGAAAAAGGGGGACCTCTTTACACAAAAGACGGAGGATTCAAACTTTCTCTTAATGGTGAAATTGCAAATTTAGTCACGGCAGAAGGATATGTAATTCAAGGATCTGAAGGACCAATTGAATTTCCATCAGACGCTCAAGATATAAACATAGCAAGCACGGGGCTAGTTACATATAAAGACATTACGGGTACGGTTTCTGAAGCAGGCAGGATTGCGTTATTTAAATTTACAAATCCATCAGGGCTAATGGCAGTTGGACAAAACTTGTTCTCTGAATCACCAGTCAGCGGATCAGCGGCAGATTCATTAGGAGACGGTACTGGTGGGAAATTACTCCAAGGATATTTGGAAATGTCTAACGTTCAAGTAGTGGAAGAGATGATAAAATTAATTCAGGCACAAAGAGCTTATGAGATTAACTCAAAATCAATTCAAACAGCAGATGAAATGCTAAGTACCATTAATAACCTTAGAAGGTAGTGAGGTGTGAATCATGGAAATAAACAGAAACAGCATAGCTTCAATGTCATCAAGTCCTTTGATTAGTGGCATAGTAAATCAGAATGATACTAATGTTCAATTTAAATTCGAAAAATTACTTGAAAATGCTAAGAATGAGAAAGATTCTGCTAAGCTTGAGAAGGTGTGCAAAGACCTAGAAGGTGTATTTCTAACAATGATTTTTAAAGAAATGAATAAATCTGTTCAAAAATCCAAACTTTTGGATGGTGGATATGCTGAGGAGACTTACAATGATATGCTGACAGAGAAATATGCAGATGAAGCCACTAAAGGAAGCGGAGTAGGAATCGCTAAGATGCTATTCAAACAGCTTTCTAGTAGTAATTCGAAAATAAAAAGCGAGGTAGTCACTGAATGATGTTATCAAACATAGAAATTCAAAAAATCATTCCACATAGGTATCCGTTTCTTCTTGTTGACAAAATAATTGATATTGAGTTCGGTAAAAAAGCAGTAGGAATTAAAAATGTAACATTTAATGAACCATTTTTTCAAGGACATTTTCCAGGTAATCCAATTATGCCAGGGGTTCTAATAGTGGAAGCTATGGCTCAGGTCGGAGCGGTAGCAATACTCGGAATGGAAGCATATAAGGGAAAAATCGCAGTATTTGCTGGGATAGACGATCTTAGATTCAGACGACAGGTTGTTCCTGGAGATACATTAAAAATGGAAGTTGAAATAATAGCAATAAAAAGAGGCATAGGAAAAGGTAAGGCTACAGCTACAGTTGATGGAGAAGTTGCCGCTAGCTGCGAATTATTGTTTGGAATAGTAGATAATAAAGAGTAGAGAACAGAACTTAGAGAGTAAAGAATAATTTAAGGATGTAAAACAAAAAAGGGCAATAGCTCTTTTTTTTGTATATTTTTGTTGACTTTAGTAGAAACTTGTCATAATATTGTATATATAGAATATTAACAGAATGAACAGCATGAACGGTATATACATTATATACACACTGTATCTATACACGCCATGCACGTTCCGCCATTCAGCCGCATATACAGTTAGAAAAATAAATGGGAATAATTGTCGAGAGTGTATATGGTATATATACAGAGAGGGAGTTGTATGTACATAAGAGTAGATAGTAAAAGTAATGAACCAATATATGAACAGCTAACACGTCAATTTAGAGAAAAGATAATTAGTGGACAACTTGAGTCTGATGAGCTACTTCCTTCTATTAGGTATTTAGCCAAGGAATTGGGGATTAGTGTTATTACTACCAAACGTGCCTATGAAGAACTAGAAAAAGAAGGACTCGTTGAATCCGTAGGAGGGAAGGGCACTTATGTATCAGCAAAAAATAAAGAATTTATACGGGAAAAAAGAGTTCATCAGATGGAAGAGAAACTGGCGGAGGTCATAAAAGAGAGTAAAATGCTAAATATTGGCCTCCAAGGACTAAAAGTTATGGTTGAAGTGCTTTATAGAGATGAGAACAATTAACCTTCGGGATAAGGGGTTTTTAGGCAGAGGCTTTTTTCGTTTTTTCCTCTCATAGCTTTATTGTGCGACTGTGTTCATATTTTATATATACAGTTTTCATTTGAAATTTTGTTGACTTTGAATGGTCTGTAATTCTATAATTTATATATATATAAATTTAAAAAATGAAATGAAAAGGAATGGTGATAAGATGGCTAGCAAAGATTGTTCATTTGATATAGTATCGCAAGTAAATATGCCAGAAGTAGATAATGCGACTAATCAAACTGAAAAAGAAATTGGTCAAAGATTTGATTTTAAAGGCAGTAATACTGAGATAAGAAGAAAAGAGGAAGTCATAACGATAACAACTAGTGATGATTTTAAGTTAAGAAATGTAGTTGAAATTCTTCAAACAAAATTAGCAAAGAGAGAAGTACCTCTAAAGGCTTTAGATTACGGGAAAGTTGAAACTTCTTTAGGTGGACGCGTTAAACAAGAAATAAAAATAAGAGTCGGGATTGATAAAGATCAAGCGAAAATCCTAACAAATATGATTAAAGACAGCAAAGTCAAAGTGCAAGCTGCTATTCAGGGTGATTCTATAAGAGTAACTGGAAAGAATAAAGATGATTTACAAGAAATTATGCAGCTTATAAGAGTTGCAGATTTGCCATTCAATACACAATTCACAAATTATAGATAATTTATTAAATAGGAGGATTTTAAAATGGAAAATTATGATGTAGTTGTAGCTTTTTTTGCTACAAGCGAAAAACCGGTGAGTGCAGGACAGGTAGCAGAGGCTACAGGAGTTGACAGAAAAGAAGTGGACAAAATCATGAAAAAGCTTAAGGAAGAAGAAAAAATCAACTCCCCAAAAAAATGCTATTGGGAATATAAAAAATAGACTCTTATAAGAGGTAGCGATGAAAAAATACATACTGGCGTTAGATCAAGGAACCACCAGCTCAAGAGCGATTTTGTTTGACAAAAAAGGTCAGATTGTCTCAAAGGCTCAAAAAGAATTTAAACAAATATATCCCAAAGCTGGTTGGGTTGAGCACGATCCAGAAGAAATATGGACTACGCAGTTGGAAGTCTCGAAAGAAGTAATAAAAAAAGCAGGAATTGAGCTAAGTGAAATCTCTTCGATTGGAATTACGAACCAAAGAGAGACAACGGTAGTTTGGGACAAAAACACAGGAGTTCCAGTTTATAATGCAATAGTGTGGCAGTGTAGAAGAACTTCAGATTTTTGTGATAACCTAAAATTGAGAGGGCTAGAAAAAGTAATTCAGAAAAAAACCGGACTGGTTATTGATGCGTATTTTTCTGGGAGTAAAATAAAATGGATTCTGGATAATGTTAAAGGTGCTAGAGAAAGAGCGGAAAAAGGAGAGCTTATTTTTGGTACTATTGACACCTGGCTGATATGGAAACTGACAGCGGGAGCAGTCCACGCAACGGATTATTCAAATGCTTCAAGGACTATGTTGTTTAATATTCATGATTTAAAATGGGACAACGAATTAACTAAAGAATTTATGGTTCCATTAAAAATGCTCCCCAAAGTCTTATCTTCAAGTGGAAAATTTGGAGTGACTGATGAGAAATTATTAGGTGCAGAGATATTGATTGCTGGAGTCGCTGGTGATCAGCAAGCGGCACTATTTGGACAGGGATGTTTTGAGGCTGGTATGGTCAAAAATACATATGGAACAGGTTGCTTCATGCTCATGAACACAGGAAGCAAACAGTTCATATCAAAAAATGGGCTGCTAACTACTATAGCATGGGAACTAGATGGTAAAGTACATTATGCACTCGAGGGTAGTATTTTTATGGCTGGCGCCGTAATTCAATGGTTGAGAGATGAAATGAAATTAATTTCAGAAGCTTCAGAAACGGAAGAGATTGCACAGAGCGTAAAAGACAGCAATGGTGTTTATCTTGTTCCTGCTTTTTCGGGAATGGGTGCTCCTTATTGGGATATGTATGCGAGAGGAACTGTAGTTGGACTGACGAGAGGATCAAATAGGGCACACTTTGTCAGAGCCGCGCTAGAGGCTATAGCATATCAAACAAGAGATGTTCTTGAAGCGATGCAAGATGACAGTGAGATAGAATTAATGACATTAAAGGTTGATGGTGGCGCGGTTGCAAATAATTTCTTGATGCAATTTCAATCGGACATTCTGGGCGTTAAAGTGGAAAGACCTGTAAACACTGAAAGCACTGCATTCGGGGCTGCTTGTTTAGCCGGGTTAGCTAGTGGTTTTTGGAGGAACAAAGAGGAGTTACTTAGTTTTATTAAAGCAGAGAAAATATTTAATCCAAAAATGAATCTTGGGACCAGAGAAGAAAAATTTAAAGGCTGGAAACGAGCTGTTGAGAGAAGTTTGAACTGGATTGAGCAATAAAAACTATGAATAGTATGCTTTTGCGATTTTCTAAAAACATAATCAAAATTATTAAGTATATTATATAGGAATAAAGAATTTTAGGAGGATAAAAAAATGACTGACAAAACGATTAAACTTTTACCTGGTATGTTGATGATTATTGTTACTTTAGCACTTTTGGTTTTATCATGTTTTCTTTTTATTTCAGGAATAGTCACGAACCCTGATAATCCGCCAGTATTTCAGATGGTGTCTTCAATTGTGATTTTTCTAGTTTTCATTTTTGTCTCAATTGGATTCTTAATTCTTCAACCAAATGAAGCAGGAATAATAACACTATTTGGTGTATATAAAGGGACTATTAGAGAGTCGGGTTGGTATTGGGGAAATCCTTTTTATACAAAGAAGAAGGTTTCTATCAAAGTAAGAAATTTAAACGGTGACAAGATAAAAGTAAATGATGCTATGGGAAACCCAATTGAATTCGCAGCGGTAGTTGTGTGGAAAGTTGAAAATGTGGCACAGGCTATGTTTGATGTAGAAAATTATACAGAATATGTTAGAATTCAATCTGAATCAGCAATGAGGCATCTTGCGGGGCTTTATCCATACGATATTACAGATGAAGTACATAAACTCTCCTTAAGAGACGGTTCGGCAGAAGTATCAGAAGCATTAAAGAACGAACTTCAAGATAGACTGTCCTCAGCTGGAGTTGTGGTTTTAGAAGCGAGAATTACCCACTTGGCATATGCTCCAGAGATTGCAGCAGCAATGCTCCAAAGGCAACAGGCCTCAGCGATTATTGCTGCTAGAAGCAAAATTGTAGAAGGTGCAGTGGGTATGGTTCAGATGGCTTTGAACAAACTCAGTGAGAACAATATTGTAACACTTGATGAAGAAAAGAAAGCTACCATGGTAAGTAATCTACTTGTAGTACTTTGCAGTGAAAGAGGTACTCAGCCGATTATAAACACTACTTCAAGCACCTAGTGTTTAAAAAATGTGCTCTTAGTTATTCAAAAACAGCGCATAGTTACTCATAAGCAGTCATAAGCGCATACTTACTTATAAACAGTTAACTTGACTCATGACTCAAATTAAGGTAGAATGTTTTCATTAAAATTAAAAGAAATTGAATTATAAAAAACTATGAAGAGAACAGTATTTATGTAATAAGTTTAAGAGAGGTAGTCATTTGGTGTAAGATTACTAACAGATACATGACGAAAATCATCTCGGAGTTTGTCACCGAATAGAGTAGGCTGACACGCTGGAATGCGTTATTTCGGATAAGATGCGAAACATTATATATGATTCGAATCAGGGTGGTACCGCGTTAGGAATTACGTCCCTGGATTTTTGAGAGAAAAATCCAGGGATTTTTTAATTTTTTTATTATCAAAAAAGGATGTGTTTTTTAAGATGTTTAAACCGTTATCAGAAAAGAGTACTTCGGCTAGAGAAACAGAAATCTCAGAGTTTTGGAAAGAGATTGACCTATTAGATAGAAGTATAACTACCAGAGAAGGAAAACCTTCATTTGTTTTTTATGATGGACCACCGACAGCTAATGGAAGCCCGGGTCTCCACCATGTAATTTCACGTGTTCTCAAGGATTCAGTTTGTAGGTATAAGACCATGCAAGGATACCAGGTTAAGAGAAAAGCTGGATGGGACACTCATGGCTTGCCAGTTGAAATTGAGGTTGAAAAACGCCTTAAACTCGAGGGTAAACAGGACATTGAAAAATATGGTATAAAAGAATTTAATGAAAAATGTAGAGAATCTGTTTTTACATATGAAAAACAATGGCGTGAAATGAGCGAAAAAATGGCTTATTTAATCGATCTTGATTCGCCGTATATTACGCTCGATAATAACTATATAGAAAGTGTTTGGTGGATTCTAGATAAGTTCTTTAAAGAAGGAATGATTTATGAGGGGCATAAGATATCACCATACTGTGCTAGATGTGGTACAGGTCTTGCGACTCATGAAGTTGCACAAGGCTATAAGGAAATAAAAACAATGACCGTTACAGTTAAATTTAAACGGGTCGGTTTTGATAATGAGTTTTTCCTTGTTTGGACGACCACTCCTTGGACACTTCCATCAAATGTAGCTTTAACAGTAAACCCGAGAGAGACATATGTAAAAGTAAAAAGTGGAGAAGTATTCTATTATTTAGAAAAAAATCTTGCGAGCAAGGTACTAACTGAAGAATATGAAGTAGTTGAAGAAATGTTGGGTAAGGATATGGAGTACTGGGAATATGAACAGATACTTCCATATGTTAAACCAGATAAAAAGGCGTTTTTTGTGACTTGTGCTGATTATGTAACAACAGAAGATGGAACGGGTATAGTTCACACTGCGCCAGCTTTTGGGGAAGACGATTATCAGACGGGACGCGCATACAATTTACCTGTACTTCAGCCTGTTGATGAGCAAGGGAAATTCACAGATACACCTTGGGTTGGAACATTTGTAATGGATGCTGACTTAGATATAATCAAACTCCTAGCTGCTGAAGGCAAAATGTACAAACGAGAAAAAGTTGATCATAATTATCCTCATTGTTGGAGATGTAAAACACCACTTCTTTATTATGCTAAACCAAGTTGGTATATAGAAGTTACAAAAATGAAAGATCAATTGATTGCTAATAATAATAGCGTGGAATGGTATCCTGACTATGTTGGTGAAAAACGTTTTGGAAATTGGCTGGAAAATCTTAATGATTGGGCACTTTCAAGAAGTAGGTATTGGGGAACACCACTAAATATTTGGAGATGTGAATGTGGACACGTAGAATCTATAGGATCGAGAAAAGAATTAGCAGAAAGAGCTATCGAAAAAATCGATGAAACAATAGAACTTCATAGACCTTATGTCGATGATGTTCATATAAAATGCTCAAATTGTGGGAACACAATGACTCGTGTAAAAGAGGTTATTGACTGTTGGTTTGACAGCGGAGCTATGCCTTTTGCGCAGTACCACTATCCTTTCGAAAATGCAGAAATTTTTGATGAACTCTTCCCAGCTGACTATATTTGTGAGGGGATCGATCAGACTAGAGGCTGGTTTTATTCGCTGCTAGCAATATCCACATTTGTAAAAGGAGTTTCTCCATATAAGAGAGTACTTGTTAATGGGCATCTTGTCGACAAAGAGGGCAAGAAAATGTCAAAATCCTTAGGCAACACAGTTAATCCATTCGATTTGATGGAAAAGTATGGAGCAGATACGCTTAGATGGTATCTTCTTTATGTTTCACCAGCTTGGACTACTACCAAATTTGATGTTGAAGGACTTAAGGAAGTATTGAGTAGGTATTTCTTAACTTTGAAAAATGTTTACTCCTTCTTCTCACTATATGCAAATACGGATAAAGTTGACCCAACTTCTTTCTTTGTGCCATATGAAGACAGACCTGAATTGGACAGATGGATTTTGTCAAAATTCAATAACGTTATTAAGGGTGTTAATGAAGATTTAAATGTATATGATTTAACTAAAGCCGTGAGAAAGATTCAGTATTTCGTTGGAGAAGACCTATCGAATTGGTATATCAGAAGATCTAGAAGACGTTTTTGGGAAACAGAACTGAATAGTGATAAAAAAGCTGTGTATAACACAACTTACGAAATATTAGTTGGTGTGGCCAAAATTATGGCTCCGTTTGCACCTTATCTTTCTGAAGACTTATACAAAAATCTTACTGGAGGCGAGTCAGTTCATTTAGATACATATCCTGAAGTTGTAGAAAATCTTATAGATAATCCACTCGAAGAGAGAATGGATTTAGTTAGAGATTTGGTAGCATTGGGTAGAGGTGCGAGGGAACAGGTTAGAATTAAGGTAAGACAGCCGATAGCAAAGGTTATGCTTGATGCAAAATATGAAGAAAAGATAAGCTATCTTGTTCCACTAATTCAAGAAGAACTGAACGTAAAAGAAGTATTATTTACAAGTGAACTGCATGGATTTATGGATTTTGTGTTAAAGCCAAACTTTAAGAATGCAGGTCCAATACTTGGTTCAAAGTTGAAAATATTTGGGGCAGCGCTTCAGAGCCTTGATGCTTCAGTAGTTGCACCAGCCATCGAAAAAGGTGAAACCATGGAAATTGAATTCAGTGGTGAAAAATTCACTTTAAATAATGAAATGGTGTTAACACAGATATCGGCTAGAGAAGGATTTACTGTGGGAATGGAGAATAACTTATTTGTAATCCTTGATACTAAGCTTACCAAAGATTTGATTAATGAAGGATACGCGCGCGAGTTCATATCAAAGGTTCAGCAAATGAGAAAGTCTACAGGCCTTGAAATGATGGACAAAATAGCAATATATTATTCTGGCGATGATGAAATAGCTTATGCAGTAAGTGAACATTTGGAGTACATAAAAAAGGAAACTTTGGCTGAAATCATAAAAAGATGCTTAAAAGACGATTGTGTAGCTGAACTTGCGCTAGAAATTCAAGACCTGAATGGGCACGAAACTGCTATGAAGGTCGAAAAAATATAAGCGAAATATTGGGAAATGATTCGAAAATCTATATTCTTTAATTTGTTTTTGGACCGTTGAAACGATTTTACCTATTCTACGTATTAAAAGTGAAAACTTAATATTATTAAAAACTAGTATTATTTAAGCAACTTAGTATTATAGAAAACTGAATATTTTGAAAGGTGGAAAACGTTATGGAATATCAAATTCAAGGTGGAAATTTACCAGTAGTAGCTTGCAGACTTGAAGCAGGAGAGAGCATGTTTACTGAATCGGGCGGTATGGGATGGATGGGTGCTAATATTGACATGAGTACAAATATGGAAGGTGGACTTCTTGGTGGAATAGCAAGATCGCTATCAGGGGAATCGCTTTTTATGACTACATATACTTGTGTTGGTGGTGTCGGAATGATTGCTTTTCCGTCAAGTTTTCCAGGAGAAATAGTAGCAATTGATCTAAAACCAGGGCAGTCGATTATTTGCCAAAAATCCGCTTTCTTATGTGCGGAAAGAAGCGTCAATTTAGAAATGTTTTTTAGAAAAAAACTAGGAGCAGGTCTATTTGGTGGTGAAGGGTTCATAATGCAAAAACTCACAGGGCCAGGGAAAGTTTTCTTAGAAATTGACGGAAGTACTACAAAGATATCACTTGCACCAGGCGAGGTTTTGAAGGTTGATACTGGACATGTGGCAATACTTGATCCTTCAGTACAATTTGAAGTTAACATGGTCAAAGGCTTTAAAAATTTGTTTTTTGGTGGAGAAGGACTTTTTCTGACTGAACTAGTAGGTCCTGGCGATGTTTGGCTTCAATCTATGCCAGCACAGAGTGTTGCAAAGAGCATATTACCATTTTTGAACTTAGGCCAAAACAATTCAAGTAATGTAGGTGGATTTAAGTTTTAAGGGAAGTAGAGAAAAGTATTTCTAAACTAAAACTAATTCCAATTTTTCATATAAGATTTAGGACATGTCATAATTCGCAGGAATTTGTGGTATGTCTTTTTTGTTGCAATTTGTTTACATTTTAAAGATGTTGGAAAGATTGACATTGATATTTTTGTAAGATATGATAAATGTGTGTAAGTAATAGGGCGTATAAGTTACAACATATGACATATGACATAAGACATAAGACATACGAAACAGAACTCAAGACATTAAACATAAGACGTAGAATTGGAGCGACATAAATGAGAATTGCAATATGCGATGATGAGATAATTTTTGTAAATGTAATTGATGACTATTTAAAAAAATATATTGATCAAGAAAATGACACGGTCGAAAAATTTACTTCGGGTGAGGATTTGGTAGACCAATACAACTTGAATAAGAAATTTGACTTAATTTTTCTAGATTGCAAAATGAAAAAAATGAATGGTATAGAAGCCGCAAGAGAGATAAGAAAAACTGATATTGATGTAGAAATAATTTTTGTTTCTGCATTAATTGGCTTTGCGACTGAAGGATATGAAGTAAATGCTCGTCGATATATCGTTAAACCTGCCAGTGAAGAAGCAGTAAAAAAGAATTATTTCGAAGTTGCAAAACAGCTCGAAGAAAGAGCGAATAAGAACTATATAATAAAAACTAAAAATGAAATAATTAAAATTAATCGAAATGAAATATTTTATATTGAAAGCAAATTAAGAAAAATTGAAATTCATACAGCTAAAGAGAAGTTTGAAACATACTCAAAAATAAAAGAAGAAGAATTAGAACTCAGGAAACATAAGTTTTTTAGAGCTCATAAGAGTTTCCTTGTAAACTTAAATAATGTTAAAAGTGTTGGTCAAAAAGATATAAAACTCGAAGACGGTAGGATAATTCCTCTTAGTAAGCAATATAGACAAGAGTTTATAGTGGCATTCTATATCAATATTGTTGACCAGTTATGACAAAAAAGAGACCAGTTATTACAAGTCTATTGAAACTTTAAAAACATATGGATATAATGAAAACGTTGTAAATTAAGAAAGCCAATCCCAGTATAACGCCGCGCAGCGAATACACAAATAGGAAAGGCTTCTTAATTTATGATATGTCGAATTCAGTTATAAGTCAATACTGCGACGATTTCTTCTCAAAAATCGTGGAGTAATACTAATTTGCGTTTAACCTTATTGTAATTACCAGAGTAAAAGTAATCGGATTATATTATTTGTGCAACTTTCGACTGTAACTCGGCTATGCCGAGGAGAGAAGTCGATTATACACACCTATAGTTGCACTTATAATATTGAGCGATTACTTTTTCTCATAAAATATATTCATTAACGCAAATTCGTATAAAGACTTCTCATGAGAAGAGGAATTTGGCCGAACAAAAATCATAAATTTAAGGAGAAAAGAAAGAATGAAAAAGAAGATTTTGAGAACTTTAGCGATGACACTATGTATAGCAATGTTGGTTTCTGTGGGGGCGTTTGCATATTCATGGTTTGGAGATGGGCCAAAAACTTGGAATGATTATGATCTTAATTTAGGAACTCACGTAGTAGGAATTGATAGGTATTATGGAGGAACAACTTATGGGTATGCATGGGTAGACACTACAAATAATGCCAAAGTACTTCATACAGATGTATGGGTAAATTCAGCTCATAAATGGGGTGATGGAATAGGATATGCGCAAACTCAACAGGCATCAGCACCGGGGAATTATGGAGTGCAAGAGTCACATAGCGGGTATTAATAAATAATATAGGAGGAGATAGAACACTATCTCCTCCTATAGTTAGGAGAAAAAGAATTGAGGCTGTTAACATTACACTTAAGAAAAATCAAGTATGTAGTATTGTGTATTTTTTGTATGAATTTATTTTTTTCACTACTAATTAGTAACGTTGTCGGGATAAGTGAAAGTTTGAATGAATATAATAATCAGTTAACACAAAATTATGTAACAATAAGTATAAAAGATGAAATGTCACAAGAAGAGAGAGTAGAATTTATAAGAAAAGTCGAGGGTATACCAAATATAATAATTAAGCTCTTTAAAATGGAAAAATTCGATACAGATGGTGATAAAATCGCATTTTATTTCAATAATAAATACAATATGGGATACAAATTAATGGAAGGTAGGTTTTTCAGACCTGAAGATTTTCAAAACAAAGACAAACTGGCAGTCATTGGGAAGAATATGAAGAAAAATATATATATAGAAAATGGGAAGAAATATGTGCTAAGAGGAATGGAGAAGTTCACTGTTATAGGAATTATTGGAAATGTAAACAGGTCATCAAAATATGATGACACTGTGCTTTACAATTTGAATGCTTCCCTATATTCAGGTGAATCATTAGCTATGATAACTTTATATATAGATAGCGCGAGCCTATCAAGAAAAGAAATAAAAGATGAGATATATTCGATTAATAAAGAAAAAATACTAATCAATGATGGTATTAAACAGCCAAATCCAATTGGGTTAGCGATAAAATTTACAAAAGGAATAACAATAAATTTAAGTTTAATAGTTATTTGTGTATTATTAACATTTGGTCAGTCGGTTATATATTGGATTAAAGGAACAAAGATAGAAATAGGACTAAGAAAATTATGTGGAGCAACGAATAAATCATTACTAAAAAGTTTACTTTTAAGATTTTTTGCAGCATCGACTATTGCTTTCATATTGGCGTTGTTTGTTCAAACGATTTTAGTATATATTCTCCAACAAGTGAATAATAATAGAGTTATTAATAAGAACTATTTTGCAGCAATTTCTGGGATATTTGATTTACATGTATCTATATCTAATATATTACTTGTGGCAGTTTTAAGCTTGTTTCTTGGGGCAATATTCCTTGTACTAATATTTAGAGAGATAAATAAAATTGAAGTGAATCAACTTCTGAAGGAGTTATAAATTGAAATTTAAAAATTCATTTAAACATTTATGGAAAAGGAAGTTCTTCACAGGAGTACTCATTCTACAACTCGTATTTGGCTTTTATGTCCTCTATAACACGCTAGAATTGAATAACATAGTGCATCTGGAAAGCAATAAGATAAAAAACTATTTTAGCTCAATGAGTGTATATAACATACCATTCATTACTGAAGCTGATGATATTTTAAATAACTCAAACTCATTAAGACTAAATGAAAAAACACTGGTTAAAACACTTCAAGAGTTAAATAATTATAAAAACATTATTTATACGAATGTGTGCAAAATACCAATGCTCACCAAGACTTTTGATGGATTTGAAAGATATAGTGAATATGAGTCAAGTTCTTCGGCTGCAGTTATAAATGGAAAGAAATACTTTCAAGCGAAATGTATTATGGTGAATAATAATGCTTTGAATGAATATTCCCCAGATCTCTCGGTAGGCAGATATTTTGATAAGCTTGAAAGTGGAATAGATTTCAGTAATACAAATTATATACCTGTAATATTAGGCGCAGCATATTCAAACAAATACAAGATAGGTGATTCGTTTGAAGTATATCTTGGAGAGAATGCTGGTTACAGAAAAACAAAGGTAATTGGAATTTTAAAACCAAATCAATTTATACCATATGAAATGCGAGCATTTGCAGAAACGGAGTACCAAAGATATCTGGAATTAGACAATAGCATAGTTGTTAGTTATTCAATGTCAGTAATAAGTAAGAAACTATTTTTTACACATGTATTATTTGAGGATAATTTAATATTGATTAATGGAAAGTCTGATATAAGTGAGACATTGTTAGGAATCAAAAAGATATTTAAAAGCAATTTAGGAATCGAAATCGGGATTCAAAATTTCGACAAATATGTGAATCAAGAACTTGATTCATTATCAAGTCAGGCAGATGTAATGAACACAACTTTGATTGTTATTATGCTTTTTATCTTTTTCACACTTATTGTTTCCTATTTAAACTCAATAGAAGATAGAAAAAAAGAATTTGGCGTACAAATATTCTGTGGTGGAACATTAACTAATATTGCGTTTGATATATTTAAAGAAATTACAATAATTACATGTTCGGCTTTTCTAATTACTTTGCCAATTTTAATTTTTCAATATGGATATTTGAATTTCCGATATGTAAATGGTCTATTCCTTGGCTTCATCCTCCTCAGCATCCTCACAGCCCTCTACCCAATGAAGCGAATTTTGAGTCTTAGTGTCAATGAATTGATAAAAGGAGAAGAATAAATGTCATATATAAATTTTAGTAATCTAACAAAACAATTCGGTGAAGGTGAAGCAAAAGTCATGGCTCTTAGAGGAATTGATTTAGACATAAAAAAAGGTGAAATGGTTGCGATTATGGGAGCGTCAGGATCTGGTAAATCAACTATGCTAAATGTAATTGGAACGCTGGATCACCAAACTGAAGGTGAGTATTTGTTTGATGGGAAAAAGATGAACACTTTTAAAAACAGCGAGCTCGCAAAAATCCGAAACAGACATTTTGGGTTCGTGGTTCAGCATTTTGCGCTAATTAACGATTATACAGTGTATGAAAATATTGAAATACCACTAGAGTATGCAGGAATAAAACGGGCAGAGAGAAAAGAGCGGATTAAGAAAGTACTAGAAAAACTAGAAATATCGGAGAAGGTAAATAAACGCCCTACACAGCTCTCTGGTGGCCAGTGTCAAAGAGTGGCGATAGCCAGGGCATTGGTTAGTAATCCAGAAGTAATACTCGCAGATGAGCCTACAGGGGCGCTAGATCAGAAAACTGGACAACAAGTAATCGACATATTCAAAAAATTGAATGAAGAAGGCAAAACAATAATTATCGTTACTCACGATTCGCATATTGCAGAGCAATGCGGACGGATAATAAAAATCGAGGATGGAGTAATAGTGTAGGATTATGCTAAATGTAGTAATCGTTATTTTGATTCTTGCTATAGTAGTTAATGAGGTGTCTAAGAAATTTGTCCTAGCAGATTTGATATATAAACGAGAACTGTCAAACTTTGCAGTAGAGATAGGTGAATCGTTTAGTATCATTACATCAGTTGAAAACAAGAGTTTCTTACCTATTTCTTTTCTTCAAATAATTGAAAGAGTTCCAAGTGAACTCTTTTATATATTGAAGGATGGAAAAAAGCAGAAAGAGAAGAAGTTAACACATGAGATATCTATGTTTGTTATGCCAAAGCAAAGAATTACTAGGACTTTTCACGCCAAATTTTCAAAGCGAGGTTTTTATACTTTTAATAATGTTGACTTAATTGGTGGGGATATTTTGGGACTTTCGACTACAGAAAAGTGTGTAGAATATGGTCAGGGCATTATTGTATATCCTAAAACTATAGACTTTGAAAATGAGTTTATCCCATATGGGGATTATTATGGCGATATTTCTGTAAAATGTTGGATAATTAGCGATCCGATTTTGAATGTTGGTGTAAGAGAAATGACTGATATGAGCAGTTTGAGAAAAATCCCACAACTTTTTAGAAAAAGAAGTAACAGTGAACGTATCAGAGAATACTACTTAAGAATTATGAAACTGCTAATAAAAAAGAAAATCAAACTTGAACTTTCAGATACATCTTTAGACATAAATAATAAAAGTGGACTTAGTGCAAAAAATATGAGAATTATTAGAAGGATATATATTCAAATTAGATATAAGAATGAGGAACCGAGTAAAAGCCAATTAGATGAGTTTATAGAAAGTTACACGAAAACTATAAGTTGATTATCGTAATAATTAATTACAAATTAATTATAATTTCCATACAAAGAGATACATATTAGATACAATTTGTATACAAAATGTATACATGGAATATATTGACGCTATATAGTACTAGCAATACAATACAATTAGACTTATAAACTTATTAGGAGGACTTGATGGACATTAATTCATTCGTAAATTTTAGGAACAAATTAGTAGAAAATATTAGCAAAGTCATTATCGGGAAAGACGAAATAATAGAGCTTCTTGGGATTGCATTTATTTCTAATGGGCATGTTTTGCTTGAGGATATTCCTGGTGTAGGGAAAACGACTTTGGTTAAAGCTTTTGCAAAAACTATAGAAAAAGAATTTAAAAGAATTCAGTTTACACCTGATTTATTGCCTTCAGATTTAACTGGAATAAATTTTTATAATCAAAAGGTTGGGGATTTTGAATTTAGAAAAGGTCCATTATTTAGCAACATAGTACTAGCAGATGAAATTAATAGGGCGACTCCAAGAACTCAATCGAGTCTGTTAGAGGCAATGGAAGAGAGCCAAATTACTGTCGATGGTGATACCAGAAAGCTTGGGAGCGTGTTCATGGTATTAGCAACTCAGAATCCTATTGAGTCATATGGAACTTTCCCACTACCTGAAGCTCAAACCGATAGATTTTTTATGAGAATAAAAATGGGATATCCGCTAGTAGCTGAAGAGGTTAGCATCGTTCGGAGAAATATTAATTCGAATAGTATAGCTGAAATTGAAAGTATAATTAATGACGAAGAAATTACTTATCTGAAAGAGAATTTTGGAAAAGTAATGGTCTCTGAAGATGTAATGAAATATATGACTGATATTGTTACTAAGACTAGAAATGATGTTAAACTTCAGCTTGGAGTGAGTCCTAGAGGGTCAATTGCACTTTATAAAGCATGCCAGATAAGGGCGGGCTTCCAAAGTAGAACTAATGTTATCCCAGAAGATGTGAAATATATGGCGCCATATGTTTTAAATCACAGAGTTATCCATAAAGGAATGAACAAGAGTTTGAATCTCTATGAATATATTGAAAATGTTTTAAAAGAGATTAAAGTGCCTTTAGAAGAGATTTAAAAAAGATTTATATCAGGAGATTACATATTTTAGAAAATATAACTTTTGACAAATATAACGACCCCGTGAAATTTACATGTATGTAAGTTCCGCGAGGGCGTTTTTTCGAAGGCGCCTTTGTTTCTATTCGTATCTTGCATTCCTTGAAGCATTCGCAGCCGCGAACATTTCATCGAGAAGTCTTTGAACCTCTTCGTTCTCAATATATTCTTCGAATGTCATCTGTCTGTCCATTATTCCATGAGGTGTTATTTCAATTATTCTATTTGCGATTGTGTTTACAAACTGCTGATCATGGGAAGTGAAAATTATATTCCCTACAAAAGATACAAGTCCATTATTTAGTGCTGTAATTGATTCCAAATCCAAATGGTTCGTTGGTTCATCTAATAGTAAAACATTTGCAGCTGTGTTCATCATTTTTGAGAGCATACATCTAACTTTTTCTCCACCAGATAAAACTTTTGCCATTTTCATAGTCTCTTCACCAGAAAACAACATTCTGCCGAGGAAGCCTCTTAAGAAACTCTCGGATTTTTCTATAGAATATTGTCTCAGCCATTCCACTAAGTTCATTTCAATTTCTTCAAAGTATTCAGCATTGTCTTTAGGAAGATAAGCGCGCGATGTGGTTACTCCCCATTTAAACTCACCAGAATCAGGCTCCATTTCGCCCATCAAAATCTTAAGAAGTGCAGTTTTTGCGATTTCATCTTCTCCAACAAGGGCTATTTTATCGCCTTTATTAACTCTAAATGAGAGATTATCAAATAATGCTCTACCGTCAAGCGTTTTTGCTAAATTTGAAACTGTAAGAACTTCATTTCCAACTTCTCGCTCGGGTTTAAACCCAACGAAAGGATATTTCCTAGTGGAAGGTTGAATATCTTCAAGTGTTAACTTTTCAAGCTGTTTTTTTCTTGAGGTTGCTTGTTTTGATTTAGAAGCGTTTGCACTAAATCGTGTGATAAATTCTTGAAGGTCCTTCATTTTTTCTTCCATCTTTTTATTTTTGTCTCTTAGCATTGTCAATGCAAATTGACTTGACTCATACCAGAAGTCATAGTTTCCAGTATAGAGTTTGATTTTCCCATAATCTATATCCGCCATATGGGTACAGACTTTGTTCAAAAAGTGTCTATCATGTGATACAACGATAACGATACTCTCAAAATCAAGCAAGAAATTTTCTAGCCATCTGATAGATTTAATATCTAGATGGTTAGTTGGTTCATCAAGAAGCAAAATATCAGGATGTCCAAATAAAGCTTGAGCGAGAAGAACTTTAACTTTTTCTCCACCGGTAAGTTCTTTTACGGATTTAGAGTGTAGATTTTCAGGTATTCCAAGACCAGTTAAGAGTGAGGCTGCTTCATATTCAGCGTCCCAACCGTTTAAGTCTGCAAATTCACCTTCGAGCTCTGCAGCTCTTATTCCATCTTCGTCAGAAAAATCGACCTTGGCATAAAGGGCATCCTTTTCTTCCATAATGGCATAGAGGCGCGTATGACCCATGATTACAGTTTTTAGTACTTCAAATTCATCAAATTCGAAATGATTTTGTTTAAGAATAGCCAATCGTTCTCCTGGAGTTATCGAAATATCTCCGGTATTTGATTCGATTTCACCCGACAAGATTTTCAGAAAAGTTGACTTCCCTGATCCATTAGCTCCTATTAAGCCATAACAATTTTCTCTCGTAAATTGGATATTTACATCTTCAAATAACAATCTGGCACCGAAGCGCAGACTTACATTACTACAGTTTATCAAAGTTTTTCCCCCTGCTTCTAAATAAATATTATATTGTGAATGTTTTTGTTTAAGATAGTTAAGTATTTGTTTTGTTAAATATAACGAAATTAATTTTAACGATTCAATCGCCTAAGCGAAAATTAAAGACATAAGTAAATAGGTTTTAGTAAATGAGTTTCAACAAAACACATCAAATTATATCACAAATTGAGCTCTTGTGTTATACTTGTTTACACATATTTTATTCGTATGTTTTGTTTTTTTAAGAAAACTGAATTAATATATATGATTTTTGATATAGATAATTGAAGGAGAAAAAATGGAAAGAAGTTTTAAAGCGCTGGGATTAAATGATGAATTGATCATTGGTCTCGAAAAACAAGGGATAACAATCCCTACAAAAATTCAAAGTGAAATGATTCCTTATATATTAGACAATAAGGATGTTATAGGTGAATCACAAACTGGGAGTGGAAAAACATTGGCATATCTTTTGCCGATTTTTCAAAATACCGATGTCGAGAAAAAGGAAATGCAGTGTATTATTCTAGCTCCGACTCATGAGTTAGTGGTTCAAATTGAAAAAGAAATTAGGAAATTAGCAGAAGATTCAGCTATAAAACTAAGATCTACTTCAATAATGGGAAATATGAATATCGATAGACAGATCGAAAGACTTAAAGAAAAACCACATATAATAGTAGGTTCGCCTGGAAGGGTTTTCGAGTTAATTAAAAAGAAAAAAATTAGCGCACATACCATAAAAACTATTGTTATAGATGAAGGGGATCGCCTTTTAGACAAAAACAATATTGAGGAAGTTAAATCAGTAATTAAGACGACGCTCAGGGATAGACAGCTTGTTTTAGTCTCTGCAACTGTCAGCGAAAAGATAAAAAGTGAAGCTTCAGATATCATGAAAGAAGCTATGATGCTTAGAGTCAAAGAAGATCTTTCAGTTAGTGAAACTATTAGCCATTGGTATTTTGAGGGAGATAAAAGAGAAAAAGCTGATTTGTTACGAAAAGTTTTGCACGCTGTTAAGCCAACCAGAGCTATTGTTTTTGTTAATAGAGGCGAAGACTTACAATTACTTAATGACAAATTAAAATTTCATAAGATAGATTGTTTTGCGCTTTTTGGGGCAGCTAATAAAGACGAAAGAAAGAACGCATTAGAAGCATTTAGGAGTGGAAAAATGAAGCTCTTGTTAGCGTCCGATATTGCCGCCAGAGGACTTGACATTAAGGGTGTTAGCCATATTATAAACTTCGATTTGCCAGAAAAAACGGCAGACTACCTCCATAGAACTGGAAGAACAGGTCGAAATGGAGAACGTGGTATTGCAATCTCCTTATTAGTAGATACTGAAGCAGAAACCCTTAAGAGATTCTCAAGGGAAGCTGGCTTTAAAATCGAATTTAAAGAATTAGATCACGGTGAAGTTTTTACACTGGAATTAGTTAAATAAGAGTTATCTTTATAGTAGTTGAAGAAATGACGGTCGAAGTAAATGGGAAATTATTACTTCGTGAGGGGCGATATTATTGGAAGTAAATATAAAAGAACTCAAACCAGCGAGTAGTGAAATTTTGAGATATATGGGCTGGAAGAGAAAGATGCCAGGGGATGAAACATACGATAATCTTGTGATTGAAATTGAAGAAAAAATTAATGAGATTTTATCAAAAGTTAGCCCGAAATTTGAATTTACATATGTTAATATAGAAGAAAATAAAGAGCTTTGCGAGAAGCTCTTTGTCGGCGAGAATATTAATCGATTTATATGTGATAATGAAGGCGTATATTTAGCTGTGGCGACTTTGGGATTTCAGTTTGAGAACATTTTAAAGAGTGCAGGAGCTGGAAATGCTCTTGATTTGCTAATGCTTGAGGCTGTAGGTACAGAATTAGTTGAGAAATTAATGGACTATATAGAAGAGCTTATTAAGCTAAAAATGGACTCGACTAAATCTTCGCGCTTTAGCCCCGGCTATGGGGAGTGGGAGCTTTTTCACCAACAGACTATTCTTGATTTTTTAAGAGCAGATAGAATAGGTGTTTATCTAAATGAAAGCAATCTTATGATACCTAGGAAGAGTGTTACAGCGGTGATTAAGATGGACAATTTTGATTCAGGATGCAAGTTCTGTAATAAAAAAAATTGTGAATTTAAAAAAAATATTTGAAGCAGGTGGTTGTATAATGAAGGAAATTTTATTTTTTGATGGAGCTATGGGCAGCGAATTACATAAACATGGGATAAAGGGTTGTCCTGAACTAACAAATGTAGAAAAACCAGAAATAGTAATTGAAATTAACAAAGCTTATATTGAGGCTGGTGCTGACTTTGTTTCGACCAATACTTTTGGGGCAAATAGATATAAACTGGCTAAGTATGGCGTTGAAAACATGCAATCTGAAATTATCAAGGCAGCTATCGATTGTGCCCGAAAAGCTATTAGCATGGCAAATATTAGCACAAATGAAAGCGCAAATGAAAGTGCAAAAAAAGGAAATAATAAAAACGTAAGAATAGCACTTGATATGGGACCGACTGGAAAATTAATGCAGCCATATGGAGATGCCAGTTTTCAGGAAATCTATGATGTATATGCAGAAATCGCAAAATCATCAGAAGGTGCGGATGTAGTTATTTTTGAAACGTTTAGTCAGCTGGGAGAAATGAGAGCCGCTTTTTTAGCTTTTAGTGAAAATACTGATTTGCCTATAATATGTTCTATGACTTTTGAGGCAAATGGGAAAACCCTTACAGGCACTGATCCGGCGGCTTTCGCGGCGACGATGGAAGCAATGGGCGCGTACGCAGTTGGCGTAAACTGTTCGTTAGGGCCTGATAAATTAGCTGACATAGTAGCAAGGATATCCTCACATGTCTCCATCCCTGTAATCGCAATGCCCAATGCTGGAATACCTAGGCTTGTAGCTGGCAAAACAATTTTTGATATGAAAAAAGATGCTTTCTCCGAAGGTATGGACAAACTCGTATCAAATGGGGCAGTCATTATAGGTGGATGTTGCGGAACGACACCGGAGTATATAAAAGAAATGAATAATCGAAAAGAAATATATCTTTCTGTTGCTACTAGTGAGGAAGTGATGAATGCTGGGAATAATGACTCAGAGAATAATATGTCAGAAGCCAAAAAATCTCGACTTATCAAAAAACCTCTACTAGTTTGTTCATCTGGGAAGATTCACTATTTGGAAGATGAAATTACCATTGTCGGGGAGAGAATTAATCCGACTGGAAGAAAAATTTTGTCCGAAAACTTTAAAAATGGAGATTACTCACTTGCCTATAGAGATGCCATTAGCCAGACCGAGGCTGGAGCTAATTTGTTAGATATAAATGTTGCAGTTCCGGGTACAAACGAAATAAATACTATGAAAGAACTCATAATGAATATTGAAAGCATGGTAAACACTCCACTACAGATTGACAGTTCCAATCCAGCAGTTCTTGAAGCTGGATTAAGACAATATAATGGTATTGCTATGGTAAATTCAGTTAATGGAAAAGATGAAAACCTTGCTTCGGTGCTACCGCTTGTTAAGAAATATGGCGCATGTGTTATCGGGCTGACTATGGGCAAAGATATTCCAAAAACAGCGGAAGGTCGGTTTGAAATTGCAGAAAAAATTAGGACGGAAGCTGAAAAATTCGGAATTAATAAAGATAGACTCTTTATAGATTGCCTTTCTATGGCCGCTAGTGCCACTCAGGACTACACGGCGGAGACATTAAGGGCTTTAACACTATGTAAAGAATCAGGACTTCATACAGCACTTGGCGTCAGTAATGTGTCTTTTGGTCTTCCTGAGAGAAAAATACTTAACGCCGGATTCTTAGCAATGGCTTTGGGCAGAAATCTTAATCTTGCGATAATAAATCCTTTAGAAGAGAGAATGATGGAGGCTGTAATTTCAGCGAGAGTTATCTTTAATTTTGACAAAGGATGTTCAGCATATATCCAGTATGCTACTGATAAAATTGAAGCTGACAAAATTAAGGCAGCGAGTAGTATAAAATCACCGAACATGTTGAACCCATCGACTACATCAAACACATCAAACCCATTGACTGCTTCGAACACAACAATAGAAGCTAAAGCTAAACTAGATAACAATTCAAAAACAGGCGGAATCATAAATTCACCTATTAGCGAAACCATGACTTTAGAAAAAGCAATAATTAAAGGATTAAAAAAAGACGCACTAGACTGTTTAAATATAGTTATTGAAGAAGAAGGTCCTTTTGGGGTAGTGGATAAATACATAATTCCGTCTCTTCAGATAGTTGGAGAAAATTTCGAGACAGGAAAAATATATCTTCCACAATTATTACAAAGTGCGGAAACAGTTAAGGCATTGTTTGAAAAAATTAAAACTCTCGTGGATATAAACACTGGAAAAGGCATTGTGGTTTTATGCACAGTCCAAGGAGATATTCATGACATTGGAAAAAATATCGTTAAGGTAATGCTCCAAAACAATGGCTATGAAGTGGTTGATTTAGGTTGTGATGTTGATCCAGAGAAGGTGCTTGAAGCTGTAAAAAATACTGATACTAAATTAGTAGGTCTTTCAGCTTTAATGACCACTACTATTCCAGGAATGGAAGCTACTATCGAGATTCTAAAAGGTAGTGGAGTTAAAGTTGTTGTAGGTGGTGCAGTGCTATCTCAAGAGACAGCTGACCGAATTGGAGCTGACTTCTATGCAAAGGACGCAGTTGAAACGGTTAGAATAGCTGATAGAGAGCTAGCAGCAAAAGTGTTGGAGAAGGACATAGCAAAGCAACAAGAATTAATTTATAGTTAATTAATAACATTTATTGATAAAATAGCAAATATGGTGTATACTTAGATATCAAGGGAAGGAGGGGAATTTTTGAAATTTAGTGATATTAAAGTTGCACATGTGTATAATGTTATTTTTGACGATGTTAGAGAAAATGAATTTAACGGAACTCATCTTTCAGTTGTATTGAAAATCAATAACGATATGCGTACGGTTATTGTTATGCCATTAACTAGCGTACAAAACGGCGTAGGAACAAATAAAATTAAAATTGACGTTATTGCATTGCCACCTTCACTGGCGTTATATCCATCTTATGCAGTATATAATCAAATTAGAACTTTAAATGCTAGTAGGTTTATGCAAATAAAAAACGATGACAGAAAACCAATTAATGTTAATATTTCTGATGAAACTTATATGAATTTATTGAATTTAGGGATTAGTGACTTAGTTTTTGCAGCAAATAGTGATAAAAAGATAGAGATTTTTAAAAGACTTTATATAGAGGAAAAAGTGAAGAAAGCAAAGATTTTGGCATATAATATAAATAAGAAGAACTTGAATGAAAATCAAATACTAAAGATTAAAGAAGAAATATATTCGCTAGTTTGTGACGAAGAAATTAAATTTACGCAGAATGAAATTAATCATCAGTTAGATAAAATTATAAAAAATGCAATAAATGACAATTTGTTAGAATTGAGATAATTACCTTGAAAACTATGACGAAAGGTGTTACAATAATTTCAAGAAGAGAGCTAACAACTCAAACAAAAATCCTAGGGTATAAAATCCCAACAAAAAAGAACTGTTCTAACAGAAAAAGTCTAGGGTATAAAATCCCAACAAAAAAGCAATCGATTTACGATTGCTTTTTTATTGGAGTAAGAAAGTAAGCCTTTGTTATTTCACCTTAAACATTACATAAAAACTATAGTCAGCACCGTCTTTCTGAACTATATTTATATTTTGAAATATAACTCTCATATCGTACTTAGCATTAGACACATCTAAAGTCATTACAGACGGGGATAAAACATTTTTGCCATTATTAGAAACACCTATGATTTCTTTTGCTTTGTCATAAAGCTTCGTAGAAATCAATATGTTTTTATTTGCGTCAACAATTTTAACGTCAGCTTCAAAAGAACCAATTCTTTTAATTTCTACTGTATATTTTATGCCTTTGATCTCAAAATTTATTATTGGGGTTCCAGAGTTATAGAGTGGCATATTAGAATTAGTTTTTAGTATGCTATCAAATCCTGCCACATCAATAGCTAGGGTTTCATCGAGCTGAGCATATTTGTTTTGAATGACTTCAGGGCTGCTGCCATAAAATGGTTCAAAACCGACAACTCTTTTCATATCAATATATGGATTGAATTTTTTTGGTAACCATTTAATATTACTGTCATAACCTCTTGTATTTAGGTAAGTCAATATGTTGGTAATTTCGTATTTGTCCTTATCTGTTACGGTTGATGATGGGGTAAGTGATCCGTTTATAAGGATTTTGTCAGAGATAAGAATTTTTTCGACTCTGCTTATTTGACTAATTTTTGTCATATTAAAAGCATCCACTGGTGGAGTTATCGAAAACAATCCAAAACAAACAGCTAGAATAACAATAACGGAGTTTCTTCCAGTAGGCTTAAAACTTAAGAAAACACCAGTTATAAGAGCATATATGCCAAACAAAGCTAAATAATATCTTGATTCAGTAATTCCGTAAGCATTGAGTCTTATACCTACAGAAATTAATTGTAACAAGACCACTGGTATTAAGACCTTTGGGAAAATCATTCTATAGATTTGTGAAAAACGATTTTCTAGCACAGCTGCGAGCAAGAATACAAGTATTCCAGCCGAAGAATATCCAAGAACAATTGGGCCTAAAACTCCTATTGGCCACGTTTGGGTGAAAATTATTTTTAAGAAATAAATAACTAAAACTAAACTAAAAACAGCAATAAGCGGTATCGCGATATAGGAAATAAGAATTTCTAAGAATTTTGGACATGTGGTTGATTTTTCTCTGTTAATAATATCCATTTCTAATTCTGAATTAAATTTTGGTATTAGCGATAGATAATAGAAGGGGAAGAAAAACACCCAAATAATTATAGCTGTGTAGGCGTAAGATTTATTGTCAATACTAAACAAGAGGTTGTCTACAGCAGCAAGTATTGCCATTATTCCAAGCATTAAAACCGTAGAATATAAAACGGATATGAACGCTGACTTCAGATGAGCAAGTGGAATCGCTTTAAAATCGTATGGATCACCTGATTTTCCTTTGAAAGATGGTACCCAGAGTGCTAATCCAATGAAGGCAAAGATTCCAACCATAGTTCTAACACTTACTTCAATATCAATTTTAACGGTGGGTAATAGTATTAAGAAATACAAAATGGTCAAAATTATTGAGAAAATGATATGCAGATAAGGTATTTTATGATTGATAATTTTTCGCTCTTCGATGAATTGCATTGATGCGCTTATTACAGCTCCGAAGATAAGAGTAAATACAAGTTTTTCGATATTAATAGGCCACGGGTTATTTTGACTTGTCATGTAACAGAGTATTATTGCAGCGGTTGCAAGTAAAGCTAATGTAAGCGGGAAGCGGGAAGCAGCTAAATAGAATTTTTTCAAAGTAAATAATATTGCTTCTTTTAATCTGTTCATTTTATAATCACCTCAAAAACATTATATCATATATTTCTTAGAGATAATTGAACGTAGAGATATTGTAAGTATGACTATAGCTGCGCCAATTAATGCGAATCCACTAGGACGTTCACCAATGAAAAGTAAAACCCAAACTGGATTTAGAAGTGGCTCAATAATTGGAATTAGGGCACCTTCCATAGCAGTGGCATGTTTCATTGATTCAGCAAAGAAAATATACGAAATGCCTAATTGGAAAACGCCTAACAAAACAAGTCCTATTATGCTTTTAAAATCTGGAATACCAGCTGTTGCAACAAATGGAATCGAGAAAATAACAGCGATCAAATTTCCTAACAAAATTGATTCAACTGGAGAAGCATCTTTTTGGTGCCGTAAGGCCACAATCATTATCGCTAGGCAAACGCCGCTTGCTATTGCAAAAAGGTTACCAATCATATTACCTGGCGATATTCCGCCAACAAAGAATAGAGACATTCCACCTAAAACAAGAACAATAGCTCCCCAGTCAAACCATCGTGCACGTTCCTTTAAAAATATAGTAGATAGGATCGCAACATGAATGGGAGACGTGTATTGAAGCATTATCGCGTTTGCCGCCGTTGTCATTTTTAGTGCTATTACATATAGGATTATGGCACCAGCATTACCAAGGGCACCAAGCATTTGAGCCTTTGAGAAAGTAATCTTCGGCTTTCTTAAATAAATCAAAATTACTATTAGGGCAACTAAACTTCTAGCTCCAGAAATAGGGACGGGGTCCCAGTTAATTAATTTTACAAGAATACCTCCAGTACTCCATAGAAGGGCAGCCACTATTAGGCCGAAAACGGCTTTTTTTCTTTGTTTAGCATCTGTTGACATTTTGGCTCCTTTTGATATAAAAATTAGTATATATAATAATATCAAATCTTAGAAATAAAAAATATATAAAAAATTATTCAAAAAGTACAAAAAAAGTACAAAAAAAATTTCAAACAGGGGGTTGATTTTTGGAAAGTTTCAAGATATACTAAATGAGCAGTTCGGGGTGTAGCGCAGTTGGTAGCGCACGTGGTTTGGGACCATGGGGCCGGGGGTTCAAATCCTCTCACCCCGACCATATAATATTTTGAACATTATGGTTTATAAATTTATATGAAAGATTGCACAGTACGTAAGTAAATTCGTGGGAGCATAGCTCAGCTGGGAGAGCATCTGCCTTACAAGCAGAGGGTCATAGGTTCGAGCCCTATTGTTCCCACCATTAATTAAATAATTGTTGGCGGTCTTGAATAATTCTTGTATCGCTAATGATATATGCTGGTGTAGCTCAATTGGTAGAGCAGCTGATTTGTAATCAGCAGGTCGCGGGTTCGAGTCCCATCACCAGCTCCAGTATGGGAGATTTCCCGAGTGGCTAAAGGGGGCAGACTGTAAATCTGTTGTTTCTGACTTCGGTGGTTCGAATCCACCATCTCCCACCAACCTAAATTATTGGCCCGCAAGGGCTTTTATTTATTAAAAATTTAATACCTTATCCAGAGAGGTGGAGGGATAGGCCCTATGAAGCCCGGCAACCGACTTAATGCACGGTGCCAATTCCAACAGGGAAACCTGTGAGATGAGGAAGAAAAGCGAGCGCCTTCCTTGTGAAGGGCTTTTTTTGTTGTATAAGAGCGTAGGCTTTTTTCGAACTATTAAACAACAAATTAATTTTAACAACCAAGGAGGAATTAAAATGATACGAAAATTTTTCACGTCAGAATCTGTTACTGAAGGACATCCAGATAAAATGTGTGACCAAATATCTGATGCAGTTCTTGACGCGATGCTTGATCAAGACCCAATGAGCAGAGTAGCTTGTGAAGTTTCTGTAACTACTGGACTAGTTTTGGTCATGGGAGAAATTACCACGAGAGGATATGTTGATATCCAAAAAATCGTAAGAAAGACTATTGAAGAAATCGGATATGATAGAGCAAAATATGGTTTCGACTGTCATACATGTGGTGTAATTACTGCAATAAATGAACAATCTGTGGATATTGCACTCGGAGTAGATAGAGCTTTAGAAGCAAAAAATGGAGTTATGTCAGAAACTGAAATTGAAGCAACTGGAGCGGGAGACCAAGGTATGGTGTTTGGTTATGCTTGTAATGAGACGCCTGAACTTATGCCGTTACCAATTTCTTTAGCCCACAGACTATCAAAAAAATTATCAGAAGTAAGAAAAGATTGTACTCTTTCATATTTAAGACCTGATGGGAAAACACAGGTAACTGTTGAATATGATGATGGTAAGCCAGTTAGAGTTGAAGCTATAGTGGTTTCTTCACAACACTCACCAGACGTTGATCATGATACTATTGAGAGAGATATTATTGAATACGTTATTAAGCCAATTATTCCTTCAGAGATGATGGATGCTGAAACAAAAATATTTGTAAACCCTACAGGACGATTTGTAATTGGTGGACCTCAAGGAGATTCAGGGCTAACTGGTAGAAAAATTATTGTTGACACATATGGCGGATATTCTAGACATGGTGGGGGTGCTTTCTCAGGTAAGGATCCGACTAAAGTTGATAGATCTGCATGTTATGCAGCTAGATGGGTTGCGAAAAACATTGTTGCAGCAGAGTTAGCCACAAAGTGTGAAGTTCAGATAGCTTATGCAATAGGAGTTGCTAGACCTGTTTCTGTTTTGGTTGAAACTTTCGGCACAGGTGTATTAGAAGAAGATGTAATTGCCGAAATTGTTAGCAAAATCTTTGATTTGAGACCAGCTGCGATTATTAGAGACCTAGACTTAAGAAGGCCGATTTACAGACAGATAGCAGCATATGGACATATGGGAAGAATTGATTTAGACATTCCATGGGAAAAAACTAACAAAGTTGAAGAGATTAAGAAACTTGCTAGCAAATAGAATGTTTATATAAAATAATCGAAATAAGTTATATAATTATGGGGGAGTGTTATTACACTCCCTTTTATTAATATTAGAAACTCACAACGAAGGGAACATGATTTTATGAAAAAAGAAAGTCGATTGTTTTTTGAATTATATAGAGATTTAAAGGATGAAACCTCTGGATTTCAAGATAATAAAGTACATTTATTATTTAATAAAAATTCTGAGCGGAGTTTAGAATTTTTGAATCATAATATTGAGAGGCAGAAAATGATCCTTCGAAAAGCTGAGGATATTGATTTTGAAAAACTACTGAAGCTGGATAATTTATGTTTTGGAAAAGAAGAATATGAAGATATTGATGAAAAGAAGAATAATTTTGAACGCGTGAATTCAGAAGAAAATGAGAATACTGATGAGGAAAAAAATGAAGGGTTAAGTAAAGATACATTTAATAAAGATGCCATCAGAGAAAAAGAACTAGCCGAAATCGATGGTGCAACTTATATAGCTGAAATGGATGGAATTATGGTCGGAAAGGTAGATACCTTGTCTCAGGTTAGTGATGGATATATTTATGGTTTTTGTATTGCTGAAGAGTATAGAAGAAAAGGTTTGGGGATAAGCATGGCTCAGTTGATTCTAGAAGAATTTATTAATATTGGAATTACAGATGTGTTATTAGAAGTAGATAAAAAGAATTTTGCAGCGCTAGAGCTCTATAAACAATGTGGATTTGTTGAAATAACAAAACAAGACTTAATCTAAAAAAATACTAGGCCCCTCAGTTTAAACTGGTTTGACGAAGTTTCAAATACGTGATAATATTTACATATGATTACATATATTTACATATTAAAACGTATGATTGAACATGAAACAGTTCTATTTTTGAATAAACATAAAAAGAAAATACGAATACAGACATTAGGAGGTGATTTCAAGCTTTATGGAACTTAAGGATATTGAACTGTGTGGAACAGTATTAGAAATAGTATATAGAAACGACAATAATGGCTTCACTATTATTGAGCTTCAAGTAATGGAAAGTAATGATGCTGATTTTATTAGTGAAAATTCAGACTTAGTCACAACTGTAACCGGGGTAATTCCGGGAGTTAATGCAGGAGAGACTCTGAAGGTTAAAGGATTTTGGACAAATCATCCAGATTACGGTTTACAGTTTAAAGCGGAGAGCTTTATGGTTGAAATGCCAGCAAGTCTTAATGGAATGGAAAAATATTTGGGGTCTGGACTACTTCCAGGGATTGGCGCAGCACTAGCAAAAAGGATTATTACAGAATTCGGGGAATCTTCTTTTGATATTATCGAAAAGGAGCCAGAGAAACTGGTTAAAATTAAGGGGATCAGCCCAAAGAAAGCTGAAGTAATTCACGAAGCTTTTATTGAACAAAGAGAAGTGACTAATGTAGTGGCTTTTTTTTCTAACCTTGGAGTTGCAACAAGTTTTGCACTTAAAATATATAGAATGTATGGAAGTGGATCAGTCGGGATAATTAAAGAGAATCCTTATAGACTTTGTGACAATATTAAGGGGATTGGATTTAAAACAGCTGATTCTGTAGCACGTGCAATGGGATTTGTTGCTGATAGTAAAGAGCGGAAACTTTCGGCTATTAGATATGTGTTAAATGAATACCACGGTGATGGACATACATGTATTCCTTTCGAAAATCTAATTAATGCCACATCAGAGTTAATAAAAAGTGATAAATTGTCTATAGAAAAATCATTGGAATTATTATTAACAAATGGGTTGCTCGCTGAAGAGGTGATTAATGGAGAACGAATGATTTATTCGCTGTCTTTTTTAAGAGCAGAAGAAGGAGTGGCGCTTAGGATTTTGTCACTCGCGGGAGAATGCGATGGATGGTATGAGGTTTTTGAATCAGAAAAAAAGAAGATTGAGAAAAAAATCGGAATTAATTTTTCAACAAAACAGCTTCAGGCGGTTGAGGCTGCGGTTAAAAATGGTATTACTGTAATTACAGGGGGACCCGGAACGGGTAAAACAACTGTAACGAAAGCGGTAGTAGATTTCTTTCTAGATGCTGGAATTGAAGTAAAACTCGCTGCACCAACAGGAAGGGCAGCGAAAAGAATGTCAGAGGCAACGGGACGAGAAGCAGTTACTATTCACCGATTACTTGAATACACAGTTGGAGGTGATGAAGAGACAGGCAGTGCATTCCAAAGAGATCAGGATAATCCCATAGAGTGTGGGGCGTTAATCGTTGACGAGGTGTCAATGGTGGACATCCTCTTAATGAATAGTTTGTTAAAAGCTATGCCAGAAAAAAGTCGATTGATTTTAGTTGGAGATGTAGACCAACTAGCTTCAGTAGGGCCGGGAAGTGTTTTGAAGGATATTATTGATAGCGAAACTGTGCCTATTATAAGATTGACTGAGATTTTTAGACAGTCGGAAAGTAGCAAAATTGTGACAAATGCACATTGCGTTAATAGCGGAAAGAAGCCTGAACTTTCCAACTCAGAAGACTCCGACTTTTTCTTCATGAAAAGAACTAATCTTGAACAAGCCTTAGAAACAGTGTTAAATCTTTGTCAAAGCAGACTTGTGGGTTTTAAAGGACTGGGCAAGGACGATATTCAAGTTATTGCTCCAACAAAAAAAGGGACATGTGGAGTAAAAAATCTTAACATCGAACTTCAAAAAAGACTTAATCCTCCGAATCAAAAGAAAAGTGAAAAAAAATTCGGTGAAAATACCTTTCGAGAAGGTGACAAGGTTATGCAGACTAGTAATAACTATAAGATGAAGTGGGAATCGATATCAGAAACCAGTGTTATTGGTGAAGGTATTTACAATGGAGATATTGGGAAAATTGAAGCTATAGATAATGAATCGAACTGTATTTATGTAGTGTTTGATGGAGAAAGAAGAGTTCGGTATGAGAATGAGAATCTTGATGAACTTGAGTTAGCATATGCTATGACAGTACATAAGAGTCAAGGATCGGAATATCCAGCTGTAATTTTACCTATTTTGCCAGGGCCACAAATGTTGATGACCAGAAACCTATTGTACACAGCATTGACAAGAGCAAAACGTTTGGCAGTAATAGTTGGAAGTGAAGGCGCATTGGACGAAATGGTAAATAATAATTACCAAGGCAAGAGGTATTCAGGATTAGCAACCAGACTAAAGCATTTCAGGGAAGTTGGTTACTAAGAAAGACACTAAGATAGGAAATGTGATTTGCTTCTATGATCGGATAATAAAATATGAATATAATAAAAAAAATATTTAGTGAATTTCTAATCTTCCTTGATTTGTCAGATGAAAATAACATTTGCATAGTTTGTGCTAATGAGATTGATGAAAGTAATGACGGGATTTCTATACTAGAACGAATTTTTGTTCATAGAGAACGGATAATCTGCACAAAATGCATTGATTCAATGAAAGTTATTGATGGAACAACATGTATAAAATGCGGGAGATATATTGATTGGAATATTAATGACGAAGTTTTTAGTGATAAATACAATAAAGGGCTTTGCTCTGATTGTGAAAAAAGTTCTAAATATTATTCCTACGTAATGTCCTGTTTTGAGTATAATGGACAAGTCAAAGAAATAATGCATAGATTTAAATATGCAAAAGAAAACTCTATTGCGAATATTTTTGGATATTATATGGCGAAAAAATTTGAAAAAGAATTTATTCGAGTTAATCGAGAAAAATTGAATAACTTATTACTTGTCCCAGTGCCTTTAAGTCCCGAAAAAATGGAGACGAGAGGTTATAACCAGGCAGAACTACTTGCGATGAAAGTTTCTGAGATAACAGGCTTCGAAGTAGCATGCATTTTAACCAGAAACCGAAACACATTGACTCAATATTCTCTGGGTAAAGATAAAAGAAGTCGAAATATTGAAGGTGCATTTTCCGTGGATATTGGATATAATATTCTTAACGAACATATAATTTTAATAGATGACATTTTCACCACTGGTAGTACAGCGAATGAATGCGCGAAGATTCTTGGGATCGCGGGTGCCAAGTCAATTACGGTTTTGACAGCAGCCGGAGGTGGGATGAAAGATAAGGGGATAAAATAATGGCTGATTTTAGAAATTGTAAAAAATGTGGTAAATTTTTTACCAGTTATGGCAGTAAATTGTGCACGGAATGTCAAGAACTTGAGGAAGAAGAATTTAGATTAGTTAGAGATTATATCTACGATTATCCAGGCGTAAACATGAAACAGGTAGCAGATGGTACAGAAGTTCCGCTTGAAAAAATATTAAGATGGCTAAAAGAAGAGAGATTAATACTAAAACTAAATGAAAACGGTGATATGCCTGATACTGGGTTGAATTGTGAAAAGTGTAGTAAATCAATTAGTACGGGTAAATTTTGCGATTATTGCAAGAATGATATTTCTTCAACATTAAAGAAAGAATTTGGATTAGAGAAGCCAGCCGTATCATCTAAAGAAGACAATAATATACATAATACGAAGGATCGAATGTATACGGCCCAAAGAAGGAAATAAAAAGAAATAAAAAAAATCTGCCGCCGCTAAAGGCGGCATTGTTTTATACCGATAGAATAATTGAAGTCATATAAACTATTATAAAAAGGAGGTGCGGGTCATGAGCATAAACAAAGTCGGAGGAGTCAGCAGTGTATATGGAAACCAAAAAATTGATTCCAAGAGACCCGTTCAATCTTCTACAAGTGTTTCCTCGAAAGATCAGGTAACTATTTCGCAACAGGCTTTAGATTTTCAAACAGTTCTGAAAGCGGTCAAAGTTATTAAAGATTTACCAGATGTGAGAGAAGACTTGGTCAACAAGCTTAAAGAGAAACTTGATTCAGGGAATTACAGCGTTGACAGTAAGAAACTTGCGGAGAAGATGCTATCGGTTAAGGTAAGATTCACAGAATAATCGAAAACCACAGCTTTGAGTTTATAAGACAGCTGTGGTCTTTTTCTAGAAAGAAGGTAAATAATGTCAAACGGCACAATATTAGAAATTATAAATATTTTAGAAGAAGAAACAGGAGTATATCTTGAATTTCTTTCTTTATCAAAGGATAAAAAGCAGTTTCTAATCGACGGTAATACTAAAGAACTTGATAGAATTATTGCTTCGGAACGATCGCTTATAGCATCTATTGTTAAATTTGAAAAAAGTAGAGAAGAAATAGTAATAGAAATTGCAAAGGAAATGAATTTAAGTGCCGATGATATAAATATAAGTGGGATATCAAAAAAAATCGGTAAAGAATTTGGCGACAAATTAAATGAGAAAGCCATAAAGCTTAATAGAATATTAGCTGAAATAAAATCAATAAATAATATTAATAAAGAACTTATTAACCAATCAATAGATTACATTGATTTTTCATTAAATATGTTAACTAGCATTGGCGAAGTTGATAATTCATATGGAAATAGTGGGGCCGCGAAAGCCGCTAAAAATAACAGACTTTTTAATAAAAAAATATAGCAAAAAATATATTACAAATTCAAAGTGAGGCGTTATAAATGGCAACTTCAACATTCAGTGGACTTGGAATAGCTCTTTCAGCTCTTGGAGCCCAACAGAGAGCGCTTGACGTGACTAGTCATAATATTTCAAATGTTAACACACCTGGCTATAAAAGACAGGTGATTAATCAATCATCTTTGGCATATGAAAAACTGGGGATGAATGGGAAAAATGTTTTAGAAGCTGGTACTGGCGTTGAGATACAAGAAATTAAACAAATGCAGGATTATTTTTTAGATAGAAAAATTCAAAGAGAACTATCTACTGAGGGGTATTGGAATTCAAGAAAAGATAGTATTGAAGAACTCGAAACTAGCTTCAATGATATGACACAAGATGGTCTTCAGGTAGTAATGAATAATTTTTGGAATGCGTGGGAACAAGCTTCTAAGCCATCAGGTGGATTGGCAGCTAGATCTCTTGTAAAGGAAAACGCTTTAGCATTGATTGAAAACATTAAATATATTGATGAAACACTTACGAATTTTAAGAAAAACAAAGATGCTGAAATCGCCGAAAAAGTTGGATCAATTAATTATCTCTCAAAAGGTATTGCTAATTTAAATCAACAGATTCGGATTGTAGAAAAATTCGGTGTAATAGCTAGTGATCTTAGAGACCAAAGAAATAATATGGTCGAAGAATTAGCGATCAACGTGAAAGTGGATGTAAATAATAGTAAAAACATTGTTAATATTTCTTTGGAAGGAAGACTTATAGTTGAATCAAATAAGGCAACTTCATTAAGCTCAATAAATGATTCAACTAATGATGGGCAGAAAAAAGTAGTGTGGAGTGATAATCAGGTTGACATTACTTTTGAGAGCGGACAAATGTTTGCTTTGTTTGAAGCAAGAGATATATTAGTTGGTGAAAATATGGAACGAGTCAATCAATTTATTATTGGGTTATCTGATCAGATAAATTCTATAGAAATGTCTGGATATGGAATAGCTGATAATACACATAGACCGATGTTTTTAAATGGGGCTGACTTAACGACTAATGGAATTACACTTAAGAATATTATCTTTAACCCGGAAATGGAATCCGTTGACAATATCGCTCTCGGTTCACAAGCCGGTGCAGCTGAAGATAATAGTATCGCACTAACGATAGCAAACTTAAGAAACAAGGAAATATTTGGAAGGGACGATTATCCTGTGGCGTTAATTGATAGAAAGTATACCGCCGATGAATTCTATAGAAATCTTATTGCAGATCTTGGCAATACAGGGATGGAAGCTATTTCAGCGTCTCAAGCACAATCTGGCTTAGTAGCACAGATAAACAATAGGAGAAGCGAAATATCATCCGTAAGTCTAGATGAGGAAATGTCAAACTTAATAAGATATCAACATTCGTATGATGCAGCAGCTAGAGTAGTTAACGCCATTGATGAAATGGTGGATATAATTGTAAATAGACTTGGCACAGGCGGAAGATAAAAAAATAAGCAGGTGATTTTATGCGTACAACATTTGGAAGTTTTAACACAGCCACATCTGGACTATATGCCTCTCAGCGATCGTTAGACATTACAAGTCATAACATATCAAATGCAAGCACAGCGGGCTATAGCAGACAAACATCACTTCAAAGAGCTACAATGCCTATTCTAGGTGATGCTAGTGGAATGCTTGGGACTGGGGTAGAAACATATGATATTACTCAAGCAAGAAGTCAATTTCTTGATGATAAGTACTGGAATCAATTTAGAGCACTTGGTGACTGGAGAATAAAGAAAGAAGAACTGAATACTATTGAAGGCATATTTAATGAGCCATCAGATACTGGAATCAGAAAAGTTATGGATGAATTTTATGTTTCGATGGAAGAACTAGCCAAAAGACCCGAAGATAACACCAATAGGGTCTCCTTTGTAGAAAAGGGAGCAGTCTTAGCAGCATCGATAAATAGAAATGGTAATGAACTTATGAATGAATACAGAGCACTAAATTTCTCAGTGAAAACTAAAGTTGATGAAGTGAATTCACTGGCTATGAGAGTTGCGAATCTAAATAAACAAATTTTCAATTTTGAACTTGAAGGCCATAAAGCAAATGATTTAAGAGATCAGAGAAATTTGTATGTTGATAAAATATCTGAAATAGTGGATGTTAATGTATCCGAAACGAAGGATAGTAATGGTTATGCTAATTTTGATTTAAAAATCGGCGGAATTACTTTAATAAATCATTTTAACTATAACAAAATTGATATAGAAATCGACAGTTCCTTACAAGCTCAATCAATAGAGGCTCAAGGTGGTGGAAAAACATATCAAGTTGTATGGACAGGAACAACAGGCAGTGTGGTTAAACCTCTCGGCGGAGATTTGAAAGGATTGCTCGAATCAAGAGATGGAAACGGGAATAATGGAGATTATAGAGGCATTCCTTATTATCTGAATAAACTAAATCAATTTGCAAATAATTATGCACAGTCCATCAACACGATTCATAAGGCAGGTTATGGGCTCGACAATCCTCAAACCACGGGAACCGATTTTTTTGATACTACAGTAGGAACTATTAATGCTACCAATATCAGAATAAATTCGACTTTGGAAGCAAACCCATTACTTGTAGCAACCGCAACCACATCTGGGAAAGGTCAAAATGATAGTACTAATGTTAAGAATTTGATTAATTCGAGAAAACTTACGAATATGTTTCCTTCGGGACCAATTGGAACTCCTGATGATTTCATTAAGTCATTATTGACATCACTTTCAGTAGATTCTAATCAAGCAGTTAGAATGGCTGGTAACGCAGAAGCACTTGTAAAACAAACAGATATACGAAGAATGTCAGTTTCAGGAGTAAATTTAGACGAAGAGATGGCGAATTTAGTTAAGTACCAGCAAGCATATGCCGCATCTGCCAAATCAGTTTCGGTTTTAGACAAAATATTAGACACCATGATTAACAGAGTTGGATTAGTCGGAAGATAACTTTTTAGAAGTTTCGAGGAGGGGATAAGTATGAGAGTCACAAATAGTATGATGATAAGCAATATGCTTAATAATTTGACAAAAAACATAACAAGAATGGACAAGTATAACCAGATGATGGCTTCTGGTAAAAAATTTTTAAAGCCTTCTGATGATCCTATTGGAGTTTCAAAAAGCTTAAGATTAAATACCGATATTAATAAATTAGAACAATATAAAAGGAACACCGAAGATGCGCAGTCTTGGTTACAGACATCAGAGCAAGCAATGGTGAATATGCAGGATGTATTACAAAGAGTAAGAGAGTTGACTGTTCAGGGCGCAAATGACACTAATTCTACATCCGAAAGAAATGCTATTGCACTTGAAATATCACAACTCAAAGATCAGGCGATTACTACCGCAAATACAAGCTTTGCGGGTAGTTATATATTTTCTGGGTATAAAACAGATCAGCCATTACTTGATGCGAATGGAAAATACAATCTTGCACAGACAAATTCAGAAAAAATTGAGTATAATGTGGGTATATCAGAACAACTAAACATTAATATACTTGGCAAAAGATTGTTTGGATCAACTGCTAATGGGGCGACAATAGATCAAACCATTGATTCTTCAACAATTACTACGGTGGGAGATGATACACAATTAATTAGTGTCTTTAATACATTGATTTCTGATTTGCAATCTGGAAACACTAGCGGTATAGTTGATGCCATTAGAAGAATCGATATTAATGTAGATAATGTAAACGCATTAAGAGCGGAAATAGGCGTTAAGTCTAATCGACTAGATTTGACTGGAAGAAGAATTGATGATGATTTGATTAATCAAAAAGAATTATTGTCTAATAATGAAGATGCAGATATGGCAGAAGTAATTATGAATATGCAGAACGAAGAGAATGTGTATAAAGCATCTTTAGCAGGAGGAGCTAAGATTATACAGCCATCATTGGTTGATTTCTTGAGGTAGAGGTGAGCTAAATGATTTCAATAAACACTATACCATTAAAAATAAATATTAACACAAATAATGCAAGGCTTGAAATTCAACAACCCAATGCAGATTTTGAAATATCAAAGGATCCTTCGAAGTTGGAAATTGAGGCAAAGCGCTCCACTTTAACGATTGACCAAAGTGAATGCTTTTCTGAAGTAGGGCTAAAGAATACAAGACAAT
>CAYZED010000002.1:136004-178341 GCA_964477445.1 uncultured Clostridiaceae bacterium | reverse complement strand
GAAATTTAATGAAGGAGTCGCCAGAAGGATTGATGACGGCGCCAATTATTCAGCTATAGAAAATGGTAGTAATGCAATTTCTTATAATGCTTATAGAAATTATAACAAACAAAAAGAATGGATTTTGGGGTTCGCACCACAAAGCAGACCTGTAATAAATATTACCGCTGGAGAGTTAAATATTAGATATAAACAAAGCGAGATAAATATTAGAGCTGTGGAAGTTAAACCGGTGATTGACTACTTGGTTGGCGGGGTAAATATTAATGTTGAGCAATATGGATCAATAGAAATTAATTTTTCGGATAATACTATTGATGAAAAAATTTGATATAATTATTAAAAAGGGTATTGGAGGAATCATATGAATATAAAAACTAAATTTTTTGGTGAAATGGAAATTGATGAAAAGGGAATAATAAATTTTGAGAGGCCACTTCTAGCATTTGAGACTAATAATAGATTTGCCTTAATTGATGGAATGAATGATTTAGTATTTACATTTATGCAATCTTTAGATGAGCCGGATTTGTGCTTTTTAACTATCCCGCCAGCTTTGGTAATAGAGCAGTATGATATAGAACTCAGCGAAGATATTGTCAAGATATTGGGTCTTGATAGCCCGGATGATGTGCTTTTATTTAATATTGTCACTGTACCCGAGAATGTCGAAGAAATGACTGTTAATTTGAAAGCACCTATAGTTGTTAATATTAAAAATGGAAAGGCAGCACAAGAAGTTCTGATAGACGAAAAATATGAGATTCGTCACAGAATAAAAAAGGTGGGTGCTTAAAATGCTTGTACTTACGAGAAAAAAAGATGAATCTATTATGATTAACGACAATATTGAAATTACTATAGTAGATATTGGCGAGGACAGAGTACGGATAGGCATAAATGCTCCAAAAGAAATGAAGATTTTCAGGAAAGAAATATATCGGGAATTGGCAGAGGAGAACACATTGTCTATGAATATTCTGGCAGATATTAAGGACGCATCGAAAATATTAAAAAAATAGAAAATATTTACTTATACCCAGTTTGTTTTATTGATAATTATTCAAGACCAACAGAGATTTGTACTAATCACAGCTACAGAAAACACAGATATCCAATTTCTCCAATCGTTTGATAACCCAGAAGTATGCCTTACAATGATGTATCCGGCGCTTTTGGTAGGAGAATCAAATTTCGATATTCGCGAAAAAGTTTTTTTAAGACATTAGAGGTTACACAAGAAACCAAAAATATTTTTTAAAATTCTTTTTCGGGGTATAAAGTTTGGCTAATGTTTAGCCGAAGTATTATACAGAAACAATTTCTCCATCTTAAAGGGCCCAATAAGATGTTGATGCTGTTTAGCAGAGAAAGGATTCTACTGCAAAAAATTCAAGGAGGGAAAAATCATGAGAATTAACCACAATATCGCATCACTTAACACGTACAGACAATTATCCACAAACAGTGCTAACGGAGCAAAATCATTAGAAAAATTATCGTCAGGCTTAAGAATTAACAAAGCTGGGGACGACGCAGCTGGTCTAGCAATTTCCGAAAAAATGAGAGGCCAAATCAGAGGCCTAGATCAAGCTAGCAGAAATGCTCAAGATGGTATTTCATTGATTCAAACAGCTGAAGGTGGCTTAAGTGAAACACATAGCATTCTTCAAAGAATGAGAGAACTAGCAGTTCAGTCAGCTACTGACACAAACACTACTGCAGACAGAACTAATATCCAAGGTGAAATGGATCAGCTAACACAAGAAATTAGCAGAATTTCAACAGACACTGAATTTAACACAAAGAAGTTACTTAATGGTGAAATGGGAAAAACATTTGCGGTAGCATCTTCAACTGGTTTCACAAATGATGGGCTTCAAGTTATCGGAAGTGATATTACTACAGGTACTTATACATTGACTGCTACTGCTGTTGGTACAGATACGTTTACTGTTAACACAAATACGGCTTCTGCTGCACTTATTGCAGCAGATGTTACAGCTGCTGCAGGTTCCAAGTATGGCAATTACTCTTTGGCTGTTACTAATTTTGGAGCTACAGCTGACTTGACATTAACTGGACCAGACGGAACTGTTACAACAAAGACTGGACAAACTTTAAATGCTGATAACACTATTGGTGGAATCACGTTTGCGTTTGGTACAGGAACAGCTCCTATCACAAGTAATGGTACAATAGCATTTGCTTTAACATCGAATGCTTTAGACATTGATTTGACAGGCGCAAAAACTGTTAACGCAGCTGCTATTACAGCATATGCAGGAGAAACCTTAAATGTAGGTGGATTCCAGTTTACAGTAACAACAGGTCATGGTGCAAATGGTAATAATCAAGTTCTAAATGTAACAGATAGTGCTGTTAAATTCCAAATTGGTGCTAACGCTAACCAGAGCACAACTTTATCAATAAACAATATGAGTGCTTCTGCATTAGGTATTAATGCATTGGTTGTTACTAATCAATCTGGAGCTAACACAGCGATTACTACTATTGATAATGCTATAACTACAGTTTCTTCAGAAAGATCAAAAATCGGGGCTATGCAGAATAGACTTGAACACACTATAGCTAACTTGGGTACTACATCTGAAAACTTGACTTCTTCTGAATCTCGTGTTCGTGACGTAGACATGGCTAAGGAAATGATGGAGTTCACAAAGAACAATATCCTTTCACAAGCTGCACAAGCTATGCTTGCTCAAGCTAATCAACAGCCACAGGGCGTTCTTCAGTTACTCAGATAGTATTTTAAAAAAGAAGGAGGGGAATTTATTCCCCTCCTTTGTTTTATTGTATTTTCTTTAATCGCGGGAGGGAAAAATGAAAATATCAGCATGCTATATTGTGAAAAATGAAAAAGAGAAACTTTCAGAATCAATCAAAAGTATTAAGTCCTATGTTGATGAAGTGATTGTTGTAGATACAGGTTCTATGGATAGGACATTGGATATAGGAGAAAAATCTTGCTGTAAGTTTTTTGAATACGAATGGCGTGACGATTTTTCAGAAGCTAGAAACTATTCATTGAGTAAGGCTAGCGGTGATTGGATTATTTTTCTTGATGCTGATGAGTACATTGAAGAGGAATCTGCTAAAAAAATGATTCATTCAATAAAGTTGTGCAACGAAAAAACAGATGTCGACACTATAACATGCTTGATGATACATATAGATGAAGAAAGAAATGAAGTTATTGGGAAAAATCCCATAATTCGAATTTTTAGGAATAATAGAAATATAAGATATTCTGGACGCATACACGAAGTACTTACTAAAAAAGATTCCGATCTTATTTCAATTTTTGTTGAAGATTTGGTAATAATTCATACTGGATATTCAAAAGCAGCTCTTCGTGAAAAACTTGCTAGAAATCTAAAGAATTTGCTTGAAGAGGTTAAGTATGGAAAATCGGATGCAATGACCTATTATTATATATGTGGCTGCCATGCTGGACTCGGAAATGGTCAAGCTGCAATTAAATATGCTAATTTAGCATTTGAAAGTGAAATAAAGAATAATAAAGAAATTGATAATAGCATTAGTTATAAATTATATATAATAATATTAAAATCAATGATTGAAATGGGAAATAAATATTCTATTTCTCAGGTGAGAGAAGTTTTGGATAAAGCAAAAAAAAGATATTGGAATCATCCTGAGATAGTAAGATATGAAGCTATAACTTTATTAAAAGAAAAAAGAATTAGAGAAGCTCTAGAGACCTTTTTACTTACGATAGAACTCAATAATAAAATGTCGACTCATGAAAATAATGATTTTCAAACGTATTATATGGAAACATTGAACACAATAGGATCTTTGTTTGCTTATTTAAATCAAGAAGAAAAGGCAATTGAATATTTTTTGATGGTTTTAAAACAAAATAAGTTCTACGAAGAATCATTGTTACGAATGCTGAGACTATTATTAAAAGAAAATGACGAAGAAATAATATCGTTCTTAAATTCTATTTATAATATTAACTCATTTGATGATATTAAATTTTTGATTAAATCCATCAAAAAAATAAAAATGCCAATCGCTCTTTCATATTATGCTAAAATTTGGAATACAATTTATGAGATGCAAGATGAATCAATAATTGAAGCAATGTATGCATTAGAACAGTATGAAGAGGTAACTGACACAGTTTTAACATTAGCTGAAGAACATAAAAATAATGCTCTTTTACCTTATGTTATTGCATCGATTATACTAGGAGGATTGGGCGAAGATTATAAAAGAAGGTTAAAAGATATTGATGTAAATGCTTCTGTTGCATTAGAGTTGATTAGTGTTGGAGATTATTCATCACATATAAACGACGAAACTAAAAATAATGTTTTGTTAGCAATTGAAATAATATTTTCTTATGCAGATTTTTGCAAATGGGACAAGTTCATGGAAAATGCTTTTAAAGTTATTAACTCTGATTCGCTTTTCTTTTTAATCGATAGATTTATTTCATTCGGTAAAATTGAGTATGCAAAAGAATATTATTCTAAACTTTCGATAAATCTTGAAGATAAAGAATTAAAGAAAAAATGTTTGTTCATCGCAGGGTTTTGTGCATACCGATTAAGAAAATACAGCGAAGCTATAGTTTTCTTTGAAAAAGGTGTAGAATTAGGTTATGATGATTATGAGATAAAAGAATGTATAGAAATTATTTTTGAAAAATGTAATGATGAAAATCTGAGACAAGGAATTAATGATATTTTAAACAATTTGAGAATAGCGCCTGAAAAAGGTATCAAACTAAATGTTGGTTGTGGTAGAAACATAAAATCTGATTGGATAAACTTAGACTTGGTTGATGGCGAAGGGGTAGACGTAGTAGCAGATCTTGAAATATGTAAAGAATTAAAACTACCGTTTAAAGAAAATTCGGTTGATCAAATATTAGCTAACCATGTAATTGAACATATAAAGAACTCTATGCCAATGATGGAAGAGCTATATAGGATATCAAAACCCGGAGCGACGGCGGTTTTTAGATGCCCATATGGATCGAGTGATGATGCGTTTGAGGATCCAACTCACTTAAGACAGTATTTTATAAATTCGTTTGGCTATTTTTCTCAACCTTTTTATTGGCGAGCAGACTACGGATATAGAGGCGATTGGAAAGTTGAAGAAATAAAATTGTTGATAACAGATAATAGGTTTTCTACACTTAGTAATGATGAATTGCTTGAAGCCGTGAATTCGAGAAGGAATTTTGTTAGTGAAATGACAGTAATACTGACTGCGATTAAGCCGATAAGAAATCCAGAAAAAGAATTGCAAGATAAACCTCTTATTTCTTACGAATTCACATCTAATTGAGAATTATGAGATAAAATAATTATTAACAAAATGGTTTGTTATATAAAGATAAGTCTAATTTAGGTCGATAATCTTATAAAGAGTATCCAAGGAGGGATTAATCATGAAAATCGAGCCAACTAACGTAAACACAGTTAGTATGCCAACTGAAAAAGCTATTCCAAGGACGGTAAGCACAGTTGGAAATGATTCCTTTAAGAATTCTACAAAGAGCACTTCAGAAATTCAAACCTCAATAACCACTAACACGAATAATGATTCAAATATTGAATCATTACCAGAGATGAAAAGAAAAACAAAAACAGAGTTGGATATGAACGAAAAAGATTGGATTGCGTTAATAGAAAGAGCAAATAAAGCTATTAATGGTGCCAATAAGTCTTTTGAATATTCGATTCATGAAGCGACTAAACAAATTATAGTTAAAGTGATTGATAAAGATACTAACGAGGTAATCAGAGAAATTCCTTCTGAAAAGATTCTTGATATGGTCGCAAAAATGTGGGAATTGAATGGTCTTTTTGTCGACGAAAGGAGATGAAATAAATGGCCACAAGTAATATAAGTAGCATTTTAAATAGTAAACTTAGAATGACGGGTTTAACCACTGGTCTAGATGTTGATGGCATTATAAAAAGCATCTTAGCTGCAGATACTGCCAAAGTAGAGAAAGCAAAACAAAATAAAGAACTTCAGTTATGGAAACAGGATTCGTATAGAGAAGTAACTAATTTGCTTAGAACTTTTAAAAGTGATAATTTTGATGTATTAAAGCCTACATCTAATTTTACAAGCGCTTCTTCACTCGCTGTTTTTAACACCAGTTACTCGACAGGCAGTGCTGATATGGTTTCTGTAACTGGAACTGCGGATACGGTTACTGCAAATCATTCGATTGAAGTAACTCAATTAGCGACTCAAGCGACCATTAATACAGGTACAATTACTAAGGCGGTTGCAGCGTCTAATTCTCTTACAGCATTTCCTATGGACCTTACGGGAAAGAATATTAGCGTAACATTAGATGGGACGGTAAAAACGATTTCTTTGGCAAATTATAATAATCTGTCAGATTTAAGTACGGGAATCCAAAATTCGCTAGATTCAGCTTTTGGAACAGGAAGAGTAACACTATCTTTAACAGGTGGTTCCTCTGACAAATTAGCTTTTAATACGTCCACTGGGAGTTCTTTAAGTATAGCAGCATCAGATGAAGTATTCACATCTTTGGGGTTTGCTTCTACTGATAGTAAGACTAATAGAATTAGCTTGTCATCTTCTTTGGCATCTTTAGCTAACGGTTTTAAAACAGGGTTAACCATAGCTGATCCAACAGCCAATGTTTCTTTTACTATTAATAACACAGTTATTGATTTAGGTAAGGATTATAATACTGCGACCATGTCGGACTTAATTTTGGCGGTAAATAAAAGTACTGCTGGAGTGACGATGAAATATAGTGATTTAACCGACACTATTTCTTTAACAAATAAGAACTTTGGAGCATCAAACGATCTTACATTAACAGATAATTCAAACAATCTATTACAATCGCTTGGATTAATAGGAGGAGGATCAGTAAAAACTGATTCGAAGGATTCTATAATTAACATTGATGGTGTTAATGGGGTAAAAAGAAGTACGAATTCATTTGCAATTGATGGTATAAACTATTCTTTGAAAAAGGTAGGATCAGTTGATTTCAATATTGATAAAGACACGACTGAGCTAATCACAAGAATTAAGGATTTTGTAACTAAATTTAATGATGTTATAGATAAAGTTACTAAGTTATATTCTGAAAAATATGATAGAACATATCTCCCGCTTACAGATGATGAGAAATCGGCGATGTCAGAAACTGACATAACAAAATGGGAAACCAAAGCAAAGACCGGATTATTAAGTAATGACACACTATTAAATAGTATAACACTATCTTTGAGACGCGCCGTTTCTGAAAAAGTAACTAGTTCAGGATTAACACTCAGTTCAATAGGAATTAAATCAACTTCTTATCGTGACAACGGTAAGTTAACAATTGATGAAACTAAACTAAAAACAGCTCTCGATAATAATTATTCTGACGTAGTAAAATTATTTACTAATGAATCGTCAGTATCGTATAGTAATGCCTATTCAAGCAGTACCCAAAAGACAGCTAGATTTGCTGAGTCAGGAATAGGCCAAAGAATAGCGGATGTTTTGCAGGATAATATTAGAACTACTAACGGAAAAGGTGCTTTGCTTATTAAAGCTGGGTTGCCAGGTGATACAACAGAATACATTAATTTAATAACAAATAACATAACTACGAAAACTACTGAAATTAACAATTTAATTGACAAAGTGAATACTAAATCAGACAATTTATACAAAAAGTACGCTGCTCTAGAAACAGCAATGAATAGAATGAATTCTCAATCAGCTTGGTTGACACAACAAACTAGTTCAGGAGGATAATAACTAATTTTTCCTTTTCACTTTATTTGGACTTTTACAGGAGGAACTTGACATGAATACAAACAAAGCTCATATACAATATCAAACAAATTCAATTAAAACAGCAACGCCTCAGGAGTTAACTTTTATGCTTTATAACGGATTAGTAAGATTCATAAAAATGTCGATACAGGGCATCGAAGAGAAAAATGTTGAGAATTCGAACAACTATAACATTAGAGCTCAGGATATATTAAGTGAATTTATGCTAACTTTGGATTACAAATATGAAGTATCTAGTAACTTGTTGGCCCTATATGACTACATGCGAAGAAGACTTATTGAAGCTAATATTAAGAAGGATATCGATATAATGAAGGAAGTTCTGGGTTTTGCGGAAGAACTTCGTGACACTTGGGCACAGGCTATGAAAATTGCAAAACAACAACAAAACCAAATAGCGCAACAGCAAAAGACAATGTTAGCACAGCAAGAAAAATAATACTTAAATTTTTCGCAAACAATGCATAAAGCGTATTACAAACAAAGCATTTAGTATAATGCAAAGCATTACTGATAATAATAGAAGGTGAAACGATGAATTCTAGTTCGATTTTTACTAAAACAGAGGAGTTATCGAAGCTACTTGACCATAAGTTGGTTTTGATGACAAAAATTTATGATTTAAAGGTAAAAGAAGAAGCGGATCTTAAGAATGGCGGAAATAATATTAACGCCATTTTACTTTTGGTTGAAAACGAAATAAAAGAAGTTGATGAAATCGATGTGAAATTCTTAACATTATTTGGCGAACTAAAAAAATTAATAGGTGTAAAAAACATGTCCGATGTTTCAACAAAAGAATATCCTTCAATAGCTTCCTTAAGAACAAAAATTGAGATTATTAATAATAAGGCTGCTTTAACGCTCGAGTTAGAAAACAAAAATACAATTTTGTTGAAAAATATAATTGATTTGGCCCAAAAGGAAATTAGTCAAATCAGAAAAGGTAGGCAAGGCCTAAATGCATATGAAAAGAAATCTACCAATGTAGATGGATATTTTATTGATAGGAAGAAATAGATCAGAGCTTACCCGAGAAGACACTAGGAGGTCGAATAGACTCGAATAGATCTGCGAAGTGATAGAATTATATATGCAAAATGCATTTAAAAAACTAATGGGAATATTTTAAAATATTTATAGATATATTGAAAATAGTGCTTGCTATTATATAAATACTGTTATATAATAAATAACGTGGTGTCTATACGGACAACTACTAAATTTAAACCAGGTATGAGTGGGGGCCAGTTGTCCATCACCGACCAACAAGAAAGAGGGATACACATGTTTGAAGACAAAACACTAGCATGCAAAGACTGCGGATCAGATTTCATTTTCACAGTAGGAGAACAGGAGTTTTACGCTGAAAAGGGCTTCCAGAATGAGCCAGCAAGATGCAAAGATTGCAGAGGCGCTAGAAAAGCAAGCAGAGACGGTGGAGAAAGAAGACAGAGAGAAATGCACCCAGCTACATGTGCTGAATGCGGAGCAGAAACTATGATACCTTTCAAACCAACTAATGCTAGACCTGTTTACTGCAAAGATTGTTTTGACGCAAGAAAATAATTTGCACTAGATAAGATATAGTGAACTAGACCGAGTGATTCGTCACTCGGTTTTTTTGTGCATTTTTGTTAAAATATAGTCTTATAACTACTATTGTGAAAAAACTTAAATTTTCCAATATTATGCGTTTTTTTCTTATTTAACACTCCAATAATGTTTTCAAGTATTAATCTTATAATTAAAGAAACTATCAAGTATTAGTTATTAAAACAAACAATGAATTAACTAAAAATCAATAGATATTAAACTTTGATTTAAACATTTTTCGTTAATATTGAGTAGAAATAAAAAATAAATTGAGGAATCGAAATGAAAAATAACTTAAAAAAAGCTATGGATCTTGTAATAGTTAGTTTCTCGGGTAAGCTTAATAGTGTTCATATCGAGCCTGTGAAAAATCGTCCGCACCCCATTCTCGTAAATTGCTAAAAGATAGATCGGTTTTTACATTCCAAAAGGGGAGATAGCATTTAAGCTTTCTCCCCTTTAGTGTTTTTCAACCTATTTCCCAGACGTTATTCTAGTATCTTTATCATCTAAAACTCTGGTTCTATTATTCCGTAATGTCCATCTTTTCTTTTATAGACTACATTTACTTTTTCTGTATCTGCATTATGGAAAACAAAGAAGTTATGTCCGATTAGTTCCATCTGAAGAACTGCTTCTTCTGCATCCATAGGCTTATATGCAAATTTCTTTGATTTTACTATCATCCTTTCGGTTTCTTCATCGGCGTATGATTCGTTCCAATCGATAAAGCTGATACCGTGGTCCTTATGCTTCCTTTCAAGTTTTGTTTTTTGTTTGCTTATCTGCTTTTCGATTTTTTCTACCACGTTGTCAATCGAAGTATACATGTCCTCGGTTGCTTCTTCTCCACGAATTAGCGAGCCATGAAACGGAATCATCACTTCAATGATGTGGCGGTTTTTCTCTACGCTGAGAGTCGCATGTGCTTCTGAATTAGGTCCGAAAAACCTCTCAAACTTGGACAGTTTCCTTTCCACTCTTTCTCTAAGAGCTGAAGTAACATCCATGTTTTTTCCACTTACCACTATACGCATATAAACATCTCCTTTCGCTTTCGCGACTTTATGTACCTATAGGATTTTTCTATCCTACTAATATAATTCTACACCTGAATTAAGTTTCCTGCCATATGTTATACAAATATTATGACAAAATTAAAATTAATGTATTTAAATCCTAAAATATAGCTTTTGTCAAGCGAACGTCACAATTATTTAACATAAAGGTCTTAAAGCCTTAATAAATCAGAGTTAAGCACATATTCACAGGGTTATACACAGGCAAGGGGGCTAAAATGTGTGTGTTGTGGATAAATCGACAAGTGATTGATATACTTAGGCTTGGAAATTTTGATTTGTTGATAAAACTGTTGAAAGCATTTTGTAAAGCGAACACTGGCTTGTTTTAAGAAAATATTTTTTAAAATTTATTTTCTGTCAAATTTATGATATTATTATATCTGTTGAGTTGATTTAGAATTCGAAACTAAATACAATGTTAGTACGTAAATGATTTAGTTGTACTTATTTGTAATCATCGAGATTGAAGTAACAATTAAGATTCAAATAATAATTGAGATTCAAGTAATCATTGAGAAGGGTGATGAATTAGATATTCTCTAATTGCATTCATCTCATAAAATAAAAGGAGAAGAATATGTCTATATTTGATAAAATATTTGGAAGTGTTAATTCAAGAGAAATAAAGAGAATGATGAAAACGGTTGAAATCATAAATTCTTTTGAACCTGAGATCGAGAGATTAAGCGACGAAGAACTTAAGGGGAAAACACTTGAATTTAAATCGAAGCTCGAAAATGGGGCGACGCTTGATGATATTCTACCAGAAGCTTTTGCAGTGGTAAGAGAAGCTGGAAAAAGAGTTCTTAACATGAGACACTTCGATGTACAGCTTGTGGGTGGAATGGTTTTACATGAAGGCAGAATTGCTGAAATGAGAACAGGGGAAGGTAAGACATTGGTAGCCACGCTTCCGTCTTATTTGAATGCTTTAACTGGAAGAGGCGTACACATAGTAACGGTAAATGATTATTTGGCTAGACGTGATAGCGAGTGGATGGGAAAGATACACGATTTTCTTGGTTTGAAGGTTGGGCTAATTGTACATGGGTTATCATCAGAAGAACGTCAGAATGCTTATGATGCTGATATCACTTATGCAACCAATAATGAACTCGGATTTGATTATCTAAGAGATAATATGGTGGTCTATAAAGAAGAAATGTCTCAGAGAGAATTAAATTTTGCTATAGTCGATGAAGTTGACTCAATACTTATTGACGAAGCTAGAACTCCGCTTATTATTTCGGGGGTCGGCGAAAAATCCACTAATCTTTATTTCGTAGCAAACACATTTGTTAAAAGTTTGAAATTAGAACAAGACTACGTTTTGGATGAAAAAGCGAAAACGATAATGTTAACTGATGAAGGAATAACTAAAGCCGAGAGATTTTTTAGTCTTGATAACCTTGCAGATTCCGAAAACATCGAAACAAATCATCATATAAATCAAGCACTAAGAGCCAAGGCACTCATGAAAAGAGATATTGATTATGTTGTAAAAAACGGTGAAGTTATTATAGTTGATGAATTTACTGGTCGTTTAATGCAGGGGCGAAGATATTCAGATGGGTTGCATCAAGCGATAGAAGCCAAAGAAGGTGTTAAAGTCGAAAGAGAATCTCAAACCTTGGCAACTATTACTTTTCAGAACTTCTTTAGGATGTACTCAAAATTAGCTGGAATGACTGGTACTGCTAAAACGGAAGAAGATGAGTTTAGAGATATTTATAATTTAGATGTTATTGAAATTCCAACAAATAAACCTATGGTGAGGATGGATAACCCAGACGCTGTATATAAGAGCAAAAAGGGAAAATTTGATGCTGTAGTTAATGAAATTATCGAAAGACACGCTGATAATCAGCCGGTTCTGGTCGGAACTATTTCAATTGAAACCTCTGAAATGCTGTCTGATATGTTGAAGAAAAAGGGCATTAAGCATGAAGTTTTAAATGCAAAATTCCATGAAAAAGAAGCTGAAATAATTGCTATGGCAGGTCAAGCGGGAGCTGTAACTATAGCTACGAACATGGCTGGACGTGGTACGGATATAGTATTGGGTGAGGGTGTTAGCTCACACGGAGGGCTTTGTATAATTGGTACTGAGCGCCATGAATCAAGACGTATTGATAATCAGCTGAGAGGTCGTGCAGGACGTCAAGGAGACCCTGGTGCAAGTCGTTTTTACTGCTCACTAGAAGATGATCTAATGAGATTGTTCGGTGCCGAAAAAATTCTTGGACTAGTTGAGTCATTAGGTATGGATGACACGATGCAAATAGAACATAATTTACTTAGTAAATCTATTGAAAATGCACAGAAAAAAGTTGAAGGACGAAATTTTGATATCAGAAAACATGTGCTCCAATTTGATAATGTAATGAACAAACAGAGAGGAATTGTTTATGGACAAAGAAGGCAAGTTCTCATGGGAGAGAATGTAAAAAACAATGTACTCGACATGATTGATGAATTAGTAAATGATTCAGTAGCGGCATATACTGTGGGAAGTGAATACGCTGAAGAATGGGACATTAAGGGATTAAAGACTTATCTGAACACTATTTATTTGCCTAAGAATGCTCTTGATGTTTCAGATATTGAGAAGCTGACCAGAAAAGAGTTAATTGAACAATTAATTGATATAGCAACAGCTGAGTATGATAAGATGGAAGAAAAAATCACCAGTGAAACAATGCGCGAAGTTGAGCGAATAGCTTTGCTAAGAGCTGTTGACACAAAGTGGATGGATCATATTGACGCAATGGACCAGTTGAGAGACGGTATTAACCTAAGAGCTTACGGCCAAAAAGATCCAGTGCAGGAATATCAAATTGAAGGTTTTGATATGTTCAATGAAATGATAAATTCTGTAAAAGAAGAAACGATTCAGTATGTATTCCATGTTAGTGAGAGATATGTTCCACAAAGAGAGAAGGTTGCAGAAGAAACAGGAACTAATGCTGAGGCTGGAACAAAAAAACCAACTGTGCGATCAGAAGAAAAAGTTGGAAGAAATGATCTTTGCCCATGTGGAAGCGGTAAAAAATATAAGAAATGTTGCGGCGCAAACTAGTTTATGTAATTATTCAAGGATTGATTATGGAAGCCAAAGTTAATTATTTAGATGAGAAACTTTTAATAAATGGTTATGTCTTTAGGAGGAGCAATGTTAGAACTGGAACAGCTAAGATACGAGCTGAATAAAGCGGAGAGTATGATTCGTGAGATAGAGGTGTCACTTTGACATCCAAGGCATAGAGGAAAATATTGAAGAATTAGAACAAAAAATGAACCAAGAAGGTTTTTGGAATAATGCTGATAAAGCCAGTGAGACTTTAAAGATATCAAAATCTCTTAAATCGAAACTTGAGAGATTTAGAAGAATGAAAAGCGAATATGAGGATCTTCATGTTTTGATAGACCTGGGAATTGAGGAACAGGAAGTATCGATAGTATCTGAGGCTGAAGAAGCATATAGAGTGCTTCTTGAAGATGTCGAGGCTATGAGAATTGAGACTTTGCTAAAGGGTGAATATGATAGAAATAGTGCATATTTATCTATCCACGCAGGAGCTGGAGGAGTTGACGCGCAGGACTGGGCGGAAATGCTCTTTAGGATGTTTGTTAAATGGTCAGAAAAAAAAGGTTACAATGTGATACTACTTGATATGCAAAAAGACGCTGAAGCCGGAATAAAGAGCGCTACGATAATGGTTGAGGGTGAAAATGCTTACGGGTACTTGAAGTCCGAAAAAGGCGTGCATAGACTAGTTAGATTATCGCCATTCGATTCAGCAGGAAAAAGGCACACTTCCTTTGCGTCAGTGGATATTATGCCAGAGGTTGACTCATCCATTACGGTACAAATAAAAGATGATGATTTGAGAATTGATACATTTAGATCCAGTGGAGCTGGAGGCCAGCATGTAAACAAAACTGACTCAGCGATTCGAATCACGCATATTCCCACAGGCGTGGTGGTTCAATGCCAAAATGAACGTTCTCAACACTCAAATAAAGACACAGCCATGAAGATGCTGATGGCAAAATTAATAGAACTTAAAGAACTCGAGCATAAAGAAAAAATTGAAGACATCAAAGGTGAATATAGCCAGATTGCTTTCGGCAGCCAGATTAGAAGTTATGTTTTCCATCCGTATAGTATGGTTAAGGATCACAGAACTAACGAAGAAACTGGCAACGTTCAGGCTGTGATGGACGGAGACCTAGATAAATTCATATTTGCATATTTAAAAGAAGGTATTTGAAAGAAGATATTCGAGTTGATATTTGAAAGAAGCTTAAAAGTGCTTCTTTTTTCTTGTATTGGAAGGCTAAAATTTGTATACTGATACTATGTATAAATTCTTTTTAAAAGGTTTTTACGGTTTGTATAAAATAATTGAAGAGGTGAGAATATGGTTAAGATTAAGTCAGATTTAAAGAAAACATTATCAGTTCGTATGAGACTTTTTATACTTCTTATTATTTCACTGTTAGCGTTAATAGTATTGAGTACAACCACGAATTTTCAGATGACGGATTTGGGAAGATTACAGGATGAAGGATATGCTAGGAGCGAAGTGACTATTTTAGCACATTCAACTCAAATTGATTTTATTACTTTGTATAAGATTATTGCAGATTCGGTAATAAATCACGATTTATCTGTTGCTCAAGTTGAATGGGACGCGAAAAAGGCGGAGACTTATAATAATATAGGTAAATTAGAAGAAGACCTGAACCTAACCAAGGAGGAAAAGTCTTTATTGTCAGAAGCAAAAGTTGCGCTTGATGGATATGTGAGTTTGTACGAGTCTGAAATGTTACCAATTCTTCAAGATGCTAACTTCGCAATGGATAGCATTAAAGATATTGATTCTAGGCTTGATGTCTTTAACGATACAGTTATTGGGAATCTTGATAAATTTGGCAATTTAGTAGAAGCGGAATCAATAAAGGGGAATAATACTTATGATACCGAGAAATCGACCGTAATTTTGATTAGTTTAATTACTAGCGTGGGAGTTGGCGTTTTGTTATTAATCATTTGTTTGGTAATAATTAATAGTATCAACAAGCCTATTAAATACGCTATCAATATTTTAGAAAAAGTATCAAAGAATGATTTGTCTGTGACTATAGAAAAGAAATATAAAACAACAGATGAAATTGGCAAGTTGATTCTAGCGGTTGATATTATGATTAATAGTTTGAGGAACGTAATTAATGATGTAGCACTGGAATCAAAACGAGTTGGGGAAGAATTAGATAACTCGAATGAATCAATAACTGTTTTAATGCAACAAATCGAAGATGTTTCAGCGACTACTGAGCAATTAGCTGGTGGCATGCAGGAAACTGCAGCATCCACCGAAGAAATGGATGCAACATCTATGGAAATTGGTAATGCTGCGGAATCTATAGCTTCTAAGGCCCAAGATGGTGCTGTTAAAGCTGGAGAAATAAGTGAAAGAGCTAATAATCTAAAAAACAATGCAGTTATTTCTCAGAAACATGCATATGATATTTACAAAAAGACGCAAATTAATTTGGTCGAAGCGATTGAAAGATCAAAAGCAGTAGATGAGATTAATGTATTATCAAGTTCTATACTTGCGATTACTGAACAGACTAATCTCCTTGCACTCAATGCCGCTATTGAGGCTGCTAGAGCGGGTGAAGCTGGAAAAGGTTTTGCGGTGGTTGCAGATGAGATAAGAAAACTTGCGACAGAATCAGGAAGTACAGTAGCTAAGATTCAAGATATAACACAACTCGTGGTAAATGCAGTTGAAAATTTAGCCTTGAATTCTCAGCAGGTTCTTGAATTTATTGACAAACAAGTAATAAAAGATTATGAAACTTTGGTTGAAACCGGCGAATTATATAGTAAAGACGCGACTTATGTAAGTGAATTGGTAATGGATTTTAGCGCTACTTCTGAAGAATTACTTGCGTCAATTCAGAACATATTAAAAGCTATTAATGAAGTTAATCTAGCTGCCAATGAAGGAGCTACAGGAACTTCAGAAATAGCAAAAAAGAGCATGGTCGTTGTTGAAAAAGCGGACGAGGTAGTTAAGTTAAATGAATCCGCAAAACGTAGTACTGATAAACTATTAAAAGTTGTTTCGACTTTTAACCTAAAACAATAGTTTCAACTATATTTTGCATTTCATCCACTTTACAGATTCTAGAGTGAAGTTCAGCTTTTACATGGAGGTCCCTCAAAGAAAGAGGGATCTCTTTTTTAGTTTCTTCTGAAAGTTTAGTTAGAATCTTAGAAACATCTTTCTCATCTTTGATTTCCTCAAAACTATCAGGGTCAATAGCAACTAGAACATCTAAAGCGAATTTATAAGGGCTTGCAGTAGAAATTATAACTGATTTTTGAGATTCTATAAGTGATGATTTTAATGTTTGATATACGTCATAAGCAACTGCAGTATGAGTATCCATAATATATCCGGTTTCGATGAAAAGTTTTTTTATTGCGTTAACAGTACTCGCTTCGGTAGTATATCCGCCAACAAAGTCATGAATATTATCTTTCATAAGTGGGGAGATTTCATAAATACCTGTTTTACTCAAACTATTCATTAATTCGCTTACTTCGTTTGAATCATTATTTGAAATATGATAAAGGAGTCTCTCGAGGTTGCTCGAAACTAAAATATCCATCGATGGTGATTTTGTTAGTTTAAAGGTTCTGTTTATATCATATTTCCCAGTTTTTATGAAATCAGTAAGGACATTATTTTCATTTGAAGCACAGATGAGTTTTCCAACAGGTAAGCCCATTTGCTTTGCATAGTAACCAGCTAAGATATTTCCAAAATTTCCTGTAGGCACAGTGAAGTTGAGGATTTCTGAGTTCTTTATGAAACCTTGTTTAACAGCTTCCTTATATGCATGGAAATAGTATACGATTTGGGGCACTAGTCTTCCTATGTTAATTGAATTTGCTGAAGAAAACATTTTTCCGTTTTCTTCGAGTTTTTCTGCTAACACTTTGTTAGAAAAAAGTTTTTTTACTCCTGTTTGAGCATCATCAAAATTCCCTTCGATCCCTATAACATGTGTATTTGAACCTTCTTGGGTAGTCATTTGTCTTTTTTGGATTTCACTAACACCTTCTTTAGGATAGAAAACAATGATACTTGTCCCAGGGATATTTGCAAAACCTTCTAGGGCTGCTTTTCCAGTATCTCCTGATGTTGCAGTTAAAATTACGATTTCTTTATTTAGATTTTGTTTTTTTGCAGATGTAATAAGAAGATGAGGTAGGATCGTAAGTGCCATATCCTTAAATGCTAAAGTAGGACCGTGGTATAATTCCAGAAACGCTACATCGGCTGGTACAGCAGCTGCTAAATCTGCTGCTATAACGAGGGGTGCAATTTCGCTTGTTTCAAATTTTTTGTCATATGCTTTTTCAATACATGCCTTTAATTCAGCTTCTGTAAAGTCAGTAAGGAATTTTGACATAACTCTGAAAGCTAATTCTTTATATTCAAAGTTTAAGAGTTCTTCAAGCGTAAAATCCATTTTAGGGATAAAAGTTGGAACAAATAGGCCACCATTATTAGAGAGACCTTGAATTATGGCTTCTGAAGCTTCAAGTAATTCGCTACCGCCACGTGTACTAATATAGTTTAATTTATCGCTCATAATTATTCTCCTCTTTAAATCTTAGAATTTTTAATAAAATAGTCCATCAATGTCCAACCATCTTCAATGTGGAAATTAGCTTCTATTGCATCCGATTCGTTATATTTTTGGTTTTTTAAAGGCTTTTCGTTTGTGTTTTGGTATATCAAAAAAGGAACGGGGTCAGAGGTATGTGTTCTGAGTTCAAGCGGAGTTGCGTGATCTGGCATTATTAGCATTCTATATTCCATACCATCAGCATCTAGTGCTTCTTTCAGAGGTTTTACAACTCTTTCACTTAGATATTCTATCGATAAAACTTTGTTTTCAGCTTCGTTTCTATGCCCACATTCATCTGGTGCTTCAACGTGGACATAAATAAAATCATTACCGTCTTTTAAAGCCTTAAAAGCTGCCGCAGCTTTTCCCTCAAAGTTCGTATGCATATTTCCTGTAGCACCTTCTACTGATATACTATCAAGGCCAGCACATATTCCCAGTCCTTTTATTAAGTCAACTGCTGAAATAACACTTCCGTTAATTCCGTATTTCTCTGGGAAACTAGATAAAAGAGGTTTCTTTCCTTCACCCCAGATCCACATCGAGTTTGCTGGTTTAAGGCCGCGAGAAACACGCGCAATGTTTATTGGGTGGACGGACATTAACTCATAGCTTTTTTTCATAATATCTATAAAAAAAGAAGATTTTGAACCCTTTGGAAGATATTCGCCAGTTTTCTTTTCAAGAATATCGTGTGGTGGTGTCATTTGCCAATCAAAAGGTCCATCATGCCAGACTAATAGATGTCTATAACTTGTTCCAACATAAAAATCTAAATCAAAATCTTTTCCGTTTTTTTCTTTATTGAAAAGCTCAGTCCTCAGATGGTCAAGCAAAACAGAGGCTTCTTCGGTCGTGATTTCATCTGAACTATGATCAATGATGGTTTTGTTTTCATAGTCACCTTCGCCAGCTAAGGTTATAAAGTTACATCTAAAAGTTACATCACTTTCAGCAAGATCTACGCCGATACTAGCAGCCTCAAGTGGTGATCGTCCACTATAATATATTTTTGGTGAATAGCCCATAACGGATAGATTGGCAGTATCACTTCCTGGTGGCATTCCTTCTGGAACTGTCTTTGCCGTTCCAAGAATACCTTTAGATGCCATGTAGTCAATAGTTGGTTTTTTTGCTAAATCTAGCGGTGTTTTGTTGCCTAATGGTGGAAACGGATAATCTGACATTCCATCTCCCAAAATCACAATATACTTCATATAATTCTCCCCCTATAACGTTTATCTATATATATAACTAGAAATTATAATACATGTATTATAATTTCTGTGAAAGGACTTGCACATGGACAAAACGCAATAGCATAGAGAAAATGCAAGTAATATTATATTAAGATAAATCAAGTTTAATCAATTCAAATTATTTCGTCTATTCCATGCCAATAATTTCTGCTTTTTTGCACCCTTTTGCTTCGTGAAGAAGAACAAGTAGCTCGTCGGGAGAAATATCCATTGTATTTGTGTCAATTGTTATCGTAACTGATGCAGTGTCCATAATTGGTATGTTTTGACTTATAGTAATTATGTTTCCTTTAATAGCTGCAATACTATTTAATATGTCGGACAAAATTCCAGGGGCATGACGAAGGAGCATAAATAGGGTTAGAAGTCTTCCTTTTTCCTTAGAACTATAATCAAAAACTTTATCCTTATATTTATAAAAAGCACTTCTCGATAAATTTGATTTTCTACAGGCTTCTTGAATGGTTAAAGATTCTCCAGAGCGAAGTAGTCTTTTAGCTATTATAACTTTCTGATAAATATTTGGAAGAATATCTGAATTGATAATAAATAGTTGGTTTTCATGCATTTTGGTATTCCTTTCGTGTGCGTATTTTTAGCACATATGTACTTGTACCGAATACTAACATATATTTCTTATAGGTGCAATACTTAAAGAAGAATAATAAAATATTCATATTATTGAGTGGGAATAAATTCCATACAAAAATATGAATATTTAAGGTAAACTATTAGTGACCGTGAAAACATAACCGAAAGTGTGGAGGAATGAAATTTAATGGAAATAAGCAGACAAATAGCAAACGAACTAAGTGTTAAGGAATGGCAAGTTGACAGTACAGTTAAATTAATTGATGAAGGAAATACAATTCCATTCATTGCCAGATATCGAAAAGAGGTCACGGGAGAATTAACAGACACCCAATTGCGTGACTTAGGAGATAGACTTACTTATTTGCGAAACCTTGAAAAGCGAAAAATGGAAGTGACGAGATTAATCGATGAAATGGGAAAGCTAGATGACGAATTAGCAAAGAAGATAGAAAATGCTGTCACTCTTCAAGCGGTTGAAGATTTATATAGACCATATAAACCAAAGAAAAGAACAAGAGCAACTATCGCGAAGGAAAAAGGACTTGAGCCATTGTCCGATATTATTTGGTTACAGATGCCCCAAAAAATTGCATTAAACGAAATTGCAGAATCATTTATTAATGAAGAAAAAGGCGTTAATAACTCAGAAGAAGCTATTTCTGGGGCGCTTGATATAATAGCTGAAAACATTTCTGATGATGCAGATATAAGAAAAAAAGTTCGAGAAATAACTCAGCGTGGTGGGTCTGTTACATCGAAAAAAGTAAAAGACGATGATGCTGATTTTGTTAATTATCATGAGTATGCGGAACCTTTGAGTAAGATTCCAGCACACAGAATTTTGGCTATAAATAGAGGAGAGAATGAGAAGGCTATTTCTATAGGGATATCTGCTCCGTCAGATACCATTAAAAATTCTATATCTAAAGACTTAATTAACGACTCATCCCCTTACAGAGAGGTTTTAGAGAAGACAGTTTCAGATTCATATGACAGGCTCATTTCACCTTCTGTTGAAAGAGAAATGAGAGCAGAACTAACAGAAAAAGCCGAAGAACAAGCGATTAAGGTTTTTATGTCAAACTTAAGAAATCTTTTGCTTACAGCTCCTGTAAAAGGTAGAACTGTAATGGGCTTCGATCCAGCTTTTAGAACAGGTTGTAAAATTGCAGTGCTAGATGAAACAGGAAAATTACTAGATACAGCAACGGTTTATCCGACAGCACCTTTTAATAAAACTGCCGAAGCAAAGGCCGAATTATTGAAATTGATTAGAAAGTACGGAGTGAATTTAATTTCTTTAGGAAATGGTACTGCGTCCAGAGAATCTGAAATATTTTGTGCAGAACTGGCTAAAGAACTTGATGGGAAACTTCAATATGTAGTTGTTAATGAAGCTGGAGCGTCTGTATATTCAGCGTCTGAACTTGCGTCAAAAGAGTATCCTGATATAAATGTATCTATTAGAGGTGCGATTTCTATAGCAAGACGACTTCAAGATCCGCTAGCAGAACTTGTAAAAATCGATCCTAAATCTATCGGTGTCGGACAATACCAACACGATGTAAACCAGAAAAGATTAACTGAGGGACTGACTGGAGTAGTCGAAGATTGCGTTAATAATGTTGGGGTTGATTTAAATACGGCATCTCCATCACTACTTTCTTATATCGCTGGGATAAACTCATCTATAGCTTCGAATATTGTAGCTTACAGAGATGAAAACGGTTCGTTTAAGCAGAGGAAAGAACTTCTTAAAGTAAAAAAACTTGGGGCTAAAACTTATGAGCAATGTGCTGGGTTTTTAAGAATCTCTGGTGGAAAAGAGATTTTAGATGCGACTGCGGTTCATCCAGAGTCATATGATATCACAAAAAAATTGATTGAAAAGGCTGGGTTCACTAAAAAGATAAAAGATGCAAAAGAGTTATCTGACGCAGCAAAAGCGCTAGAAGGAGAAGCTCTTGATTCATTAGCAAAAGAATTAAATGTTGGTATTCCGACTCTGAAAGATATATTGGCAGAATTATCAAAACCAGGTAGAGACCCAAGAGAGGACATGTCACAACCAATATTCATGAGTGATGTTTTAGAGATTAAAGATTTGGTAGCAGGCATGGAATTAACAGGAACGGTTAGAAATGTTATCGATTTTGGTGCTTTTATAGATATTGGTGTTCATCAAGATGGGTTAGTTCATATTTCGGAGATGGCCGATAGATTTATTAAACATCCAATGGATGTAGTAAAAGCAGGAGATATCGTAAAGGTAAGAGTTATGTCTGTTGATATTCCTAGAAAAAGAATTAGCCTAAGTATGAAAGGTTTTAGCGAAACTGGAGCACTAACATTGCATTAGAAAAAAGTTACGAGTCTTAAAATTTCATTTGCTTTACTTTGAAACATTTTTTTGGTAGAGTATAAATAATGAATAGAAAATCTAATAAGAAATCTTCAGGGACGGGTGAAATTCCCTACCGGCGGTTTAGCCCGCGAGCGGAGAGGAGTCGATATAATCGATTTTAATCTGCAGATTCGGTAATTACAAATGTTTTGTTTGTATTAATCCGGAGCCGACAGTAAAGTCTGGATGGAAGAAGGTTGCATTTTATTTTATGCAAGTTTAATCCCTGATTTCTCAGGGATTTTTTGTTTGTAAAAAATTAATTTGGAGGTTCTTTTATGAACAAATCTAGTATCAGAAAACTTACATTGACAGGTTTGCTGTCCGCCGTGGCCTTTGTGCTGTATTTCATCGAATTCCCTATACCTTTTTTCCCGACATTTCTTAAAATTGATTTAGCAGATATACCTGCGATTATTGCTGCTTTTTCGATGGGACCAATTTCAGGTGTTGCAGTTGAACTTATAAAGAATATTTTCGGCTTCTTAACAAAAACAACTACTGGTGGGATAGGCGAAATGGCAAATTTCACATGTGGAACGGTATTAGTATTAATTGCTGGTGGGGTGTATATGATTAATAAAAGTATCAAATCAGCAATTATTGGACTCTTAATAGGCGCTTTAACGATGGCGCTTACTATGAGTATTATCAATTATTATGTATTTATTCCGATGTTTTATCCTGAAATGCCGATGGATCAAGTTTTGACTCTCATAAAAACAGCAATTTTTCCTTTTAATCTTATTAAAGGTATAATAATTGGATTGATTTCAATCTTTACTTTTAAAGGTCTATATCCGATAATTAATAAATTTGCGAATGAACAAAACGAAGTTGACTCCGATTTACAATAAATTATTTCTCAAGTATAATATAGACATGGGGAGAGGATAAGTCCTCTCCCTTTTTAATTTAGTAGATATAGTGCGAAGCCACTTATAGCAGAGGGGAATTTTTTTTGTTTAATATTTTTACGAAATCTCAAGAAGAGACATATGAATTAGGAATAAAAATTGGTAAATTGCTTGAACCAGGAATGATAATTTGCCTTTCGGGCGATTTAGGTACTGGTAAGACTCATTTAACTAAAGGAATAGCAGTAGGAATTGGAATTAACGAGTACGTTACTAGCCCAACATACACATTGATTAATGAATATTATGGCGAGATGTCGCTATATCATTTTGATGTTTATAGATTAGAAAACTCTGATGAACTAAATGAATTAGGATATACAGAATACTTTTATGGAAAAGGTGTCTGTGTAATTGAGTGGGCTGATATTATTTCTGAGGCGATTCCAGTAGAGCGGTTGTGGATTGTTTTACATATTGAAAAAAATGGGAACAGAAGATTTGTTTTAGATGCTTCTGGAATTCGACATAAAGAATTATTAGATAAACTTGAGGGGGCTTTGTTATGAAGATATTGACAGTAGACACGTCAACTTCAATGGCAACTGCGGCAGTATACGAAGATGGTAAATTGTTATCACTTAATTCATCAATGGCGCCAAAGGGGCATTCTCAGAAAATTTTTGGTCTAATAAAACAAGTTATTGTTGAGGCTAACATTAAAGTTGAGGATATTGATATTTTTGGTTGCTCGATTGGACCTGGTTCTTTTACAGGGCTAAGAATTGGAGCGACAGCAGTTACTGGCTTAGCACATGGGCTAAGAAAGAAACTAATTGGGATTCCTACTCTGGATGTGCTAGCTGCTGGGATTTTTCGATTTGATGGAATGATTTGTTCAATGCTAGACGCCCAAAGGAATAGTGTGTATTCGGCTGTATATAGATGGGAAGAAAACGAACTTGTTAAATTAGAAGATTTTGGTGTGATTGAGATTGACAAAATTGAGGAGCGAATAGCTTCTTTATTGCAGAAATTTTCAAATATTGATTTTAGTAATAATAAGAAAAATGTAGTCTTTTGCGGAGATGCGCTCCCGATTTATGAAGAAAGAATAAAAGCATTTAATGCTTTTTCAGCAATTATTCCCCAAGGTGGGTTAATCTATCCATCAGCCTCAGCATTGGCATGGTTAGTTGATAAAAGGAAGGATGATTCAAGCAATCCTGGAGAATTGAGATTAGAGTATATCAGAAAGGCTCAGGCCGAAGTAGAGTATTCACATCGTAATCCTATTAATATAAGAAAAATGCGTATTGATGATATAGACCAAGTTCATGAAATCGAGAATATGTCATTTAGAACCCCTTGGAGTAAAGAAGCCTTTTTTGAAGAACTAAAAAACTTATTATCGATGTATTTAGTAGCAGAAGTGGGTGGAAGAATCGCTGGATATTGTGGATTGTGGAAAATAATTGATGAAGCTCACATTACTAATGTCGGTGTTCATCCAGGATATCAAGGTATGGGGATTGGTGAGATGCTTATGAAAGAAGCCATGATTAATTCCAAAGAAGATGGAATGGATAAAATGACTCTAGAGGTCAGGACAAGTAATTTGGCGGCATTGAATTTATACAAAAAACTCAATTTTAAAAGTGCGGGAATTAGAAAAGGGTATTACACTGATACTAAAGAGGATGCTGTTATCATGTGGGTATCTCTTTAATAATAAATCAGACAAATTCTTTTTTTTAGCGTAATTTAGATATGCTATAATAATATAAATTTCAGTTAGAAATAAGGATTTTAAAGAAGGTGGCGGTTTAATGATTATCTCTGACAGCGAAGTCATACAGAATTGTCTGAATGGTGATGCGGTCGCTTTTGAGATTTTAGTTGAACGATATAAGAAACTTATTTATACCACGGCATATAGGATGTTGGGGAATAAAGAAGAGGCAGAAGATGTTTCACAGGAAGCCTTTATAAGAATATATGGTTCATTAAATAGATATAATCCAGAATTTAAATTTAGTACTTGGGCTATGAAAATAACCACGAACCTATGTCTTGATCAATTAAGAAAAAGAAAATCTTTTGTGTTACCGATGGATGAGTTGCCAGAAGTAGTTGATGATGATAAGACGCCCGAGGAAAATTATATTTCAGAAGAAACTGGAAGAGAAGTTCAACTGGCTATTAGTAAATTACCTGAAAAATATAGAAATTTTCTTGTTTTATTCCATGTACAAAACTTATCTTATCAGGAGATAATTGAAATCACTGGAGAATCACTCACTATAGTAAAGAACAGGCTTTATAGGGCAAGACAAATGTTAAAAGAAATTTTGTTAGAAAATGGGAAGGGGGCGTCAATATGAAATGTTATGAAATAGAGTTATTAATGATGGAGTATTTTGACGGCACTCTAAAAAAAGATAAGCTTGATATTATGAAAAATCACTTAACTGAATGTGAAGCGTGTAGAACAGAATTTATTTCGCTAGAGAAGGCAATGTTAGCGGTTGAAAATCTCCCGCTAATTGAGCCAATGCCGGATTTTACCGCTAAAGTCATGTCAAAAGTTAAAAAAATAAGCTGGCAACTAACTTTAAAGAAGTATACTTCGAATTTCATGTGGGCCGCAGCGTTATTTGCATTCATGATTTTTACTAGGAATTTTTTCACAGATAATTTAGGTGGATTGGCGAATAACCCATTTGTGAATTCATTAATGTCATCTTTTGTTGGAGATATGGGCATTAAGACTAGTATCTTTGGTGGTATTGGAAATTTTGTAACAGATATACCATATTATTTAGGATTAATATTGAACAGACTTATGGAATATAGAGGAATATTACTTACACAGCATTTGAATCTTTTAGTGTTTTTAAGTATTATATTCATACTTTCCAATATTGGATTAACTAGAATATTATCCTCAAAAAAAAGCGATATAACTTAGTAGGGGGGAATTATGAAGAAGACAAAGATTCTTATTTTTTTAGTAGTGTTATTTTCGATGGTTTTTGCATTAGCAGCGAAGACTAGCATTGGAAATGAATATAGTTTTTTTAGAGATTTAAATGTTGAAAAAGGTGACACCATTGAAGGCTTTTGTTTGGTAATTGGCGCTGATTTGAAAGTTGATGGAATTATCAGCGGTGACGCCATGGTGCTATTTGGGAAATTGAGTGTTAAAGGGTTAATAAAAGGCAATGCCGCAGGTATTGGAAGTTCGATAATTATTGGTAATAGTGGAGTAGTGGGTGGTGATGCTGCAGCTTTTATGGGAGATGTTATATCTGGGGAAAAAGCAATAATCAACGGTACAACTTCCGAATTTGGATTTCCACTTGATTTCAATGCATCTAATTTTATTCCTGTAATAACCACCGCTTTAGTGGTGCTCGTTTTAGTAATATATTTTCTTGCGTGTATGATTTATCTATTAGTTCCAAAAAGGGTAGATCTGATTTCAAAGTCTTTAGATTTGTTTTTTTGGAGAAGACTGCTAATAGGATTTTTAATAAATCTAGCACTTATTCCATTAATTGTAGTATTGATTGTAACGATAGTAGGAATTATTATAATTCCGATAGTCATAATTGTTTATTTTTCATTAAATATGCTAGGTGGAGTAGCGGTTTTCTTAGCAATTGGGAAGAAAGTTTCGGGTGGAGGAACCTGTAATCCATACATTTGTATTATGTCGGGATTGTTGGTGCTTTATATATTATCATTCATTCCTATTGTAGGATGGATATTTTTTGCTGGAATCTCGATGATGTCTTTAGGAGCAGCTGTAGATACAAGGCTTGGGATGGTCGAATAATCTTTAATTATTAAAAAGCGCTTCGTCGCTTTTTATCTTTTGTATAGGATGGTACGTAATGGATAAATTTAAAAGAATTCTTGCTGTAGAAACCTCATGTGACGAGACATCGGCCGCAGTTATAGAGGGACGAATTGTATTGTCAAATGTAATTTCTAGTCAAATAGAAATTCATAAAAAGTATGGGGGTGTTGTCCCAGAAGTGGCATCAAGGAAACATTTTGAAAACATAGTTCCTGTGGTTGAAGAAGCACTAGCGATAGCAAATTGTACATTTGAAGATATTGATGCATTTGTGGTAACATATGGGCCGGGGCTGGTAGGTGCATTGCTAATTGGATTGACATACATAAAGTCGCTTGCATTCAGTATGAATAAACCTTTTCTTGGGGTAAATCATATTGAAGGACATATCGCAGCTAATTATATTGAACATAAGTGGCTTGAACCACCTTACGTTTGTCTAGTGGCATCAGGAGGACATAGTCACCTAGTCGATGTGAAAGATTATGATTCTTTTGAGGTTATTGGAAGAACACGAGATGATGCTGCGGGTGAAGCTTTTGACAAAGTCGCAAGAGCTTTGGGCTTGCCGTACCCGGGAGGTCCGAATATCGAGCGATTGGCGAAAGAAGGGAATCATTTAGCAATAAAATTTCCTAAAGCAGCACTAGAAGAAGGTAGCTATGATTTTAGTTTTTCGGGTATTAAATCAGCTGTTTTAAATTATCTCAATTCAATGGAAATGAAAAATGAAAACATTAATAAAAGTGATGTAGCGGCATCATTTCAATATGCTGTAACAGATATACTGGCTGAAAAATTGATTAAAGCTGCGAAAGAGAAGAATAGCAAATATGCAGTAATGGCTGGTGGAGTTGCTTCCAATAAAAAGCTTAGAGAAGCCGCTACAGAGAAGGCGAAGGCAATGGGTATAGAAGTTTTGTTTCCATCTCCGATACTTTGTACCGACAATGCAGCTATGATAGGTTGCGCGGGATACTATAGACTTAATAAAGGCTATTTATCAAATATAGATTTAAATGCATTTCCGAATTTGAAGATAGATGAAAGTAATAGGTAATAGTTAGTAATTAATAGGGTAGACAGTATAAGATAACGACCTCGATATGAAAATGCAGGATTCTGAAAATAATCCTGCATTTATTTTATTTTTTGATGGAAAAAAATCCTTGTATTTACGAGTTAGTAATTATAAAATTTAGTAAAGGGGGAGTGAATATGCATGTAATAACTTTAATACCCGGAGATGGAATAGGCCCTGAGGTAATGGAAGCAGCAGTTAGTGTCATAGAAGCCACAGGAGTAGATATAAGTTGGGAAAACCGATATATGGGTTCAACAGCTTTAGAAAAATATAAGTCTACTATGCCAGAGAATTTCATAAAAAGTATGGAAGATAACAGAGTAGCTTTTAAAGGTCCAGTTAGCACATTAATTGGAGGCTTCAGAAGTGTAAATATTGAGATGCGACAACGCTTTAATCTTTATGCAAATATTAGACCGATTAAGTCCATAAAAGGCGTAACAAGTAGATATGAAAATGTGGATTTGATAATTTTTAGAGAAAACACTGAAGATCTCTATGTTGGTTATGAGCATATGATAGGTAAAGATATTGCGGAGAGCATTAGAATCATAACGAGAGAGGCTTCGGAAAGAATAGCGTCCATGGCTTTTAGTTATGCTGTTAAAGAAAAACGAAAAAAGGTTACATGTCTTCACAAAGCAAATGTTATGCAATTAACTGACGGACTTTTCTTATCAAGCGTTAGAGCAATAGCAGCCAAATTCCCTGATATTGAATATACTGAAATGACAGCAGATTATGCTTGTCTACAACTTGTACAAGATCCAAGCAGATTTGACGTCATAGTTACTCCGAATCTTTATGGCGATTTAATAACTGATTTATGTGCAGGGTTAGTTGGTGGGTTAGGCGTTGTTCCAGGAGTGAATCTTGGAGCTGATACAGCGGTATTTGAGGCTACACATGGAACAGCAATGCATCTTGTTGGAAAAGGAATTGCAAACCCCGCGGCGTGCATAATGAGTGGTGTTATGATGCTTAAATATTTAGGAGAAAAAAAGGCGGCTGAAAGAATTGAAGTAGCGCTTCACAAAGTCTTAGCTGATGGGAAATATACCACTCCTGATTTAGGTGGTACATCTAATACTAAAGGTATGGTAGACGCGATTATTTCGGAACTTTAAGCTAAGAGGCTCGCTAAAAACATATTAATTTAGAATTTAAAATTGAGTTTTATAGGTGCTAACTTTGATATAATTGAGTTGGCACCTGTTTTATTTTGTGTACCTGTTTATAATGTGCCAGCTTAACATAGAGAATATTAATAATTAAAAATACATTTATTAACGCAAATTCGTACTAGGTTTAGGAGTTTTGAATGAAAGTAATAAAAATGTCAATTAGAAAATTGGTAGAATTCATATATAGATCAGGTAATATTGATAATCGTGTGGTTTCGTCACCAAATGCGTTAGTACGGATGCAAAAACGAGCCTTAGAGGGCATTAAAGCCCATCAGGCCCTCCAGAATGAATACAACGAGAGCGATATGGCAGAAGTGCTGCTTAGGCATGAATTTGAATACATGGGCAATCTAGTCACTTTAGAAGGACGGGCTGATGGGGTTCTTGAACTAAGAGATGAAGTTCTAGAAGAAGGTAATGAGAATAAAGATAATAAAGATAATAATGATAATAATGATAATAAAGATAGTAATGATAGTAATGATAATAATGATAATAATGATAATAATGATAATAATGATAATGATAATGAAAATGATAAAGATAAAGATAATAGGAATGGTTCGTTAAATAAAAAATATATTATCGACGAAATAAAATTAACTGCCGTCCAGTTAGATAAAATTGAAGAAAATCATAATTATCTTCACTGGGCACAGGCCATGTCTTATGGATATATTTTTGCCAAAGAAAATAAGTTGGATGAGATTTATATTCAGTTGACTTATTGCCATATCGATAATTATGAATTGAAACAATTCAGGAGACGTTATAGCTTTTTGGAAATAAGTGAGTTCTTTAATAAGTTGATAGATGAATATAAAGTTTGGCTTAGAATTCAAAGTGAGTGGGAAATAAAAAGAAATTTATCAATTGCTGAGATGTCGTTTCCTTTTGGAGAATATAGACCAGGACAAAGAGAATTTGCAGTAAGAGCATACAAAGGTATTGAAAACGGCGCGAATTGCTATGTTCAAGCACCTACAGGGATTGGGAAAACTGTATCGGCACTATTCCCAGCAATTAAAGCAATGGGGCAAGGGTTTACTTCGAAGGTATTTTATTTAACAGCAAAAACGATTACTAGAGGCATAGCAGAGAATTGTTTAGAAATTTTAAGAGTGAAAAATCTGAAAATAAAATCTGTTACACTTACTGCGAAAGAGAAAATTTGTCACATGGATGAAGCGAATTGTAATCCTGACTATTGCCCTTATGCAAAAGGACATTTTGACAGAATTAACGACACTATTAAAGAAATACTCTCTAATGAATCAATTTTTACTAGGGACTATATTAGCGAAATCTCAAAGGAATATAACGTTTGTCCCTTTGAATTGTCCCTTGATTTATCACTTTGGTCAGACATAGTCATTTGTGATTATAATTATGTTTTTGATCCTAGAGTGTATTTGAAGAGATTTTTTAATGGCACAAAGACGGATTTTACATTCATAGTGGACGAAGCGCATAATCTTATAGACAGAGCCAGAAGCATGTATTCGGCAACTATTGAGAAAAGTGACATATTGGAGATTAAAAAATATTTTACAGGAAAACCAAGTAATGCGATAGATAAAAAATTAAAAAAAGCGATTGATAAATTGAATAGTCTTTTCATTGACCAAAAGAAAACTATGGAAGGAAAGGTTGAAGTACTGAAAGACATTCCAGATGAATTTATTAAGGCAGTGGAGAATTTATTAGAGAGATCTATAGAGTATCTAGAAAAAGAGAGAAAAAGCGACAGAAAAAGTGTGACTAAAAACGATAGTAAAAGCGATAGTGAATACGATACTAAAGTTGATACTAAAAAAGATAGCAAAAACGAATTTATGGAAAAATTTCTGGCGCTTTACTTTCGATTATATACCTTCATTTCCATGTTGGATTTTTATGATGAAAAGTATGTTACTGTTTTAAAAAAATATAGCAATGAAGTTTTTATCAAACTTTATTGTGTTGATCCGAGCCGTGTAATTCAAGAGAAAATGAAGCTATCAAGATCAAATATAATGATGTCAGCAACACTAATACCTATTAATTATTATATTAAAATGTTTGGTTTTGAGGAAAAAGATTACGTTATCGATTTAACATCTCCATTTAGAAAAGAGAATAGAGCGATTATTTTGGCGGACCGCGTAAATACGACATATTTAAAGAGGGAAGAAACATCGGAGAAAATTGCAGATTATATTTTTGAGTGCATAAACGCTAAAAATGGAAATTATATGGTATTTTTCCCTTCGTATAATTATATGGAAATGGTTTATTCAGTTTTTATTACAAAATATCCAGAAAAGAAAGCGGCTATTCAAGAAAAGAATATGAGTGACGAAGACAAGGAAGTATTTCTTAATGCATATGAAATTATAAAAAATGAAAATTCTGAAACTAGTGTAGGATTTTGTGTTTTAGGTGGACATTTCTCTGAGGGTATAGATTTGGTCGCAGACAGATTAATTGGTGTAATTGTTGTTGGAGTTGGAATGCCACAAATTGGGCTTGATCGAGATATTATTAAAGATCATTTTAACGATAACGGTGAAGATGGGTTCGAATATGCATATGTTTTTCCTGGAATGACCAAGGTTTTGCAGGCCGCAGGTAGATGCATTCGGACTGAGAGTGATAGAGGGGTTTTGATTTTCATTGATACTAGGTATGGCCAATATAGATATAAAAAATTATTTCCGAGAGAATGGGTTCCGAATACTTCGGTGAAGGAGCCAAGCGAATTGGCAAAAATTTGTAAAAATTTCTGGGAATAAGTGAATTATGAGAATGAATTAGTGATGAAATGAATTATGAAATAAATGATGAAATTAATGAGAAAATTAAATTAGTTGGAGAGTAAAATGTCAAAATTAGAGAAATATAAAAGTCACGCAAAAAAAGTATTTAACTCAAGTATGTTATCAATGCTATCGATGGTAATTTTGGTAGGTATGGGCGAGCGAATGGCAGAGAGATTTTTGCCTTTATATATTCTTGCAATTGGTGGAGGAACATTCGCAGTAGGATTTCTAAATGTTATGGCTAATCTTTTAGGTGCACTATATAGCTTTCCTGGTGGTTATGTGGCTGAAAAAATTGGTTACAAAAAGTCACTAATGTTATTTACGCTAATGGCTATGTTTGGATATTTAATTGTTATACTGATACCGAGTTGGCAGACCGTTTTATTAGGAGCTGTATTCTTTATTGCATGGAGTGCTGTAACTTTGCCAGCTATCATGAGCTTAGTTAATAAAACAGTTCCGAAAAACATGAGAACGATGGGAGTTTCCATTCATTCTTTGGTTAGAAGAATTCCGATGGCGCTTGGACCGCTAATAGGCGGAGTAATTATTATGTTATCGGATAGGATTTTAGGAATAAGGATTGCTTTCGTTTTTGCAATTATCATGGGTGCTTTAGCTCTTTTTTTACAATCAAAATTTATGACAAATGATGAACCTGAGAAAGAAGCAAAGTTAATAAATTTTAAAAACTTTAGGGAATACTTTAACGCTAGACTGTTGAATCTGCTGGCAAGTGATATTTTAATAAGATTTGCTGAGCAGATACCATATGCATTTGTGGTCATATGGGTAGTTGAGAATAATAAAATCCCAGAGGTTCAATTTGGGATGCTCACTGCAATAGAAATGATAACAGCCATGTTAATCTATATTCCGGTTGCATACTTTGCTGATAGGAGTTCAAAAAAACCTTTTGTGCTTATTACGTTTTGCTTTTTTACATTTTTTCCATTGATACTTATGTTATCGAATAATATCTATATGTTTATTTTTGCCTTTGTTATTAGAGGCCTTAAAGAATTTGGTGAACCAACAAGAAAAGCCCTCATAATGGATCTTGCTAAAGAAGATGCCAAAGCGAGGACTTTTGGTACATATTATTTGATTAGAGACGTTGTCGTATCGATTGCAGCTCTGAGCAGCGCATTTTTATGGAATATATCGCCTCAGACAAATTTAATGGTAGCATTCGGTTTTGGTTTAGTGGGAACGATTCTGTTTGCTATTTATGGGAAAGAATGATATTAATTCAATCCGTTCTAATAATTCTGTGTAATAATTCTGTGTAATAATTCTGTGTAATAATTCTGTGTAATAATTCTGTATTTACTTATGTGTAGGATTTTTCGAATTTACCTGCGTAATTTTATCCAAAATCATTGGGGCAAGCTCAAATATATCGCCAGCACCCATTGTAAATACTAAGTCGCCATCTTTTGCACCAGCTGCAATAATATCCGATATAACTTCAAAGTCTGAGCAATAATCGCACATAACGCCTGTCGCTGAAATTCCATCAGCTAACGCAGATAAATCTACATCACCTGGGTCAACTTCTCTAGCGGCATAAACATCTGTAATGAAAACAACATCAGCATCAGTAAAACAAGTCGTGAAGTCATCAAATAAAGTTTTCGTTCTGGTATAAGTGTGAGGCTGGAAAACAACCCATGTTTTTTTATGTGGAATATTTTTTGCGGCAGAAAGAGTCGCTTTTATCTCTGTAGGATGATGAGCATAATCATCAATTACTTGGATACCATTGATTTTTTCTATAAACTCGAACCGTCTATCTGTCCCTCTGAAATTTGTTAAGCTTGAAGAGGCCTTTTCAGGAGATATACCAGCAGTTATTGAGATTGCCATAACCGCAAGGGCGTTTTCTACATTATGTTCACCTGGTACAGAAAGCTTAATATGACAAATATGCTGACCTTTAAACTCTAAATCAAAATTTCCAAATCCGCTTTCATCAAAAGATAATTTTTTTGCCATTAAATCTGCATGATGTTTCACTCCGAAAGTGATAAGATTTCGACCGGATGATAATCCAACTTCTATAGAATTAGCGTTATCAGCAGAAACTATTAGAGTTCCATCATCAGGGATTAGTTCGGCAAACTTTAAGAAACTATTTTTTATATGATCTAGGTCTCTAAAGTAATCAAGATGATCTAGTTCAATATTCAGAATTACGCCAATTTTAGGGAAAAATTCGAGGAAGCTTTCAACATATTCACACGCTTCAGTGATAAAATATTGACTTTCGCCAGAAAGAACATTTCCACCTATGTTTGGTACTTCTCCTCCGACTAAAATGGTAGGGTCGAATCCAGCTTCTTTAAATACAATACCTGCCATTGAGGTAGTGGTTGTTTTTCCATGTGTTCCAGCTATCGCAATCCCATATTTATAATTTTTCATAATGCTTCCTAGGTAACTTGAACGTTCTAAGATTGGTAAATCAAGTTCAAAAGCACGTTGCATTTCAGGATTATCTCTTTTAACAGCTGCGGTGTATACAACTAAATCCGCGCCCACTACAGCAGAAGCATCATGAGGGATATTAATAACAGCTCCATGCAATCTCAACTTTTCAATTAAGTTCGAATGATTTCTATCTGAGCCAGTTACGTGAAAGCCATTTTTTAATGCAATTTCAGCTAAACCACTCATGCTTATACCACCTATTCCGATAAAGTGGATTCTTGTTTTTTCATTCATGACAAATCTCCTTATATAACACTAATTATTTTAGTTTTGTTAATAATTATATAACAAAAAGAGGGATGTTACATTAGTATTTATTCAAATTGGCAAAATGAATGTAAATTTTTAAAATATTCAGAATAAAAAAAAGGAAAGTAAAATGATATTATAGAATTATATAGTAACAGCAAAACATCGAATGTTTAGACGGAAGGTGGTGAAGACAGATGCAGATCACAGACGTAAGAATTCGAAAGGTTAACTCTGAAGGTAAGATGAAAGCAGTGGTTTCGGTTACATTTGATAACGAGTTCGTAGTACACGACATTAAAGTTATTGAAGGGCAGGAGGGGCTATTTATCGCTATGCCAAGCAGAAAGACTCCTGATGGTGAATTTAAGGATATTGCACATCCGATTAATTCTACTACTAGGGAAAAACTACAGACTGCAATACTCGAAGAATTTGAAAAAGCTAAGGCAGAATAGAGTAGGGGCCTAATCGTCTAAGGAGTTCTTAGACGATTTTTTTGTCCAAATAACCAAATTATTTCAAATGCTCAAGATAACTAACTACAATTTTTGCGCAATCGCTCGCACCGTTTTCGGTAGCTATTTTTTCTCCCAGTTTTTTCGAGTTCATAATAATGTCTTTTTTAAGTGCAAACGTGATTGCATCAGCAAGTTTGGTAGCAGTTAAATTCTTTTTGTAAATTGGGTTTGCCCCAACTCCAAGGTCAAAAGATCTATGTGCCCATGCAAATTGGTCGTTTGAAAATGGGATAATAACACTAGGAACACCAGCACGGAATCCAGCGGCAGTCGTTCCTGCGCCACCATGGTGACAAACAACAGAAACTTTTTCAAATAGCCAAGAGTGCGGGATGCTCTCAATTGCTAGAATATTTTCTGGCAAATTATCTAAATTACCCATACCACTTATAATCGCACGTTTTCCACAAATCTTCATTGCTTCAACAATCAGCTCTGCCGTTTCATCTTTGTGTGCTTTATTAAAAACGCTTCCAAAACCTATATATACAGGGGTTTCGCCTTTGGATAAGAAATCCAGAACTTTTTTTGGTGGAGTATAGTCAGCGCTTTCTTCAACAAACCAATACCCATTTTGATGAATATTTTCATTCCAGTCTTTTGGTCTTGGAAAGACAAAGTTGCTACAAGATACTATTGCAGGATGTTTTTTATCCACTTTTTCATATGGACTAGAAAAGCCTTTTGGAAGTTTCCCGACTTCTTTTTTTAGGAAAGCTATAACACCGGTTTTTCCTGCCATCCACAGCATGCCTTGTAGTAGTGTGTAGCTAAAACTTATAGGCATTTTTGTTTTCCCATAAGCGATAACGGAAGCAATTTCTTTTGTTTTGTGCATAGGGAAGGGTGAAGCTAAAATCGACGGAATTCCTAGAGTTTCTCCAGCAAAATATCCAATTGTTACACCAGGATGATAGATGATCAGCTCGCTACCTTCGCAGGCACGATACATTTCTTCAGTTAATCCTAAAACATAGTTTTTCATTTTGTTAAATGTCAAAAGCATTTTTAGGGGACTATCTGATGACTGTGCGTCTTTTATTAGTTTTGGATCAATATTTGCTGACATGTAATCTAAAGACAATTCATAAAAACCTATTCCATATCCTCTTATAAATTCTTCGAAACTCTTGCCACAAGCTATTCGAACTTCTTTCCCGATTTTTTTAAGTTCCTGTGCGAGTGCTATATATGGTTGTAAATCTCCTCTTGAGCCTGAACAAAGTATTGTAATCATGTTTTTTCCTCCTTGATTAATCCGACATCGTGTTGTATGATTTGATTATAGGGTTAAAGCAAGTAATCTTCAACCAACAATTTCAGTGTTTTTGTCGGATTATAAAAAAATAGATTGAGAATGACAAACTAAGAATGCAAGATTTCAGATTAGGATTGATGGATGACTTGATTGACTGATTCAAATTACTGAAAAATAAATTCTGGTTTCGTATTTTCATATTCTAGATGGGAGAGATTTATATGAGCAAAAGAATGGAGATAACATCGCAGACTAAACAAAATATTATTGATGCTTTTTGGTCGCTATATTGCGAAAAAAGAATTGAAAAAATCACGGTTAAAGACGTTACAAACAAAGCAGGTTATAACAGAGGAACTTTTTATGAGTATTTTAAGGATGTTTATGAAGTATTAGAAGAAATCGAAAATTCCTTAGTACCAACTCTTGAAGAACTACCGCCAGTAAATATTCCTTCTGGAACTTTGGGAATGCCGCTTGATGCTTTTTTTGAACTTTATGATAGTAATAAGAAGTATTATTCCGTTCTACTGGGAGAAAAAGGCGATCCAGGGTTTGCAAGCAAACTTAAGAGATCTGTGAAACCTATGATAATGAAGGTTTTTAATGACAACCCTAACGTAGATAAAAAAGAACTAGATTATATTTTAGAATATACTTTATCAGCCATGATTGGAATCATGAGTTATTGGTTTGAACAAAAGGATGCTCTTCCAGATGATAAGCTTCACGACTTAATAAATCGATTAATGAGTGATGGGATTATGAAACAATTAGTTAGTCAAATGGTTAAGTCGAATTAAAGTAAATAATGACTATTATTTTTAATTAAAAAAGTCAAAATTTACTTTTTATTGACTTAAGGGGTTAAAGGGCATATAATGATCGATATAGGCAGGTGATTTTATGCTACGTAACAAAAGGGAAGAATTAATTCGATGGAAGTCAAAAGAAACCAAGTTGCCTTTGCTGCTTCTTGGTGCAAGACAAGTAGGAAAAACTTATCTTATAAAGGAATTTGCGAAAGAATTTTATAAAGATTTTATTTATATTAATTTTGAATTAGAGCCTCAGATGCGCACTATATTCGATAAGGATTTAAAACCAGAGCGAATTATAGCAGAAATTGAATTGGTTTATATGAAAAAGGTTGAAGTCCGTCAAACTTTGATTATTTTTGATGAAATCCAATTAGAAATGAAAGCAGTTACAGCATTAAAGTACTTTGCTGAAGCATCAGTTCAATATGATATCATTGGGGCGGGGAGTTTACTAGGAGTTGCACTTAATCGCGAAGACTATTCTTTCCCAGTCGGCAAGGTGGATATTCATTACTTGTATCCATTTACTTTTGATGAATTTCTGAGAGGCATAGGTCAAGAAAGCGCTTTAACAAGAATAGAAGATGCATTTATAAAGAATGAAGCATTATCTTCAGTCATTCATGATCAACTAATTGAGCAGTATACTCAATATTTGTACGTAGGTGGTATGCCTGCTGCAATCAATGATTTTGTTCGCTGTGGTCTTAACATAGCAAACTTTGATAGAGCAATCCACGAAAATATTATTAATGCATATATTGCAGATATGAGTAAATATACTTCGAAGTCAGAGGTTCTAAAGGTTCAAGCAATCTATCGTTCAATACCGGATCAATTAGCGGGTGATCAGAATAAATTCAAGTATAATGTTGTTGAAAAAGGGGCAAAAGCTCTGACTTTTGGTAGTTCAATTGAATGGCTGTTACTCAGTCAAGTTAGCTTAGAATGTTCGATGATTAATAGAGGAGAAATTCCTTTGTCAGTTTATAAGGACCCTAAAAGTTTCAAATTATATTTTAGTGATGTTGGGTTGCTTATGGCAATAACAAGAATTCCATATACAACCATAGCCAGAGTGAATGAGCATAACTTATTTAAAGGTGCCATCACTGAGAATTATGTAGCCCAACATTTGAAAGCGAAAGGTTACGACTTATATTATTGGAAGAACAATACGCATGAGGTGGACTTTGTTATGCAAAAAGGCGATATGATTATACCAATTGAAGTCAAAGCATCTATAAACAAAAGATCAAGAAGCCTATTGGAGTATGTGAGACAATACAATCCACCACATAGTATAAGAATTTCGAGGAGAAATTTTGGATACGTAGATGGAATCAAATCAGTTCCACTATATGCGGTGTATTTGTTGTGATAAAAAACTCGGGAGAAAAACATAAAAAACCTCGGGAGAAAAATATTCACATTGACAAAGTTTGGGAACACTCATATAATAAATTTATAACAATACTAAAAATAGAAATCGTTTTGAAAGGAGTTGTGTTTGATGTCTGTAAATATTTTTGAGGTGATTTTACAATAATTGAATAAAGGCACGAGACCTCGAAAACCTTATTAAGGTTTAGTTTGTGTACCGTGCAAATCCTTTCGAGCAACCAGCACAAAATAGCTTATTAAGCAAATTATTGGCACGCATTGGTAGCGTGTTTTTTATTTGCTTTTAATAGAAATTTGTTCCCGCAGGTGGTCGTTATCTGCGGGATTTTTGTATGCTTTTTTAAGGCTGAGAACTAACATGAATTAAATTTTGGGAGAGTGATGATTATGAAAAAAAATATAAGTTCTTATGATTATTTAAAACAAATACGCGTACTATGGGTTATCAATCCGCGGACGAGGGTACAGGAAAACGAAATAAAAAGTAAAAAGAAACGTAGACAAGAGTCAAAAAAATTAATAAAGGATGGTCTAGATAAATGGAATTAGAAGATTACGGATGGGATGAATATTTTCAAAAAGAATGGAATCATTATAGCTGCTCGCCCATGCAACCTGGAAGAATAATTGCTGATTACGGTCAAATGCTAAGAGTGGCCACGGAGTCAGGAGAAGTTCTTATAAGTAGACCTTATAAAAAAATCGAAGAGGCTATGCAAATTGCAGTCGGTGATTGGGTGGCATTAGAACATTCAATAGAAAATAGAACAACTCAAATACATGGTGTGTTAGGAAGAAGAACAAAGTTTTCGAGAGCGGCTTCGGGAATTGAAGTTAAAGAACAAGTTGTCGCAGCAAACGTTGACACAGTGTTTATTATCCAGTCACAAAATAGAGATTTTAATGTGAGAAGACTAGAAAGATATTTGATAGCAGCATGGGAGAGCGGTGCGCTACCGGTTATAGTTTTGACAAAAGCTGATTGCTGCGAAAATCCAGCGGATAGAGTAAATATAGTTAATGCCAGTTTCCCTGGGGTAGACGTTCATTCTGTCAGTTGCTTAACGGGTGAAGGAATTAATGAGATAAGAAAATATTTTGTCCATGGAAAAACTGTCGCATTGTTAGGTTCTTCAGGCGTTGGGAAGTCTACATTAGTTAATTTGCTAGTAGGAAAAGAAGTCTTTAAAACTCAAGAAATTCGTGAGGGCGACAGTCGCGGGAGACACACAACCACTCATAGAGAAATTCTGGTTTTGCCTGACGGTGGATTAATTTTGGATACACCGGGCATGCGCTCGCTTTCACTTTGGGAGGCAGAAGTCGGCATGGAGGCTTTGTTTGGAGATGTTGAAGAACTCACGAAGCAATGTCGTTTCTACGACTGTAAACATCAGAGCGAACCCGATTGTGCAGTAAGAGAAGCTATTGACTCTGGAAAATTGGAAATAAAGAGATGGGAAAGCTGGTCAAAATTGCAGAAAGAATTAGTTCATATTGAGGCAAAGAAGGAAGGTAAGCTGAGGCTTAAGGAGAAGGAGTGGGGGAGACAAATTGCGAAAATAAAAAAGGGAATTGATGGAGGGAGGTAGTAGTTGAGAATGTTCAAAAGTGTCAGTGGAAACAAGGTGTTATTTTTATGTAGTAGAAACAAGTGGAGGAGCCTCACTGCGGAGAGCATATTTCAAGGAGTTAATGGACTTGACGTAAAATCAGCAGGAACTGAAAATAATGCTAGGATTAAGGTATCAAATGGCCATATAGGCTGGGCAGATGTAATTTTTGTAATGGAGAAAAAGCATTTGAGGAGAATCAAAGAAAAATTTGGGGAATTATTAAAAGATAAAGAAGTAATCGTTCTAGACATTCCAGATGATTACATCTATATGGATGAAGAATTGATTGAAATATTAAAGTCTCGAGTTTCAGAATATATTGATATATAAAATTTGTATATTGTATAATAAATGGTATATGGAAATTAATTCTGTATACCATTTCATTGTGCAGAAAAAGAGCGTTTTTATACAATTTTATCTTATCGAAATATTTATTTTGGAGGAATAACGCATGATAGTTAAAATACATAAATCTAAATTGACGCATGATACAAAACTTAAATATGTGGTAATTTGTGTTAAGGTGAAAGAAAAATTTTTGTTTGCCAGACATAAGGACAGACTTACATGGGAATTTGCTGGTGGACATATCGAACTAGTTGAAAGTCCTAGGGAAGCAGCTATTCGCGAATTGTTTGAGGAAACTGGTATTAAAAATCAAAACATAGAAGCTGTATGTGATTATGAAGTGCAAAATAATAACGAAACAACTTTGGGAAGGTTGTATTATTTGCTTTCCGACGAAATGGCTGTGTTACCTGGGTTTGAAATGGCAGAGAATAGACTTTTTGAAAATTTTCCAGATAACCTTACATATCCAGAGATTTATAAGGTTTTGTTTGCGCAGATTGATATATTTGAAAAAACAAGAGTAAATCATACAAATGTTTATTTTGTGAGACACGCAAAACCAGATGCCTCAATAAAAGACGATAGAATAAGACCTTTGACAGAAAAAGGGATGGAAGACACAAGGCTAGTAACTGAAGTATTAAGCGGTAAAAAAGTTGAAAAGATATATTCGAGTCCATACAAAAGGGCATATGACACGGTAAATGATTTTGCACAAAAAAACCGACTTGAAATTAGTATACTCGAAGGTTTTCGGGAACGAAAAGTTGAAGATGTGTGGATTGATGATTTTAAGACGTTTTCGCTTAATCAGTGGAATGATTTTGACTTCAAACTTCACAAGGGTGAGTGTTTAAGGGAAGTTCAAGAGAGAAACATTTATGCACTAAAAGAGGTTTTAAAAGAAAATCCAGGTAGAAGCGTTGCAGTGGGTTCTCATGGAACGGCACTTTCAACTATTATTAACTATTTTGACTCAGATTTTAAGTACGAGGGTTTTTGGTCGATTATTGACAAAATGCCTTTAATAATTTGCTTTAAATTTCACAATAATGAGTTTTTAGGTATGGAGGAAATATTTCGATTTGAACCGTATTGACTAAGGCTTACTCAAGAAACAGGTGATTTCTCCTGGTTTAGTATTCTAGCAGCAAAATACCTCCTAATTCACCATGCTTTCTTCTAGTTATATAATAGGTAAACCATTTATTTATACTGAAGCCGCCTCTATCGGTTTTATGCTCAATTCAGTATAACTGATAATATACCGAAAACCACAGAAAACAACAGAAAAAGCAAGAAAAGACCTGGAA
>CAYZED010000002.1:132353-135994 GCA_964477445.1 uncultured Clostridiaceae bacterium | reverse complement strand
GGATGTGCATATGACAAATTCCATATTTTAAAAGAAACTTTGCGTACACGGAATTGATTGCGAGAAATCGAACAAATTAATTGTTAATCCAACATCGCAATGCTACAATAGAAGGAACAATTATAGAAGCGACACGTTTCTCGGGATAAAATTTCATAATGGGGTGAATAGAATGGGAATAAGTTATAAGAAACTTTGGAAACTCCTAATTGATAAAGATATGAAAAAATCACAATTGCGAGAGGCTGCATCACTGAGCTCCAGCACAGTTGCAAAATTGACTCGGAATGAGTATGTAGCCCTTGATGTATTAGTTCGAATTTGTGCTGTCTTAAACTGTGATATTGGAGATATCGCTGAAGTAAAACTGGACGAACAATAACAAGCCTGTTTAAGTCGCAAAAATATATATGATCATTCAGAATAGGGTGAGGAGATAACGGCATGGAGATATTCGATAATGTAACCAGAATAGTCAAAGACGATATGTCTGTAGAAATAAAAAAAGGCAGCAAGCTTTCGATTGCAGCTGCATGCTTTTCAATATACGCTTATCAGGCTCTACGCGGACAGCTTGATTCGATAGACGAATTGCGATTTGTTTTTACTTCCCCAACTTTTGTTAAGGAAAAAGCACAAAAATCAAAACGTGAGTTTTACATACCGCGGATTAACCGTGAACGTAGTCTCTATGGTACGGAATTCGAAGTGAAATTGCGCAATGAGTTGACGCAAAAGGCGATTGCCAAAGAGTGCACCGATTGGATCAGAAAAAAAGTGACATTCAAATCGAATGTCACAAATGAAAATATGGGCGGATTCATTAATGTAATTGCGGCTGATAGTGCGCTTACATATATGCCAGTTAACGGCTTCACAACAGTGGATTTAGGGTGCGATCGAGGCAATAACAGCTACAATATGGTTACTAAGATGGAAGCCCCACATAGTCATGAGTTTATTCGTGTATTTAACTCCATTTGGAATGACGAGAACAAGCTTCAGGAAGTTACGGATATCGTGATTGATAGCATTACGGAAGCTTATAAAGAAAACACACCCAACTTCATCTATTTCGTGACATTGTACAATATTTTTAACGAGTTTCTTGAAGACATCTCCGAAGATGTCTTACCGAATGAAGCGACTGGATTCAAGGAGAGCAAGATATGGAATATTCTTTATGATTTCCAGAAAGATGCCGTTCTTGCAATCATCAATAAATTAGAGAAATTTAATGGTTGTATCCTTGCGGACAGTGTTGGTTTAGGTAAGACCTTTTCTGCGATAGCTGTAATCAAATATTATGAAAATAGGAATAAAACCGTTCTTGTTTTGTGTCCTAAAAAACTAGCGGACAACTGGAATACTTACAAGGATAACTATTTGAATAATCCTATAGCCTCTGATCGACTAAATTATGATGTGCTGTACCATACGGATTTATCTCGAACTTATGGTAAGTCAAATGGTCTGGATCTTGATCGTTTGAACTGGGGAAATTACGATCTGGTTGTGATTGATGAATCACATAATTTTCGAAATGGCGGGGAACTCTCCGGCATAGAAGGTGAAAAAGAAAATCGTTACTTAAAATTACTGAACAAAGTAGTCCGTGCTGGCGTAAAAACAAAAGTACTGATGCTTTCAGCAACACCGGTAAACAATCGATTCAATGATCTGAAAAATCAGCTAGCACTTGCCTATGAAGGTAACGCACAATTAATCAACGAAAAACTCAACACAGTTAAGTCCATCGATGAGATTTTTCGAAGTGCCCAAAAGGCATTTAATACATGGAGCAAACTGGAGCAGGTAGACCGAAAGACGACAACACTTCTTAAAATGCTAGATTTTGATTTCTTTGAAGTGCTAGATAATGTAACGATTGCCCGTTCGAGGAGCCATATCGAGAAATATTATAATATCGCTGAGATCGGAAAGTTTCCACAACGACTCAAGCCTATCTCGTTGCGTCCGTCTTTAACGGACTTGAATTCGGCCATAAATTACAATCAGATATATGGAAGTTTGATGCTGCTGAATCTCGCGATATATACACCATCAAACTACATCTTTCCAAGTAAAATGGACAAGTATATTGACCTGTCAGACAAGAAACGTAATAACCTAACACAGTTAGGGCGTGAAGAAGGTATTAGGCGGTTAATGAACATCAATCTATTAAAGCGACTTGAAAGCTCTGTTTATTCATTTGGGCTGACCCTTTCGCGCATAAAGATACTTATTACCGAAATGATAAAAAGCATTGATGCATTCGAAAATAATGGAAGTACAGTGCTTGACTTAGTAGACCTTAGTGAAGCAACAGAATTTGATCTGGATGATCAAAATACAGACTTTTTCACAGTCGGAAAAAAGGTGAAGATCGACCTTGCAGATATGGACTATAAAAGCTGGCGTGAAGAATTAGTTATGGATGCTGAAACGCTTGAACTTTTATCACTGATGATTGCGGATATAACACCAGAACATGATACTAAGCTTCAAACCTTATTTCAGCTTGTTGCTGATAAATTGGAGAAACCAATTAATAAGGACAATAAAAAGGTTTTAATTTTCACTGCATTCTCAGACACAGCGGATTATCTCTATAATCATGTGAGCAAGCACATTAAAACCAACTATGGACTTGATACAGCAATGATTACAGGATCGGTAGACGGAAAGACCACTATTCCAAAATTCAGGGCAAGTCTGAATAATGTCTTGACCTGCTTTTCGCCAGTGTCAAAAGATAAAGTGCTGCTGATGCCAGATTCAAAGGACAGTATTGAAATATTAATAGCAACAGATTGTATCTCTGAAGGGCAGAATTTGCAAGACTGCGACTACGTCATCAATTATGATATTCACTGGAATCCTGTTCGTATCATACAGAGATTTGGTCGTATTGACCGTATCGGCAGCCGAAACGACTACATCCAGCTTGTGAACTTTTGGCCTGATTTGTCGTTGGATGAATATATCAATCTGAAGAGCCGTGTCGAGACGAGAATGCGAATCTCTGTAATGACCTCGACGGGAGACGATGACTTAATTAATGCCGATGAAAAAGGTGATTTGGAATACCGAAAACAACAGCTTCAGCGTTTACAGGAAGAAGTAGTAGACATTGAAGATATGTCCAGTGGAATTTCTATTATGGATTTAGGACTCAATGAATTCAGGTTGGATTTATTGGAGTTTGTAAAAAACAATCCGGATCTGGACAAAACGCCACTAGGCATGCATGCTATTGTGCCTGTAACGGAGGATACACCAGCAGGCGTCATTTATGTGCTGAAAAACATAAATGGTGGTGTGAATATTGATAATCAAAACCGATTGCATCCCTTCTATATGGTTTATATTTCAAACGACGGTAATGTCATTTGCGATCATCTTTCTCCAAAAGAATTGTTGGACAAGCTGCGGTTTATCTGTAGAAGTAAAGTAAGTCCCGATGAGGATTTGTGTAATGCTTTTAACAAGGAAACCAAAGATGGAAAAGACATGAGAAAGTATTCCGAACTTTTAGGAGATGCTATTAATTCCATTATTGACGTTAAAGAAGAAAGTGACATAGACAGCCTGTTCCGTGGTGGCGGTACATCGGCATTGTTATCTGAAGTGACAGG
>CAYZED010000002.1:130560-132343 GCA_964477445.1 uncultured Clostridiaceae bacterium | reverse complement strand
TCTGTTTCCTTGTTATAAAATGAGGGGGGAGGGAAAAATCAAATGTTATCACTACCAAAATCAACGGAGTTTAACCGAAGGATACCGAAACAGAAATTTTATGAGAACCTCTCTGTTACACCAGAACTCAAACGAGCGTTTGTAGAGCAGATTTCTGTGATTTATTGGCGCAACAAACTGGCAGCTACCACTTTAAACGTGGGACAAGGCGAGAATGTAACTGAGCTGGAGATATTTGAAATAAAGCTGAATCAGCCGAGCCTCGATTCAAAAGTTTTACAATTGATAGATAAAGAAGTACCATATCATATTCTCTATCTCTTGGAACACAACGGTGAATACCAGGCATGGATAGGATACAAAGAGCCGAGCCTTGCAAAGGCGGATACTTTTAAGGTGAATAGCTACTATCATACGGAATGGCTTTCCCAAGACAATTTACCTATACGGTTGGATGGGCTGCATATGGATGCAATTTATGATAATTTCATACGACAGATTGCAGGAGAGCGGTTAGGTTTTGATAAGGAAAATGAAGTAGGGTCAAAATCAAGTATCAAGGATGCCATAGATCAAGATAATATGCGGCAAAAGCTAAACAAGCAGATTGCTGCACTTGATACCAAAATGAAAAACGAAAAACAGTTTAATATACAAGTTAAGCTGAATTCAGAATTGAAACTGCTAAGAAAAGAACTGGAGGAACTAAACTAATGGAAAAAATGAAAATGGAATCCATCAACATGACAGAGCAGAATATTGAAAAAATAGGAACACTGTTCCCGAATGTAGTAACAGAAGCAATGGATGAAAAGGGTAATATAAAAAATATAATTAATTTTGAGTTATTGAAGCAAGTGCTGTCTGATGATGTTATAGATGGTGAGGAGGCTTACGAGTTTACATGGGTTGGAAAGAAAGCTTCAATCGTGGAGGCTGGAAAACCTATTCGCAAAACGTTACGTCCGTGTAAGGAAGAGAGTAAGGATTGGGATACTACAGAGAATCTTTACATTGAAGGGGAAAATCTCGATATTCTGAAACTGCTACAAGAAAGTTATCTTGGGGCAATAAAAATGATTTACATTGATCCCCCTTATAATACGGGAAAGGATACATTTATGTACCCTGATGACTATTCTATTACTGCTGACGAATTTGACGATATGATTGAATACAAAGATGAAGATGGAAATATACGATTTCGGACAAACGAAGACAGCAATCCTCGTTTCCATTCAGATTGGTGTTCTATGATTTATTCTCGTCTTTTATTAGCTAGAAATTTACTTTCTGAAGACGGTTTTATTTTCATAAGTATTGATGACAAAGAAGCTGCTCAGTTACGAAAAATCTGTGATGAAATCTTTGGCGGTAGTAACTACGAAAATACAAATTTTATTCAAGTTAGGTACGCAGATAAAACTCTAACTCAAGATATGGATTATCATAAACAAATTGAACAAGTTCTTGTTTATCGAAAGAGCGTAAAAGCTAAACCACATTTAGTACCGATGCCTTACGACTACTCGAAATTTAACTTCACAATAGAAGAAATAGGTGAAGGAAAAACGCTTGATATCGGAGGCAAAAAGGTTGAAGTTTTTTCTGACGGTGAATACAAAATAGTAAAGCATGAGGACGGTTTTAGAAATGGGCTTAAGGAAATATGGGCAACTGGAACTATCCTAAATGGAAATTCATCAGGAAGGTTTTTCCGTGATTACTTGAATAATAGAAAACAAACGGATGGTTTAGGTGTCTTGTATAAAGTATATGGCAT
>CAYZED010000002.1:113613-130550 GCA_964477445.1 uncultured Clostridiaceae bacterium | reverse complement strand
CAAAAAAAGAAAATGCTACAAAAGGCAAGTATTATCAAGGCGTTCCGACCGAAAAGCTAGAAGACGGAGCACAGAAGACTTCTCCAATTCCTAATTTCTATGACATGGCTGGTGATTTTGGCAATATAAGACTTGAAGGCGGTATTGCTTTTAATGGGGGTAAGAAACCAATTAAGCTAATTAAGAAATACCTTGAATATTTTTCGGAAAAAGACTATCTTGTTTTGGATTTCTTTTCTGGTTCGGCATCAGCTGCACATGCTGTTATGCAAGTTAATTTTGAAGATGGTGGTAATCGAAAGTTTATCATGGTGCAAATACCAGAAGAATGCGATGAAAGTACAGAAGCTTATCAAGAGAATATGTCGACAATATGTGAAATCGGTAAAGAGCGTATCCGCCGTGCTGGTGAAAAAATCAAAGAAGAAGCAGGGCTGATGGCTCAAAATCTAGATATTGGATTCCGTGTCCTAAAGCTTGATAGCACCAATATGAAAGATGTTTACTACTCTGCAGATGAGTATTCACAAGGGTTACTATCTGGATTGGAAAGCAATATCAAAGAAGATCGAACCGATATGGATTTGTTATTTGGTTGCTTACTTGAATGGGGGCTTCCGCTTTCTTTACAACATGTTTCGGAGGAAATGGATGGTGTTTTAGTTCATACTATTAACGATGGCGATCTGATTGCCTGCTTTGCACAAAATATCAGTGAAGTGGTCGTTAAAGAAATTGCAAAACGTCAGCCGTTACGAGCGGTATTTCGTGACAATAGTTTTGCCAACAGTCCTGCAAAAATCAATGTAGAAGAAATCTTTAAGCTGATGGCACCAAATACCAGCGTAAAGGTATTATAGGAGGAACGAGCGATGAAGTTACAATTCAAACATCAGAAGTTCCAAGCCGATGCAGCAAAAGCGACTTGTGATATTTTTGCAGGACAACCGTTTCTGACACCTACCTATATGATGGATAAAGGTATTGATGCTGACGTACAAATGAGGCTTGCTTTTGAGCATGATTTTACAGGCTGGGGAAATCACAAATTGGTTACTGAACTGAACGACCAGATTATTCTGGAAAACCTACACAAGGTTCAGCGCAGTCATCAGATAGAACCTTCTAAAAAATTAGAAGGAAAATACAATCTAACAATTGAGATGGAAACGGGTGTTGGAAAGACATACACCTATATCAAAACCATGTATGAGATGAACAAGCGTTTTGGGTGGAGCAAGTTTATCGTTATTGTACCGAGCGTTGCAATCAGAGAAGGTGTATATAAGTCTTTTCAGATTACTCAGGATCATTTTGCGGAGGACTATGGCAAGAAAATTCGGTTTTTCATTTACAACTCAGCCCAACTTACTGAAATAGACCGGTTCGCAAGTGATAGCTCCATTAATGTCATGATTATCAATTCGCAGGCTTTTAATGCAAAGGGCAAGGACGCACGACGAATCTATATGAAGCTGGACGAGTTCCGAAGCAGACGTCCTATCGATATCATTGCCAAAACGAACCCGATCCTGATTATAGATGAGCCACAATCCGTTGAAGGTAAGCAGACCAAAGAACGTCTGATTGAATTCAATCCATTTATTACATTGCGGTATTCTGCCACCCATAAAAAGGACAACATTTATAACATGGTGTATCGTCTGGACGCTATGGAAGCATATAACAAAAAATTAGTTAAGAAGATCGCAGTTAAAGGCATTTCCGTTACTGGGAGCACGGCTACAGAAAGTTATCTTTATTTAGCATGCCTACATCTCTCCGGAGATAAAGCTCCTACAGCTTCCTTGGAGTTTGATATTAAAGGTGCAAGTGGAGTTCGTAAGGTCACACGTAGAATTACAGAAGGCTATAAACTGTTTGAAAATTCAGGCGAGCTAGAGGAATACAAAAACGGCTATACGGTTAAAAGCATTGATGGACGTGATAATTCTGTCACGTTCATCAATGGGATAAAAATATATGCGGGTGATGTCATAGGCGCTGTCAGTGAAGAACAACTTCGTCGCATCCAAATCCGGGAAACAATCCTCTCGCATATTGAAAGAGAACGACAACTTTTTTATAAGGGTATAAAAGTGCTCTCATTGTTCTTTATTGATGAGGTTGCAAAATACAAGCAGTATGATGCTTCTGGTAGTCCGATTAATGGCATCTATGGTGAGGTATTCGAGGAAGAATATCAAGATATCACCAGTTCATTGCAAGGTGAAATTGGGGATGAGGAGTATGTGAAATATCTCAACTCTATTTCTGCCACCGAAACCCATCAGGGCTATTTTTCTATCGATAAAAACAAGAAAACCGGTAAAGAGTTTTATGTAGACAGCAAACTGGAACGCGGCACAACGGAATCTTCTGACAGTGATGCTTATGACCTGATAATGAAGGATAAAGAACGCCTGCTTGACCGAAAAGAACCTGTGCGTTTTATCTTCTCCCATTCCGCTTTGCGTGAAGGATGGGATAATCCGAATGTCTTCCAGATTTGCACACTGAAACAAAGTAGTTCAGAAGTGAGAAAACGTCAGGAAGTAGGGCGTGGATTGCGTTTATCTGTTAACCAAAGTGGAGAGCGAATGGATGCGAATCTTTTAGGAGAGGATGTCCATCATATCAATGTACTGACGGTTATTGCCAACGAGAGTTATGATAGTTTTGCAAAAGCGTTGCAGTCAGAATTAGCTGAAGCGGTGGCTGATAGACCATTGATGGTCACTGTGGATCTGTTTAAGAACAAAGTAATCAAAGATCAGGCTGGTGCAGAGCAGGTTGTTGATCATGAGCTTGCACAGACAATTCACGAAGGATTAATTGCAAATGGCTATATTAAGAAGGGTATTTTAACTGACAAATATTACGAAGACAAGAAAAACGGCAATATTGAATTAGCAGAAGAGGTACAAGACTGCGCAGATTCTATCTTGACGATTATTGATTCTATCTACGATAGCCGAACCATGCTGCCGGATAATGCCCGTGATAAAAATATAGAATTAAGGCTGGACAAAAAGAAACTGGAAATGGAAGCATTTAAGAAGTTGTGGGCACAAATCAACAAAAAGTCTGCCTATGTAGTGAATTTTGATACAGATGAGCTGATAGAAAAATCAATTACAGCACTTAACAAGGATTTAAGGGTATCAAAGATATTCTTCAAGGTACAGTATGGAGAAATGAAGGATATCAAATCGAAAGAAGAACTTCTCAGTGGTGTAGCTTTTGTCAAAGAATCCGGAGAATATAGAACTGCTCAGGTATCCTCAAACAGTAATGTGAAGTATGACCTTGTTGGAAAAGTTGTCGCTGAAACAGGTCTAACACGTGCGGCTGCTGTGCGAATTCTTCAGGGCATCGAGAAGGCCGTATTTGATCAGTTTAAAGACAATCCAGAAGAGTTCATTATCAAAGCATCAAATATCGTTAATGAGCAGAAGGCAACGGTGATTATTCAACACATTACCTACAATAAGATTGAAGCAGCTTATGACACAACAATATTTACAGAACCGACCATGAAGGGGCGTTTGGGCGTTAATGCCATGGCTACGAAGCGCCATTTGTATGATCATATCCTATATGATTCTACCAATGAGAGGAATTTTGCTGAAAACTTGGATACCTGCGAAGAAGTTGCAGTCTATGTGAAGCTGCCAAGTGGTTTTTACATCACTACACCGGTAGGCAAATATAATCCTGACTGGGCGATTGCCTTTAATGATGGGAAAGTGAAGCATATTTACTTTGTAGCAGAAACTAAGGGTTCTATGTCTTCCATGCAACTAAGGTTGATTGAAGACGCAAAAATCCATTGTGCTAGAGAGCATTTTAAAGCAATTAGCACGGAAAATGTGAAATATGATGTTGTCGATAGTTATGAGACCTTGATGAACGAAGTGATGAAGTAGTGCGTGTTAAGCTGCCAGCTTTGCTGGCAGCAACGTACTTAATAGTTGATTAAAAGCAAAGGGGAGAAATGCAATCATGGCAGAATTCAAATATGAAATTACAGAGCGAATTGCGGTATTATCCGAAAATGGCAAGGGTTGGACGAAAGAACTCAATAAAGTGAGCTGGAATGATAGGCCTGCAAAATTTGATCTAAGAGATTGGCACCACGAAGAGAAAAAAATGGGCAAAGGTGCTACGCTGTCAGACGAAGAAGTTAGAAATCTCAGGGAAGTATTGAATGCAATAGAAATATAAAGCGGGTGATGGGTATGGCAGAGATAATCAATATCTTTAATTTCTTAAAAGAGTTTAATGAACTATCGAACCCTGTTATTACAGAGATTGATAATCAGAAATGGAGTTTAAACATTTCAGATATTCCAGTAATTGACGAAATACGAAGTGTATTTCTTGGTCATGAAGTAGGAGAGATGGATTATTTGGAGATTAAACGGCCAACTCTTTTGCCATGCCCAAATCCACTGGAATCGTTGATTGAATGGATCAAGAACGATTGGATGAAGCTTAGCGTAGATAAGGTTGAAGTCACTGATAAATTGTCGAGGGCATCACTGGATGATGATGGTGATTTGGTCTACAACGATGAACTTTTTACAGATGATCAAGCGCGTGTGAATACATATGAACTTTGGCTTTCAGCACGAAACAGCTGGCGAGATATTGAGGTTCCTAAGGCGAAAGGGCTTGATTTATATAACAAGCTGTATCAATTGTATTCTGAAATGAAGCTGGAATCTGAGAGCGTTGAGTTAATTCTAGGCGATGGAAATATAAGATGGTATACATCGGAAAGGGTCATAGACCATCCGGTGCTTCTTCAAAAGGTGTTCTTACATTTTGATGCCCATGTACCATCTTTTAAAGTATATTGTGAAGAGAAAAAATCAGAGATATATACGCCCATGCTTAGAGTCATTCCTTCCATCAACCAGAAAATGTTGTCAGACATTATTATGGAAATCGATGATGGAGACTATGATATCTCTTTATTTGAGAATACATCTGCACTGTTTAAACGCATCATCAATGTTGTGGACATCAAAGGCACTTTCGTTGAACAGCGCAAACCAATCAATGAAATGGCAACAATATACTCAGCACCAATGCTTTTCCTAAGAAAACGGACTCTAGGCTTTTCGAGCTTTATAGAGGGCGTGATTGAAGATGTGCAAACGAATTTGGAGATTAAGCTTCCCGAATTTTTCGAAATCATGTCAGGTATATACGCAGAAAGACCGCAAGAAGAGATTGTTGAAAAAAGCTGGAATCACAGTGGCATCGATGAAGAAGTTTTATTAACTTTGCCTGCAAACAATGAGCAGCTTCGTATTATTAAGTATTTGGAACGATATGGAGCTGTGTTGGTACAGGGGCCTCCTGGTACAGGGAAGACACATACCATTGCGAATCTAATTGGACATTTGTTAAGTCAGGGTAATAGCGTTCTAGTTACGAGCCATACAGAAAAAGCTTTGACTGTGCTCAAAGAGAAGGTTTATCGAGATCCACAAGATCCGGAACTAAATCTTCAGAACCTATGCATTAGCATATTGAGCTCTACTTCACAAAAGAAAGAGATGGACGAAGCAATCAATGAAATTGCTTCCAAAAGCTCATCGATGGATTTGCATAGTTCATTGCGAAAAATTGAACGTCTTGAAGAAGAAAGAAAAGAAATGATTAATCAGTCGAAGCGATTGATTGAAGAGCTTGTAAGAGCAAGATCCATGGAATATAAGGACTTGATTTTTGACAATCATACAATAGCGCCAATTGAAGCTGCTAAGTTTTTAAATTGCGGTAATGACGTGTTTGATTACATCGGTGGGAAAAGTAATGATGATGAGGTCGGCTTTCCACTAACGCACGAAGAATTAGTCTTTTTATATTCTTCAAATGACAGACTAAGTGGCGAAGAAGAAATCCTTCTAAGGAAGGCATATCCATCCAGTGATCAAATAATAAGCAGTGCGGACTTTGCAGCCCAAGTGGATCTTATCAATGACTTGAAGGGAATTCTTTCAGGTAATACAGTTCTTGAAGAAGCAATATTTAAGGCTGATATATCGACAGTCAATCATCTTCTGAATGAATTGAACAAAAGGATTTCAACGATTAGTGGATTTGAACCTTTGGAAAAAGCCATCATCAATCAAACGATATTTGATCCAACATATCCGAGGCTTTGGGATGATGTGCTTGAAAAGACAGGAATAATACAGACAAAATATGAGTCTTATAGAAAACTGAAATTGAATAACGATTTTTCTATAGAAGAGTCGACTATTAGTAAATCAGCGCTTGAAACCCTTGAAAACATAATGGACTCAGGGAAAGAGAAACCAATTGGGTTATTAGCCAAGGGTGAATGGAAGCGGACAAGAGACGCCATAAAAATAAATGGGAAATTAATTGAATCAAAAGATGAGTTCATAAAAGCATATGAGCTTATTTCCTATGAAATTGAAAAGCAAGATCTCATCAAATTAATTGGAAAACTACTTTCAGATATCACTTATATCGATAAACCGGTATTTGACGATTTTGAAAATAAAATTCGAATGTATAAAGATCAGATTGTATCAGCTTTGAGCTGGTATCGGAATGATTGTGAAGCTCTTCTCAAAAGCGTTGAAGAATGTATTCAATGGGTCAGGGAAAAGAGGCTTCCACGCATTTCATCTATAGACAATCTTGATGCTGCATTTAGTTATTTAGTGTCGGCACGAGCTTTGCTGCAGGCAAAAATAGATGATGAAGATTTGAAAGATTTAAATATGAAAATTCAAGATTATAAGGCGCTTCTTAGCGGTTACGTTGATTCAAATTCTTATATCGAAGCTCTCTATACTGCGGTTCATGAACTTGATGAAAACGCATATAGTGGCCATTTGAAGGCATTAAATTCGTTAATCGAAAAAAATGAAATAGCGGAAAAGAGAATGCATCTTTTGTCTCGAATTAGAGTAATAGCGCCAACCCTTGCAAAGCAAATAGAACTTCGAGAAGGTATCCATTCACAAAACGCAATGCCGGAACATTTAGATGGGGCTTGGAAGCATTTTCAACTGAGGAATCAAATCGAAAGATTGGATGGTCTTGACCCTGCCAAAATCCAAGCTGATATTGAGCAAATCAACGTAATGTTACTGAAAAATGCGAGGACACTCGCATTTGAAAAAGCGTGGTATGAAAAGATAAAGAACCAGACTGACAAGCAAAATCAAGCCTTGCAAGGATGGAGAAATACCGTTAAACAGATAGGCAAAGGAACCGGAAAGAATGCACCGATGCTGAAAGCGAAAGCTAGAGAACTTCTGCCACTTTGTCAAATGGCAATACCGATATGGATTATGCCACTAAATAGAGTTGTGGAGGCCTTCGATCCGCGGAACAACAAATTTGACGTCATCATAATCGATGAGGCCAGCCAAGCGAATATTTTATCTCTTGCAGCATTATACTTGGCTAAAAAGGTTATTATAGTAGGCGATGATGAGCAGGTTAGCCCAGATTCTTTTGGTGTTAAATCGGATGAAGTAAATGCTTTGGTAGCTCAACATTTAGAACGCATCCCAAACAACCATTTATTTAACGGATTGACATCTCTATATGATATGGCAAAATCATCAGGATTTAAGCCACTTATGCTGACTGAGCATTTTAGGTGCTTGCCAGAAATCATCGGGTTTAGCAATGATTTGTCTTATAATGGCAGAATAAAGCCGTTAAGGGATTCTTCAAGCACTTCAATATATCCACCAGTAGTCGAATACAGAGTAGCCGGAGCATCAAGGAATAATAAGAAAGTGAATGAAGTTGAAGCGGATCATATATTATCTCTGATTCAAGCATTTTTAGAAATGGATGAATATAAGGGACAAACCATTGGTGTGATTTCGATGCTGGGCAATGAGCAAAGTGCTGCAATCGAGAAAAAACTTCAGGCAGTTATTGACCCAATCGTGTATGAGGAGAGACGCATACAATGCGGGACACCACCTCAATTTCAAGGGGATGAAAGGGATATCATAATCCTAAGCTTAGTTGATAGCCCAAATGAAAATGGCGGGCCACTCCGACTGCTAAGCGAAGATGGAAACAACGATAAATACAGAAAGCGCTACAATGTTGCCGTGAGCCGTGCAAGGAATCAATTGTGGGTAGTTCATTCATTGAATCCGGATATTGATCTAAAATCGGATGATCTAAGATTAAAATTGATTAAATATGCGATAAACCCTAATCGTGATCAGGACAACCTGCTGTCAATGAGCGAATCACCTTTTGAAATGGAAGTAATGAAGCTTCTATTGGCTGAACGATATAAGGTTATTCCGCAGTTCAAAGTTGGCGCTTTTAGGATTGACATGGTCATCCAATATGGCGATAAAAAAGTAGCTCTGGAATGTGATGGTGAACGGTTCCATACCAGCGACAATTTGAATAACGATCTTGCGAGGCAAGCAATACTGGAGCGCTTGGGATGGCGTTTTATAAGGATCAGGGGAAGTGAGTACTATCGCTATCCTGAGCAGACGATGAAGAATGTAATGAACTCTTTGATGAAGCATGGGATACATCCATCATTTGAAGACGTAGAATCGGATAAGAAAGTAAATGATGAGCTGTTAAATGTTGTGAAGATTAAGGCGAGCGCTTACAGGAATGAAGTTGTTGAACAGCTTGATTATAACGAAATCCTCAAAGTGGTTGTTTCTATGCCAACAAAGGATTCGATGGATCAGTTGACCCGTATGCTTGATGTTCATAAAGACACATTAGAGTATAGCGAAGACGAAGCGGTAGATGTCCCAATATGCGCCGATAATACAGAGGTTGAAGAAAAAGAAGAAATAGCAGAAATAGCAGCAGAACCATTGATGGTGGCTGATCAAAAAGTCGTTAAAAATGAAGTCGAGCAAAAGATAGAAAAAAGCGAATTCGCGCATACTTTTGACTTTCGGGGGAAACAGAAGGCCGTGATCCCAATAAAGGAAAAGCCAAAGGCGGTTGAAGTTAAAGCAACTGAAGTCACTGGCCTTGGCAAGCCAAAGTTTGATTTTAGAAATGGGAAATCTTAAAATATTAGATTTGCCTTCAATGGAGGATGCAGTGAACGAAATACAATTAATTGATGAACTCAACATACTATTATTAAGACAAAACGAGCGATACAATTCTGATATTGAGTGGTTGAATTCGCGAAAGCATCATTGGGGGAAAGATAAGATTAGAGTGGGAGTTATTGGCGTTACAAGTAGCGGAAAATCAACATTAATTAACGCCATACTAGGAAATAAATTGTTGTCCGAAGCAGTAAGGCCATCATCTAGTCAACTTGTAAGCTGTTCTTATGGTTCTGTTTCAAAAATGACTATTTATTTTCAAGATGGAAATATAAAAGAGTATTCAGAAAAAAAACTAACACCAGATATCGTAAAACTTTATACGGATGAAGCTTATAATATTAACAATAAAGAAAACGTAAAGCAAGTGGAATTATCTACGCCTTCTTTTGGTTTTGGAGAAGAAATACTTCTTATAGATAGCCCAGGTCTGGATGCGTACAAATTGGAAACACATGAAAAGTTGACTTTAGAAACACTGATTCCGACGATAGATGTATGCATCTTTGTAACAACATTTAAAACAAATAGTGATTATAAAATGAAATCTTTACTGAATGTAATCGCTAAATTCAATTGCCCTATCATTATAGTTCAGAATATGTATGATGCCCTTCGACCTAGCTTAGATGGATTGAAAACTATTGAAGATGTGGCAGAAGACCATAGGAAAAGAGTTCAACGAATTATAGATGAATCGGAGATTAATGATAAGCGTATTTGCCAAATTATACAGATGTCAGCTGTGGAATCAATGAAAGGTCGATGTAATAAGCAGAAGTATGATAATCGACAGTATAACCAGTTTATCGATGCTGTCAAGTGGATTGTAAACACACAAAAGCCTAGAATACAGAATCAGCGATTTAGGACAATAGGAGATAAGGTTTGGCGCTTAATTGAACAAGAGGAAGTTTTACTCACAAATAATAAGAATCAATTAGTACAGCGGTTTATTTTTGACAATGTAGAAGAAGAAATAATGCGAGCGTATGAGAAAACTTTCATGAAAATTCAAAATCAATTGGATCTGTTGAATGGTCATAAAATACTTAATTATATGAAACAAGCTAATTCAATTGATGAGACCTTTGTAGATAAGGTTAGAGATAAAATCAGTACCATCGAGAAAAATTTAAGTGAAGAAATTTTGTCTTTCAATCAAAGCATTTACAAAGTAATTGATTCTTTAAATATCGCTAGGCGAGATGCTATAAGTTTCAATGGTTTACCCAATGCAACTGTTAAAATGAAGCAAAAAACTAGATCAGTCCGTGTAGAAAGAAAAAGTTTTGGAAGTGGCGTTGCTAGATTTTTTGGCGATATTTTTAAGCAAGACTGGGGATATGAATATCGAGAAGAAGCTTATTCTGTTATAGACGAAGAGGAAACGGAAAGGTCTCTTAGAAAATACATTGAGCGAGCATATGAGCAATACGGAAAAACAATTAAAAAATGGAACGATAGTACAAACGGCACGTTGAAAAATATAGAAGCTGCAATCATTTTAGAACGAGAAAGTTATAACGAGAAGCTAAATCAGCACATGAATTTGAAAGTGGTTTCAGCTATTGTAAATGATTTGAAATCTGTATTGCAAAATTTGGATTTAGTTAACAGTATCAATAATAACTTAGATTCAGAACCTCCACGTACAAATGAATTACCTGAAACAAAAAATGAAATTGAAATTTCAAACACAGTATTCCAAATTCACAAGCTGGCTAAAATGTTGATTAATTTGGTAAATAAAACTACGTTGGATAGCTTGCTAGGTCAATCTGCCAGGGACGTGTCGCATCACATAATTGTGTCGTGGGATCAAAATACGAGTAGTGAATTTTACGATAGATTCTTCAAGGCTAATGATACACCGTGTAAGTTAATAGTTAACACGGAATCTAGTAAAATCAAGTTACCCAATACTGAATCGAAGCGAAATATATTTATTATGTTTAATGCAATACAAACAGGATCAGCAAAAAATCAGCTACATAAAAGTGATTTGCTTAAACAAACAAATAAAGAAGACTTGTTGATTTTCGTTGTACAAGATTTTAATGAATTAATTAACGGTAATGTAGTCGCTGAAGGTCTGAGGGAAATGAAATTATTAACAAAAGAGTTTAGCTTTGAAAATGAAGTTGGTTTTATGATAAATCATGAAAATCCAATTTATAACATGGTTTTTGTTGATAACCAGTTTCATCCATGTCGGACTATTACAGAAGAAACAGAAACATTATGGGCAATTCAAACTCAATTTTCTATGTTTTTGTCACCGCAAGTATCCGACACTATTGGCGAAATTATTAGAAAACAATAAAGGAGAATTTTGGAATGAGTCAAAGAGTATTTATGCATGCAGATGAAACAACGAGAAAAGTTATGGAATCAATACAGCGAGAATTATCAACTGTAATAGAAAATAAGATCATCGACATTGGACAACGAGTCTTGAGTGTTCATGAATCGATTGAGACCATTAATGATGAGATCACCAACAATGCAGACGAGTTGGATCAGTTGAAGAAGTTAAGTAAAGAGTTGAAAGAGTCCGTATCAATAGTTAATAATAATTTGCTTATATGTCAAAAGGACCAAAGTATTATAGCGTCTATAGTAGGTTCCTTACATGAAAACACAATAGAATTTCAAACTATGATAGATTCTTCTTGTAAGACCACAACTAATGCGATTGATATGGTTCTGAAGCAACAGGAATCTATGTTGGAGAAAAGTTTTTCTCGGAATGTTGAAGAGATCTCATCACTTTCCAAAAGCATAAAGAATGCAAATGAAAAAATAAATATTGAGATGAAATCACATGGAGAAGAACTCAAGGAAATGGCATATAGTGTTTCTCTAAATCAGACTTACAATACCGGATTGTTGGAGATATTAGACTTAATCAAAATTGATGGTAAAATTATGAATGATTCAATTCGACTTACTCAAGATCAATTAAATGTGATTGTCACTAACATAGTTGAATTGAAAAACGAAGTAGCATACCTAAAAGAACCGTTTTTTAAGCGCTGGTTTTATAAAAAGAAAAGAGGGAATATTTGATGTTATCTAGCGAAGTTAAAGATATTCTTAATAAATATTCAGGGGATGCACTATATGGCGATTTAAGCCGAAAATTTATTGATTTATCGGAGTCACCAGAATTAATAGTTCCAGTAATCGGAATGCAAGGAATGGGGAAGAGTACTCTGTTAAATGCAATTATTGGCGAAAATGTTTTGCCAAACGAAGCTGATGAAACGACTTGTGTACCAGTAGAGATTCGATTTAGAGCTGAAGCAAGAATTGAAGTTCACTTCGGGGATAAGCCATTTGAATTGTTAAAAAGACAAGATGATTTAAAGCATTATGTTGATAATAATTATAATTCGGGGAATCATTTGGGAGTATCCCACATTGTAGTATTTAAAGATCATAAAATGCTAGAGACTGGAATTGTTTTGGTTGATTTGCCTGGTATAGGAAGTTTGACTAAAAACAATCAAGAAACAACTATGAGATATATAAAGAATCTCTGTTTTGCAATCATGATTATTCCTACTGTGCCAACTATTCGTAGGATAGAAGAAGTATTTATAAAAAGTGTATGGAAGACATTTTCAAAGGTGCTATTTGTTCAGAACATATTTGGAGAATCAAAGCGTGAAGTATTGGAATCCATCGATTTTAATCAAAAGGTACTGACTGATATTGCCCAGCAAATCAATATTGCAGAGGCGGATTCAATTGTCGCAGTGAATGCTTATGATGCTGCATATGGTATTATTCACGAACAGAAAGATATGTATGAGAAATCAAATCTAAAAGATTTATTGAATTATCTACAAAAATATACTAACGATCGAAAAGAAATACTATTAGCATACGCAAAGCAGCATATTGAAGAGTTCGAAAATGAGATAAAAGATAAAATTAATAAATTAATTGAAGAGAACCAGATGTCTATTGATGAATTACAAAGTTCGCTCAATAAAAACGAAACTGAATTTAAGCAAAGTACCGAAAAAATTGAGTCTGAAGTGGATGAATTACGTTCATTATTAAAGAAAACAAATCGAGAGATTAAAACTTTCAGCATGAAAATTGCAAGAGAGCAAATGGAAAATCTGAGGGTTGGAATATATCGGGTGATAGACGGTGGGGTTGTAGATGGCGATCAATTGACACAAGCGTTTATAGATATTCAGGATGAGTGTGTTAATGATACCATTGAACAAACCTTTGATAAGATGGACGAGGTAATGACAGAAATCAGGAATAAACTTGATGAAATAAATCTTCTGATTTCAAGTGAAAGTGCAACAAATTATGAATCAATGATATTCAATAATGGTGAGGCTTTCAAATTTGAAAAGGGACTAGATATTGGAATTAAATTGGTAGGTGCTGGCGGTGGTGTATGGCTAGGGACAGTAGTAGGTGGTGCTATTGCTGGACCTGTGGGAGCTTTGGTTGGTTTCTTGGCCATGTTTGGTGTCAGTGTAATCTGTAGTTTCTTAGGTGGCACAACAAAAAAAGAAATTGTGAAAGCACGAGGTAGATCAACGAAAAGTGAAATAGAACCTTATATTGAGTCATTTTATAATTCAATTAGAGCAGTCATTCTTGACAACTATAAGTCGGTAGAAGCTGATATTACTAATGTAATTGATAAATACTTGAATAACAGAAAGGAATACTTTAGTTATTTGAAGGAAGAAAATTGTAAAAAAATTCAAAGCGCATATAATGTTGCAGACTCAAATGAACGATTGAAAGTATTGAAATTTGACTTGGAATTAATGAAAAAGGCTGAAGGTGAACAATTATGAAGTTGATGGAACGCTATGAAATAGTTGATAGCCTAATTGATGAGATTGATAATAAAGAGTTAAAAACACTTTCAAAATTCTTGAGAGCTCGCATCAGTAAACCTGATACTTATGTAATGTTTTTAGGAGAGACTAGTAGTGGAAAGTCATCATTGATCAATGGACTAATAGGGATGCCTACGCTACCTGTAAGTGCGACGCCAACCACGGGAACTATTACTGAAGTGGTATTAACAGATAAAGATACTTCATATTATGCTATCAATAAAGATGCCACAATGGAAGTGATTGATGAAAAGATTTTTGACACACTGGCGAAAAAGCCTGACGATCAATTAGAGCGGTTAAGAATAGAAACTAGAGTGAAAGCTGAAAATGATTTTCACTTTGACAACTTAAAACTATTTGATACTCCTGGCTATGGATCGTTAATCAGTGAACATGACATAGTGCTTAAGGAATTTATTCCGAATAGTGATGTTGTAGTTTATACGGTTGCTTATAAAATTGGAGTTCAAGAAAATGATTATGCATTTCTTAGTTTCTTGAAGGAATTGATTAGGGATGATGCGAAAATTGTACTAGTAGTTAATCGATGTCCATTAAATGTGCAAATGGAAAGCCTGAGAATCAAGGAAATCACTGGATACGCAAAGGACTTATTGCATTGTGAAGTGCCGGTATTTCTTGGCCCTGAGTGGCCAGAAGATGAAACTTACGGATACTCCTTACCGAAAGCAACTGATCTATGGAGTTATATTGAGAAATTAATAAATAGCGATAACCACAAAGAATTGCTGAATGAAGCTTTTGAGCATTATGTTTTTGATTTGTTTAGAGCTTGCGAAAATTATGTCAATAGTAGATTTGTTATGATCAATATCAGTAATGAAGAAAGACTAGTCTTGAAGAAAGATTTTCAACAGCTTATTGATAGTTATCAAAAGGTAATTGATGAAGAGATTATTCCATCTTTTTCAAATATCATTGAAGGTACAATGAAACGACTAGGCGATGCAAGAGAGCGCATTGAAGATCGGATTCTTAATGCTATTGATTGCCAAGGTGCATCGAAAATGGATGAGACAATTACTTTTGTGAATTTACATGCATTACCTTTCGCCACAAAAGAAGAAATTAAAGAAGTTAATCATTATATAGAAATTGAAGTCAATGATCTGGATCGTAGAGTTTTAGATATGCTGAACACCGCAATAGCAAAATTTCAGAAAGATGTTTCAATTAGATATGAGCATCACTTGGACAAGGCAACAAAAAATATAGTTGGAAACATGATGGAGAATGGTTTGAAAAGTGGATTGTTGAAGTTTTTTGCTAAGTATGGTGGTGCTGGTGGTAGTGGTGCGGGTGTAGCAAATGCAGCATCCCATTACTTAAAAGTGGTCGGAGATATCTTTGGCAAGACATTTAAAAAAGAAACACACAATGCACTTAAGCAAGCTCTAAAAAAGTTTGGTGCAACTTCTGTCAAGTCATTAGCCATAGTTGCAGCTGTAATCGTTGAAGTATTTATGGTTGTTTATGAATATGCTCGATGGAAATCAAAGCTAATGAAATCGGTAAAGAAGGGATTAGATAAATGGCTAGGTGAGGTTAAGCCACTTGTGGAAAAAGATCTTTTAGATCTAAAGTCAATTAATATACAGACGGTTACAGAATTGATTGATGATGTGAAAACAAAAATGGAAATCAATCCAGATTTAGAAGATTCGAAAAAGCTAAATGAACTATTCAAAAGAGTAAATGAGACGAAAGAGAGGTTAGGTTTAATATGAGTGATTACGAGGTTGTAAGTGGAAGGCGCATGAATGAAGTAAAAGCAAGGGAACTTGAGCTTGAAAAAACGAGTAAAGGCAGAATTTTAGATGCTTCAATTGATAATTTTGATAAAATCTTGGATTTGGCATCTGATATAGTCCAAATGGGTAAAATGAAATTGCAAACAGATGCAATAATTCGAAAAATGGCAGAAGACAGAAAATATCTGCTAGCAGAAGCTGAATCATATGTCATGAAAAAGCAGACTGACACGGATCAAATGGTAGAAAAAATGAATTTTATTAAAGATATGATGAATCAATTTTATAAGCATAATGACAACAAGATATCAGGAGATGAGTTTTCAAAAATAATGCGTGATATTATTAAAGAAATTGGGAATCTTTAGAGGTTGGGCATGATGTTTAATGATGATGATTTATATTCAATTTTTACGATGATAAAAGCCCATGTTAAAGATGTGCAGATTGATGCGCTTGAGCTTAGTATGATTAATGCTCATAGAGAATTAATTGCAGCTGAAGCTCAAGCGCGTAGAAATAAGAACACGGGCATAATAAAGACCATGCATGCAATAAATATACAACTAATTGAGATTAAAAATGCTTATAATAGAATTCGAAAAAACCTAAACGATGAAGCATGTAATGAAATTGAGGCATGGATTAAATCATGTGAAAACCGTCGACAAAGCCTTGCTAAAGGAAAATTCTGATATTTTATTAAGGTTATTGAATTAATATTCTAATAAAGAAATCGCTGGATGCCATTATTGGTGGATAGCATGGCGTTTTAGTGCATTTTGATAACCCGTTGAATCTCAATGTGAAGATCCTTATTGATGGTTATTTGCTTACTAAATATTCAATGACCCGATGATGCGAAACATCAAGAAGATCTTCATGCAAAATCAGTAAAAGGGTTGTATTGACTATGTTCGAAAAAATAAAAAACAAGTTTAATGATATTAGAGAAAAAAAGAAAAAAAATGGAATAACGTACAAAAACCGAATACACAGTATTCCAAATACACCGCCTATATGAAGCATCGTGACATCTGCCGTCATGACCATTTATTCAGCAATAATTCCTGCTACTCAGTTTCAGGCGAAAGGCAATAATTGGGACAAACATCATTGCCATCCTACTCGCAGATGAGAGAATTCTTCTGTGG
>CAYZED010000002.1:52642-113603 GCA_964477445.1 uncultured Clostridiaceae bacterium | reverse complement strand
AAATTTGATGATGCTCTAATTTTTGATCAAGAATATGCTGTTTGCAAGTGATGATTTATATAATACCTTAACAAAGAGCCAACACCCATGCATGAATAGTGGCGGACTAAGCAAAATATCCAAAAGTTAATATTTTATGCCAATCAGAAATTGACTAAAATCTAGGATTAGAATTAGTAAAGAAAAAATAGTTGGAGAGGAGGATTGAAAATGGGTGAATCTAAGGCAATGAGAGAAATTCATGAAATTAGAGAAAAGCATTTTGAAGAAACAAAGCACTTATGACCGCAGGAATATATTATAAATATTAGAGAAGGTGCGAATAAAGCTAAAAAACGTATTGAAGAAATAAGAAAACTTAAACTAAAAATGGTATGATTCTAAATCTGCCCGGCAAACCAAAACGGTAGCCTGGTTTGATTATTTACTACGCTAACAACCAATCCAACAGATTAATTTGCTTTATTCCGTTATAATTCGAACCTTTTCCTATAGTATCAAGTGTTAGTAGGAACTTGGGGTGATTGTCTGATATTATTTCCAAAGGAGCTAATTCACGTTTTAGTGTTTTTTCATCAAGCACCGATGCAGCTACTTGATAATACTTTATTCCGTCCTTATCGGTGGCCACAAAATCGACTTCCATTTGACCCAATTTGCCTGTATTAACTTTATAACCACGTCGAAGCAACTCGAAATATACGATGTTTTCTATCACATGACCAGTATCTGAGGATGTATTGGATAGAAGCATATGTCGAATTCCTGTATCAACAATATAGTATTTTCCTAGTGTTTTCAAATGTTGACGTCCTTTTATATCATATCTATCTACTTTATAAAAAATAAAACTTTCTGTTAATGTACGAATATAATTATCTACTGTATTTACTGATATTTTTCGTCCGCTAGAATTAATCGTATCGGATATTTTTTTTGTGGAAATGGGACTGCCAATACTGCTTGAAATTGTTTTAACGATACCTTCTAGTAATGAAACATCACTGATTCCTTCACGATTTGCAACATCCTTGATCAATATAGTACTATAAATGCCTTCAAGATATGGATCAATAGTCTTGCTGTTCTTATCATTTGTTGCGATATAAGGGAATGAACCAAATTTTAAGTAGTCATTAAACATATTTTCATTGGATTTATTCTCGTACCCTGCTGCAATACAATATTCCTTGAAAGAAAACGGTAACATTTTGATGTCGATATATCGTCCCGATAATAGGGTGGCTAGTTCGCCCGATAGCATATAGGCATTAGAACCAGTAATGTATACATCGACTTGATCCTTAATAAATAAACTGTCTATTGCTTTCTCGAAATATTTACAGTTTTGAACTTCATCTATAAAAACATATGAGTATTTGTCTTTGCACAATTTTGCTTTAATATAGTTATAGAGTGATTTGTAATCTAGTAAATCTTCAAACTCAACACTTTCTAGATTAATTGAAATAATCTGGTCATCATTTATACCAATAGTTTTCAAATAAGTTATGTAGAGTTCAAATAAAGTTGATTTTCCACAACGTCTTACACCCGTAATGACCTTAATTATTTTTTTATCTTTATTAGCGATCAAACTTTCTAAATATTCAGCTCTTTGTAACATTTTAAACAACTCCCATCTGAACTAAAGTGTAGCAAATTGAATCTGCTTTGTCAAAAGTTTTTTCTAGCCACAGAAAAAAGTATATAAAAAATGAAAGTTTTTTCTCGATTTTGAATTTACTTTTCTAATCAAACCGTATTGACAAAACAGAAAAAATATGTAAAAATACTTCAAAAGGTGAGTATGTATAAGGGCAACAGTGCTTGAGCTGCATAGAAGCTAAATAGCTTTACACGTGGAATTAATACCCTGCGGAGTCACATAATAAACTGCCCCCCATATGTTAGACCTAAAATTCTAACATATAGGAAGTAAGTTTATGGTGTGGTTTTGCAGGTTTTTTATATTTTTGATCAAAAAAAGGTGAGATTGCGAAGAATACAAATCAGAAGGAGAGATTATTTTGAGTATAAGAAAAGATTATCCAATACTTGAGTTTGACAATAACAGGGAAGCGGTGATTGAACCAAATATGTTAATAAAAGCTCGCGACATTCCAGAAAGATGTGTAATCACATTTTTTAAAGATGTTATCGAGGGTTTAAAGGAAGCAGGGAAATTAGAAACTATTATTGAACTTAAAGCAGATGCTGGGATTTTGCCGATCTATGAAATGGAATACAAAGGAGAAAAGGTGGTGGTATTCCACTCTCTACTGGGTGCACCTGCTTCTGCTGCAATGATTGAAGAAGTAATAGCGTTAGGTTGCAGCAAATTCATTGCTTGTGGTGGTGCTGGTGTAATTAAAAAGGGAATTGCGGTTGGACATCTCATTATTCCAAATGCCGCAGTTAGAGATGAAGGAACCTCATATCACTATTTAGAGCCTTCTAGGGAAGTAGAAGTGAATAAAAAAGCTGTAAAGACAATAAAAGATGTTCTAGACTACCATGGTGTAAAATATCTTGAGGCAAAAACTTGGACGACAGATGCTTTTTATAGAGAAACTAGAGAAAAGGTCGAATTGCGGGCTTCTGAGGGATGTGTTACTGTGGAAATGGAATGCGCTGCGTTTTGTGCAGTTGCTCAGTTTAGGAATGTAGTTTTTGGTCAGATCCTATATAGCGGAGACGACCTAAGCTGCAAGGAATGGGATCATCGTTCTTGGACAGATCAGACTGATGTAAGAGAATCGGTTTTTGAGCTGGCTTTGGAAAGTTGCTTAAAATTGTAGTAAATTTTAATACTAAAAAAGACTTCTATACAAAACGTAACAAACTATTAAACAACTCAAAAAACAACTTTCGAATTATGAACAAAAAAATTAAGAATCTCTAATCTCGATGGTATAATTGATGATATAACAAGATGAAATCTACCACATAAATAACGGTGCGATGAGATGAAAATTTGAAATCGAGGAAAAGAGAATGGGTAAATACGAAACCGCAGAAGAACGGCGTTCCAAAATATACCCTGTTATTCTTAGCGAATACAATCCAGAATGGCCGAAATGGTATGTTGAGGAAAAAGCGAATCTGGAACATTTGATTGGCATGGAAAGCATTGCACGAATAAGCCATTATGGTAGTACATCAGTGCCGGGTCTTTTGGCAAAGCCGACTGTGGATGTCTTGCTTGAAATTAAAGAGGATACAGATATTAACAAGTTGATTACCGCCCTATCATCGCCTGAATATATATACTTGAACGAATCGACTCTAACTCTTCCGACTCCGCCGCCGCATTTGATATTTCTGAAAGGTTATTTGCCTGACGGTTTTGCGGAAAAGGTATATCATATTCATGTCCGCTACCTCGGCGACCCTGACGAGTTGTATTTCCGTGATTATCTTATTGCACATCCTGAAACTGCTGCTGAATATGCCGCACTTAAGGCCAAATTGCACAAGGGCTTTGAGCATGACAGGGATGGCTATACCAAAGCAAAAACAGTTTTTATTCGTGAGGTGACTGAGAAAGCGAGAAAGTTATATGTATAATTACCATCATCTGAGCTCGTTTTGGACAGCGTATAGAAACCAAGTTAGGTAGTAGAAGACATTTTGAAGGGAGTAAAAATCATATGAAGCTAACTATTAAGCCATTAACTCCAGATCTTTACCAAAACTATCTCGATTTCTTCGACAATCGGGCGTTTGCAGACACAGACTCAAATGGCCCCTGCTACTGCACAAGCCCGATGCAGACCTCTGAGGAAATAGACCAAATGGTGAGGGAGTTTAGTGGGGATGTTAAAGGAACGATTCGTCGTCATGCGGTTAATATGTTGGATGAGGGTAAAATTCAAGGCTATCTGGCATTTTTTGATGATACCGTCATCGGTTGGTGCAACGCCAGAGATATGACTGAATACGTCAAAAACCGTTATCAGTTTGTTCCGGACTTTGCAAGGGAAACCACTATAGGTAAAACAATGTCGGTTGTCTGCTTTTCGATTGCCCCTGAATATCGTAATAAGGGTGTGTCAACCGCTCTTTTAGAGAGAGTAATTACCGATGCTAAGGCAGAGGGCTTTGAGTTGGTTGAAGGCTATGTGCATATACGAAAAGAGCTGTATGATATGGATTTCAAGGGTCCAATAAGACTGTATGAGAAATTAGGATTTGTACCCATAATCGAGCAGGACAGCGTGGTCGTAATGCGTAAAACACTTTAGGATGAATCCTGCTTACACTACCATTAAATTTACAGGGGGAAAAAATGAAATCTATATCCGAAATCCCATGGATTCCAGAAGACATTCAAGATGTGAATAGTATCCCAAAAGGAGATATGCCCGGAGACAAAGTAATGATAGGAGAAAATCATATCGAAAAAGCAAAAGTGATTTTTCCAAAGCTGCTTGAACTTCTTATACCAATACTTAATGAAAATCCTTATCAGAGAGCAGTTGTGGCTGTGTGTGGTGGATCTGGAGTTGGGAAATCAGAGATTGCGTCTTTGTTATCATATTATCTGAATAAAATTGACTTAGGTAGCTATACATTGTCGGGAGATAATTATCCGCACCGCATACCTAAGTATAATGATGCTGAGAGATTCCGTATCTTTGAACAAAGTGGAATTGAGGGACTCAAGAACTATTTAGGATCTGATAAAGAAATTGATTTCAATAAACTTAGTGAAATTATCTCTCAGTTCAAAAATGGTAGCTCTAAAATTTCCTTGAAACGAATGGGAAGAGAAGAGACAGAGCTTTGGTATGACTCTGTTGATTTTACTGACAAAAACGTCATGGTTATTGAATGGACTCATGGAAATAGCTTTAATTTACAAGGCGTTGATATTCCAATACTTTTAAACAGTACTCCAGAGGAAACACTTGAACATCGAAAATCCAGGAATCGTGATGGCGGAACTGACAGCCCATTCACTACGTTGGTACTTGGAATTGAACAAGAAATGCTGATTTCTCAAGCTTCTAGGGCGAAACTTATAATATCAAAAGATAACGAGATTATATCTTACAGCAAGTATATCGAGATTATGAAGCCTTGAATGCGTAAAGTTTTCTAAATAATTTAGGAAATAGTCTTAAATGGAGGTTTTCTATGGAAACAAATGAAATGAGTGAACAAGCAGATTTTGCTATAAAATCAGGTCCAATGCTAAACGCCTACCCTGATAGTATGAGCGGAACATTAGGCAATATTGTTGAATTTTTGAAATCACCAGAACTTGAAAAAGTATTTGAATCATTTTATATATTACCGAGCGTTTTCAATACGGATTTAGATAGGGGTTTTTCAGTAATTGATTATGAATTGAATAATTTATTTGCCACCGAAAACGATTTCGTAGAATTGAAAAACATGAATATTCACCTCAAATTCGATTTCATATTAAACCATTCTTCTGTTCTATCAAAGCAATTTCAAGATATTTTGAAAAATGGCGAGAATTCGGTTTATAAAGATTTTTTTATTAATTGGAACAAATTTTGGGATGGACATGGTGAGATGACTCAGGAAGGCTATATTCAGCCTGATGATGAACTTATAAAAGACATGTTTTTCAGAAAACCTGGACTCCCTATCATGAATGTTCGCATGCCAGACGGTAAGGAAGTTCCTTATTGGAATACTTTTTATCAGGAAGTGAAATACAAAAGTTTAGATGCTCAGGATTTAATCAAGGGAATGGACATTCAATATACTTCAGCTGAAAAGTTGGCTGAAATAGTGAATAAAGCAATAGAAAATGGGAAAAAACCGTCTGAAATAGAGTTCGGAAATTTTGATAGATATAGAGAAAAGACTATCGAAATACTTGAATCGAGCAGAAAATATTTGGGGCAAATGGATCTAAACATAAAATCACCATTGGTATGGGAGTTTTATGAGGATACATTAAAAAAACTTTCTCGTTATGGAGCAGAAATCGTAAGGCTTGATGCTTTTGCTTATGCTCCGAAAGAACCTGGTGAAAGAAATTTCCTCAATGAGCCTGGCACTTGGGATTTGTTGCAAAGAGTAAAATCATTAGCTGATAAATATGGGCTAGTTTTACTACCTGAAATTCATTCAAAATATGAAGAAAAAATCCACGAAAAGCTAGCAAATGAAGGGTATATGACTTATGATTTCTTTTTGCCAGGCCTAGTTATTGATGCTTTAGAAAGACATACTCATGGGTATTTGATAAAATGGATAAATGACATTCAAGAGAAGAAAATTAAAACAGTCAATATGCTTGGCTGTCACGACGGAATTCCTTTACTGGATTTGAAGGGCTTGATATCAGACGAGCAGATAGAAAACTTAATAAAGACAGTAGTCAGTCGAGGGGGACATGTAAAAGATTTACATGGAAGTAAAAGTGTTTATTATCAAGTTAATGCTACATATTACAGTGCTTTAGGTGAAGATGATGAGAAACTACTACTTGCTAGGGCGATTCAGATTTTTATGCCTGGGAAACCTCAAGTTTGGTATTTGGATCTTTTTGCGGGAAAAAATAATCATGAGGCTGTCGAAAAAGCAGGATCTGGTGGTCATAAGGAAATTAACAGGACAAACTTAACATCGGAACAACTCAGGACTGAGCTTGGTCGAGATGTTGTACTTAAGCAACTTTCTCTGCTGAGATTCAGAAATTCTTTTCCCGCATTCGGATTTGATTCGGATTTGAGTATAATTAAAACAGAGCCACATATTTTAAAATTATCTTGGAGCAAAGGCAGCTATTTAGCGACATTGGAAGCTAATTTGAATGATTATAAGTTTAGAATATTTGCGCTTAATGAAGCAGGTGAAGAAGTTTATGATTTTTCATCAAATACATTTTTAGCTTTAGATTATGTTTGTCTTTAGATTAAATATAGCTTTAGCTTTAAATTTACTTAAAATTGAGTTGTATTTAGACTCGAATTCAGATGCTTTGTAGTAATAAATGTGCATAACGGTGAAATTCAAGAAAAACTGAAAAAAGGACGTGGAATATGGAAAAGACATTAGCGATTATTAAACCTGACGGCGTTGAAAGAAATATTATAGGCGACATTTTGTCTATGTATGAAAAAGGCAATCTGAAGATTATAGATATTGAAATGCATCAGATTTCAATAGAGAAAGCAGAAGCTCACTATTTTGAACATAAGGGGAAATATTTTTACGATGAATTGATTAACTATATTACTTCAGGGCCGTTAGTTATAATTGAGCTCGAAGCAGATAACGCGGTTAAAATATTGAGAGATATAAATGATGAAGTAAGAAAAAAATTCGGAATTAGTATGACAAAAAATACTGTTCATGGTTCTGATTCAATCAAGAGTGCTGAAAGAGAAATTGGGCTTTTTTTTGGAGATAGAATTTAGAAAATAGTTTGTGAATTTGTATTTTTTCATTGGATTAAGCACAAAGTTTGTGAGAAAATGTAGATGTAATAAAGAAAAACTCAAAATTTAATTAGGAGGAGTACTTCATGACTGTAAAAGAATCTGTTATAGATGAAGAGCTAAGTTTGTTTTTTAATAATACTTTGGATATGCTTTGTGTAGCAGGATTTGATGGATACTTTAAAAGAATCAGCCCAACATGGACGACAGTATTAGGGTACAGTGAAGAAATACTTCTGAGTAAACCTTTTGTTGAGTTTGTTCATAAAGATGATATTGAAGCAACTATTGAAACGACAAAAGCTCTTGATGAAGGTAGGAGTGTAGTTAGTTTCCGGAATAGATACCTTACAGCTAACGGAGAATATAAATGGCTTGAATGGAATTCATTCGGATTTCCAGAAAAGAACATTATTATCGCAGCTGCACGAGACGTCACTAACAATATTGAATATGAAAATGAGTTAAAGAGAGCAAAAGAAGAAGCTGAGATATCACGAGACCAACTCGCAAAAGAAAAAGATATAAAACAAAGAACTATGGAAATAATCCCCTTAGCGGTTGCTATAGTCGATAATCATGGGGAGATTATTTACGCAAATGAAGAATCAGAAAAAGTTTTAGGTATAAAATCGATTGAGACGGAATCTAGAAAGTACAATGCGCCTGAATGGAAGACTTGTAAACGGGATGGATCACCTTATAGCGATGAAGAACAACCGTTTTCGATTTGTATGGCTACTAAAAGGCCTGTTTTTGACATTATTCAAGGTATTGTATGGCCTGATGGAAGAAAAAAAATGCTATCTATTAATGGAGCACCTCAAATAAATTCCAACGGAGAAGTTGAGTGGGTTGTTTTTTCAATGCAAGAAATTACGGATAGAATCAATTACGAGGAAACATTAAAAAGAGCAATTGATTTGGCAGAAAAAGCAAGGGAAGAATCAGAAATTGCCAATCTTGCAAAAAGTGAATTCATAGCAAATATGAGCCACGAGATAAGAACCCCTTTAAATGCTGTTTTAGGATTTAGTGAACTTTTACTTGACGTAATTAAGGAAAAAAACCAAATTAAATATGTGGAATCCATTAATATTGCTGGAAAGAGCCTTTTAAGATTAATTGAAGATATTCTTGATTTGTCAAAAATTGAAGCTGGAATGATGGAACTAGTACCTAAAGCAATTAATTTAAAATCTTTGGTAAATGAAATCTATGCAATTTTTAGTGGAACCATAAAAGAGAAGGGGCTAGAATATATTTCTTTCGTTGATCCAGATATCCCTTCTAAATTACTTGTTGATGAGCTTAGATTACGACAAGTTTTGCTCAATCTGGTGGGAAATGCTGTTAAATTTACAGATGTGGGTTGGGTGCGATTATCTATAAAAAAGTCTAAAGAATTATCCGTCGAGAAAGACAAAGTCAATTTAATTATTAGTGTTGAAGATTCAGGAATTGGTATTCACGATGATGATAAGGAAAGAATTTTTGAGTCTTTTAGGCAACAATCTGGTCAAAATAATAGAAAATATGGTGGGACGGGACTCGGATTATCGATATGTAAAAAATTAGTAGCTATTATGAATGGTAGAATTTTTGTAGAAAGCAAGCAAGACATAGGAAGTAAATTTACTGTTGAATTAAATGGGATTCAGATAGTTAAATCTGAAATCAAAGACAAGATAAAAGTAAAGGAAATAAATCATGATCAACTAGCTAAAAAGAAGCCAACAAAAAAATTCTCTGATAATAATCAGATATTGGAACTGAGTAGACTAATTAAGCGATTAATGTCTTCTTTAAAAAGTTCTGAGGTTTATAAGTTAGTTGATATTATCGAAGATCTATCTGCTGAAAATGATTCTAGGTCATTGAATGAAATTAGTGTTTCGCTAAAAAATGCCGTTGAAAGCGTCGATATTTCTTCTATGAAAAGATTGATTTTGGAAATGAATGATTGGGTTATTATGAACTTGAGAGAAGGTGAAAATAATGTTTGAAAAAGATTTTCTTGTTTTAGCCGTTGATGATAATTCTGAAAATCTAAAAATGTTGTCTCTCATTATTCAAAAAAGTGGTGGAGACAGTATACTTTCACTTAATGCAAAGGAAGCAATGAGTGCTTTAGAAGTAGATATACCTGACCTCATTTTATTAGACGTTATGATGCCAGATATTGATGGATATGAATTTTGCACAATTCTGAAAAAAGACGATAGATATAAAGATATACCAATTATTTTTATAACGGCTAAGAGTGAAACAGCTGATATTGTTCGAGGATTTATGCTAGGAGGAACTGATTATATATCAAAACCTTTTATTAGTGAAGTGCTTAAAATGAGGATATATAATGCTGTATCAAATCAAAAATCAAAAATCGAATTAATAAAAATAAATGAAGAATTGGACATAAAAAATCAAGATCTTATGAAAGCGTATAAAGAGATAAAAGTAATAAATCAGAAACTAGAAGTTACACTTGAGAAGTTGAAACTAACTTCTATTACAGACGCTTTGACGGGTTTATATAACAGAAGGCATATAATTTCAAGAATGGAAGAAGAAATTAAGAGAAAAAAAAGATATGGTGAGTTGATTTCGCTTATTATGGGAGATATTGACCACTTTAAAAACATAAATGATACTTACGGTCATAGTGTTGGAGATTATGTTCTAAAAGTCATTTCTGAATTGCTACAAAAATATGCCAGAGAACAGGACGTTGTTAGCCGTTGGGGTGGAGAAGAATTTATGATTATGATTCCAAACACTTCACTTGATGGTGCGGTTGTGATGGCTGAAAGATTAAGAGAAGATCTAGATCGCATGGAAATAAATTATCAGGGGAATGTAATTAAAGTAACAATGACATTTGGCGTTTCTGAAATTTTTTCTGACGAAAAATTTGATGATCTCATAAAAAGAGTTGATGCTGCGTTATATAAGGGCAAAACAAATGGAAGGAACTGTGTGACAATAGGCTGAGAGCATTGATATGCAATGGTTAGCGGGGTTGAGAGTAAATATTTTGATTTGACATACATACATATTTAATATATAATTTACGCAATCTTTAAGAATATTTATACGTTAACTTTAAGAATATTTATACGTTGGGAAGGATGTCAAAATGGATTTTAAAATAGAGGTCGCAAAAAAAATTAGCGTAATAGTCGATATGGAATTAGAGAAGGTACTTTCGCTTATTGAAATTCCACCACAATCAAGTATGGGAGATTATGCTTTCCCTTGTTTCCAATTAGCTAAGACCATGAGAAAAGCACCAAATATGATTGCTGCTGAGTTAGCATTAAAAGTTGGGAATGATAATATAGTTGAAAAAACAGAGCAAGCTGGAGGCTATCTTAATTTTTTCGTAAATAAGATAGAGTATATAAAAAATGTGGTTAACGATGTTCTTGAGAAAGGCGAAAGCTATGGGAAGAGCGAAATTGGAGCTGGCGAAAATCTTTTAGTTGAATTTTCATCACCGAATATTGCCAAACCTTTTCACATTGGACATATGTGTAGCACTATAATAGGCGGATCTCTCGAAAAAATCTATAATCATCTTGGATATAACGTTACACGTTTGAACCATGTTGGTGATTATGGAACACAGTTTGGGAAGCTCATTTCTGCTTATAATAGATGGGTTGATGAAAAGGCGCTTGAAGAAACTCCGATAGCAGAGCTTTTAAGGATTTATGTAAAATTTCATGATGAAGCAGACAAGAATCCAGAGTTAGAGGATGAAGCTCGAGCAAACTTTAAAAAGCTTGAAGATGGCGACCAAGAAGCTTATGCACTTTGGAAACGATTTAAAGAGCTAAGCATTAAAGAGTTTGAAAGCATATACAAACAATTAAATATAGAATTTGATTCTTATAATGGTGAAAGTTTTTACTCGGATAAAATGGGTGAAATAGTTTCCATGTTAGAAGAAAAAAATATTTTGGTTGATAGTAATGGTGCTAGAATAGTTGACCTTACTGAAGAAAATCTGCCTCCATGTCTAGTAATTAAGTCAGACGGAACAACGATTTATGTAACGCGTGATTTAGCTGCAGCGCTATATAGAAAGCGCACCTATGACTTTAAAAAGAATATATATGTAGTTGGAAATACTCAGTCCCTTCATTTTCAACAATTATTTGCAGTATTAAAACAAATGGGCTTTGATTGGGTTGATGGATGTGTGCATGTGGCGTTTGGACTTGTTAAATTTCCAGATAAGAAGCTTAGCACAAGAAAAGGTGATGTAGTATTCTTGGAAGATGTTTTGAACGAAGCAATATCTAGAACTACAGATGTTATAAATTTAAAAAACCCAAACCTTGAAAATAAAGAAGATGTAGCCAGAAAAGTTGGAATTGGAGCAGTCGTTTATGCTTTCTTGAAGAATAACAGAGAAAGAGATATTGTTTTCTCGTGGGAAGACATTATTAATTTCGAAGGTGATTCCGGACCTTATGTTCAATACACTTATGTAAGAGGAAAAAGTATTTTAAGGAAAGCTGGTTATGAACCAAAAACTGCTGATTTGTCCAAATTATCATCAGAAGAAGAGTTTAATTTAGTTAAGCTACTTGGAAGTTTTGGCGATTCAGTTAAGGAAGCAGGGGAACGTTACGAACCGTTTGTGGTAACTCGCCATGTAACGGAAATTGCTAAGGCATTTAATAAATTCTATAACAGTCACCCTATAATGAACGCTGATGAGGAACTAAAAAATGCTAGACTCCAATTAGTAAAAGCAAGCTGCGAAGTCATAAAGATAGGACTAAAACTAGTTTGTATAGAAACACCGGAGAATATGTAATAATAATAATATAATAATCGTTCACATTTCCAAGTATAATTCCATTCACTATAATCACAATATAGGTGAAACAAGTCTTGAAAATGCCTCTTTGAATCGAATCTTTAGCGATCTATTTTTATAGTCGCTGAGACGAATTTCTTTAGAGGCTTTTATGTCGTCTAAAAAGATATCTTTGCATTTTTTACAAAAATCCTCGTCATAAATGAAAGCGTTTATTTCAAAATCAAGCTTAAAGCTTCTGATATCAAAATTTGTAGTTCCAATTGAACAAATCGTATCATCTACAATGACCATTTTGCTATGAATAAAGCCATTCTGGTAAGTATAGAAACGTACGCCGAAAGGCAGAAGTTCTCCCATAAATGAATACGATGCCCAGTATACAAAGGGATGGTCAGGCTTATTTGGAAAAACGATTCTTACATCTATGCCCGATTGCCCGGCAATTCGCAAAGAATCAAGAATACTATCATCAGGAACAAAATAAGGAGTTTGAATATATATATATTTTTCAGCGGAATTAATCATAGATAAAAAAGCATTTTTAATGTATTGGGCTTCAGTATCGGGACCACATGAAACAATTTGAATAGGAATATTATGATCACCAGGTTTTTCTTCGTAACTCATTTTATATTCACGGAAAAAGTATTCATCCTTTATTTCAAACTCTTCATTTGAGGCATATGTGTAATCAAGAAGGAAACGCTCTTCCATATCAATCACTGCTGGGCCAGAAATTCTTATATGTGTATCCCTCCAAAAACCAAAGAATTTATTCTTGCCAAGATATTCATCTCCAATGTTAAAACCGCCAATGTAGCCAATCTTTCCGTCAACAACTACGATTTTTCGGTGATTCCTATAGTTTAAACGTAAATTAACATGGGGAATGAATGAAGGGAAGAAAACGGCGATTTTTCCGCCAGCAGCAATAAAGTTTTTGAAAAAAGATTTCATAAGTTGTCTTGATCCCATGGCATCGTATAGAATTTTTACTTCGATTCCTTCAGAAGCTTTTTTTGTTAACAAATCAATCATTTTATGGCCTAGTTCATCTGGCTTGATGATGAAGTATTGCAAATGAATGAATCTTTTCGCATTAATTATGTCTTCAATAAGTGCCCTGAACTTATCATTTCCATCTATAAAAATCTCGATATTATTGTTTTCTCTTAATTGTGCGCCTGCTCCGCTTATTAGATAATTTTGAGTTTTGTTAATTTCTTGTTCATGAAAAAAATGATCGCCTTCTTGATATTTTGTTAGTAAATCAAAGTCATTTGCTCGTTTTACTTTAAACATCCTTGTTTTACTTAGGTTTTGACCAACAAAAAGATACGCAAGGAGACCTATTCCTGGAAAAATAAAAAGAAATAATAACCATGCCCATGTAGTTGCTGTATTTCGGCGTTCGACAAATATCAATAAATAGGCGAAGAAGAGATTAATGATTTGAAAAATAATTATTAGAGTCTCATATATGCTCATATGTTCTTTCCTTCCAAAAAGCTAGTTAGTTTTTAAAATTTCTGATATTATATTATAGCACGATAAAAATCTAAAAATAATAACTGGAAGTAAAATCAATATTAAATTATTGGATTATTATTGGGTAATCATTGGATTATATTAGCGGTTGTAGTATTAGAGTCAACGTTGTAAAATTAATCATAATGAATAATAATGAATCATATAGGAGGTGGCACGATGTCAAAAGAGAGTATTGTTAAGGTTTATAGCACTATAAACGAAGAGGACATAATGGTCATAAAATCATTACTTGAAGACGCAGGCATACAATGCTATGTAAAAGGTGATGATGGCAGTATAATCTACGGATTAAGCAAGGGTCTTTTTTCTCCGATGGATGTTTTTGTTAATGAAGACGACGAAGAGGATGTAAAAAAAATCATTGAAAATATGACTGTTATTGAGCCGTTGGAAATTGGAGAAGTAAACACAGAAGACAAAGATTGGGAAGAAGATTGCGGATGTGCAGCCAGAGAAGAGTAGAATATTATTAATAATCTAAATAGAAAATATAAAAAATGCATGTTAAAAACATTGGAATAACTTGAATGTTACATAAATATAAGTTGAATATAAGAGGTAAGAAGATGGCAAGACTTTTTGGAACTGATGGTGTAAGAGGTATAGCGAATATTGAATTAGATTCGATTTTGGCATATAATTTAGGTCGTTATGGCGCATATGTTTTAACAGAAGAGACTCATCATAAACCCAGAATTGCAGTAGGAAAAGATACTAGAGTTTCGGGAGATATGTTGGAAGCGGCTTTAGTTGCAGGTATTTGTTCGATGGGAGCCGAAGCGGTGGTTTTAGGTGTGATTCCTACACCTGCTGTGGCATACCTCACGAGAAATCTAAATCTTGATGCAGGAATAATGATTTCTGCGTCTCATAATCCTTTTGAATATAATGGGATTAAGTTTTTTGATGGGCAGGGTTTCAAATTATCAGATGAATTAGAAGACAAAATTGAAAGACTGATAAAAGAAAACGGCCTAAAGTATCCAATAGGTGCTGAAATTGGACATAGAACGGATGACCGTCAATCCCAAAGAGAATATATTGATTTCTTAAAAACTACTATGAGCATTGATTTATCTGGGATTAAGGTTGTATGCGATTGTGCAAATGGTGCAGCCTATGAAACTGGACCTGCAGTTTTGAGAGAACTTGGTGCAGAAGTGCATGTGATTCATGACAAACCTAATGGAATAAATATTAATGTGAATTGTGGATCAACCCATCCTGAAGGTTTAGCAAAAAAGGTCAAAGAGCTGGGAGCTCATGTTGGGCTAGCCTTTGATGGAGATGCAGATAGACTGATCGCGGTGGATGAAAATGGCGAGATTGTTCATGGAGATTTTATGCTCGCGATTTTTGCAAAATACTTAAAATCAAAAAACTCACTTAAAAAAGATACGATTGTTGGAACAGTAATGAGCAACATGGGGCTTGATATAGCTATGAGAAAAGAAGGAGTTAATCTTATACATGCCAAAGTAGGTGACAGATATGTTCTTGAGGAAATGCAAAAAGGTGGGTATGTAGTTGGAGGAGAACAGTCTGGACATATAATTTTCTTAGAGCATAACACCACGGGAGATGGGATTTTAACCGCACTTCAACTTTTGACAGTAATTAAAGACACTGGGGAATCACTCTCGAAACTAGCTTCAATAGTTACAGAATTGCCACAGGTATTGATTAATGCAAAGGTTGCAAATGAGAAGAAAAATAAATACATGGATAATAAAGATGTGGCAGATGCGATTTTTGCGATCGAGAAAAAAATGGATGGAAATGGGCGAGTTCTCATCAGACCATCAGGTACGGAGCCACTGGTTAGAGTTATGTTAGAAGGCGAGAATCAAGATGAAATAAACTTATATGCCAGAGATTTAGCTGACTTAATCCAGAATAGATTAGGGGTTTAGAATTTGCAAGTAATATAGTTTTTTATAATTGATTTAAATGGGGGCTGTTTTTTGCGCAGTCCCCTTAAACTTGCTTAAAAAACACTCGTGTAGTAAAATTAGTTATGTTATATTAGTTTGCATTTTTTCAAATATATTAGGTTAATTGCAAATTAGTATTATAGAAAAGGGAAAAAAGAAAGGAGTTTAATTAAGACATACAGCGCCAGAACCTCTTAAACAGAGGTTGACGAGGACAGGGTTATCGAAGTTTTCGGCGGATGCCCTGCGTTTTGCTCAAAGCGGATGGAATTCTAAAAACCAGGAGTAATCCTGGTAACAAAGGAATTCTGATGAGCCTTAGGTTGTATATATATCGCCTTTGGAATTTTTTGTCTTATCCCATATTCATTTAAAAACTAAATTATATGGAGGTAGAAATATGTGTGGAATAGTTGGTTATATTGGTGAAAAACAGGCAATGAATGTTTTATTAGAAGGACTCAGTAAGTTAGAGTATAGGGGTTATGACTCTGCTGGAGTTGCGATTTTTGATGGTAAACAAATAAATATAAGAAAATATAAAGGCAGATTAGCGGTATTAGAACAAAAGCTAAAGGAAGAAGTATTGGTTGGAACCCTTGGTATAGGTCATACTAGATGGGCGACTCATGGCGAGCCTTCTGACAGAAATTCCCATCCGCATAGTAATGAAAGTCATAATATTGTTTTGGTGCATAATGGAATTATCGAAAACTATATGGACATAAAAGCAATGCTAATTGAAAAGGGATATCATTTTACCTCGGACACAGATACAGAAGTTCTAGCACATTACATTGACTATTACTATAAGGGTGACTTAGTTGAAGCAGTTCAACAAGTGCTAGAGAGAGTAAGAGGATCTTATGCTTTTGCAGTTATTAGCAAAACCGAGCCTGACAAAATGGTTTGTGTAAGAAAAGAAAATCCTTTAATAGTAGGTCTTGGTGTGGGCGAAAACTTTATCGCTTCTGATATTCCTGCGATTTTGAATCATACTAGAAATATTTATTTCTTGGAAGAGAACGAAATTGCAATAGTTAAGAAAGATGGGATTAAATTTCTTTCACCACAGGGAAAAGAAGTATTTAAAGATATATTTGTCGTTGATTGGGATGTTGATGCAGCTGAAAAAGGTGGATATGAGCATTTCATGATTAAAGAGATACATGAGCAACCTAAAGCTGTAAAAGATACAATGACAGGAAGAATCACACTTGACTCAGAAGAAATTAAACTTGATGACATTAAATTAACGGCAGAATATTTAAAAGGTATAGATAAAATATTTATTGTGGCTTGTGGAACTGCTTATCATGCGGGAATGGTTGGAAAATATGTAATTGAGAAGCTAGCAAGAATTCCTGTGGAAATTGATATTGCTTCAGAATTTAGGTACAGAGATCCGATTTTGAGTGAAAAAACTTTAACTATAATTGTTTCCCAATCGGGAGAAACACTCGATACATTTGCAGCACTGAAGGAAGCTAGAAGAAAAGGTAGTAGAATTTTATCAATAGTAAATGTTGTGGGTAGCTCAATAGCCAGAGAATCAGACGATGTTCTTTATACTTGGGCGGGGCCTGAAATAGCAGTAGCATCCACAAAGGCTTATACAACTCAAATTATCGCTTTCTATATTTTAGCGTTATATATGGCTCAGTTAAAGGGCACAATGACTAAGGAATCGATTTTCAAGGTCAAAGAAGAGATGATGAAGCTTCCGGAGATGATCGAAAAAACATTGACTTATAAAGAAGATATACAGCGTTTTGCAGCAAAGAATACTCACTTGAAAGATATGTTCTTCTTAGGCAGAGGACTTGATTATGCAGTAGCATTAGAGGGAAGTCTAAAGTTAAAAGAGATTTCATATATCCATAGTGAAGCATACGCTGCAGGGGAGCTGAAACATGGAACTATTGCTCTAATTGAAAAAGGAACTGTAGTTATTCCACTTCTTACACAAGATGCTCTTTTTGAGAAAATGGTATCAAATATTAAAGAAGTTAAAGCCAGAGGTGCATATGTTTTTGCATTGGCGAAAGAAGGAAACAAAGCCGTTGAAGAAGTTGCAGACCAAATAATTTATATAAATGAAGTATCGGATATTTTGGCTCCAGTGGTTACGGTAATTCCACTTCAACTTTTATCATATTTCATGGCTGTAGAAAAAGGCTGTGACGTAGATAAACCAAGGAATTTAGCAAAGAGTGTAACGGTAGAGTAAGTAAGTGATTTGAATATTCAGTTGGTTATAATCTTGATTTGAACGTGAGAATCAAAAGCCACTAGTTCGCTTTATTGGAAACGAATGGATTTATCATGCTTTATGTATAAGGTACTTAATAAAGGAGCTTGCAATGAAGAAAAGTATAGTGATTGTGTTATCTCTCATAGTATGCATCTCTCTTTTTTCTACATCCATTGTTGCAATGAATGAAAAGCAGCAATTTAGGGGGCGAAAGGAATCTATTGTAGAGCGGACTAAGTCAAAAACAACGCATACATTCGCAGATGCGCCAAAGATTGTCCGCGTAAGCATCAACGAATCCTATCCGGACTGTTTTATCGGAAAGGACGGGAAGCCCCAGGGACTGTTTATCGATATGCTTGACGAGATAGGGAAAAATGAAAACTGGGAACTAATCTATATAATGGATGTATGGAACATTGGATTAGAAAAACTAAAAAATGGTGAAGTAGATCTTAAAGTATCTATTGCATATACAAAGGAAAGAGATCTGGTTTATGATTATTCAACGGTACCGGCGTATTTGGATTGGGGAACCGTCGTAACGAATGATACATCGATTCGAAGTTTTCTGGATTTGAATAATCGAAAAATAGGAATAACCCAAGACGGTTTTTTTTCCAATGAATTTAAGAATTTAAGTAACAAGTTCGATATTAAGCTGGACTATGTGGTTTTTGAAACAGATGATCAAATTTTAGACGCCGTGGAAAAGAGAAAAGTAGAAGCGGGAATAGTACCAAATATTTTTTCGATGCTAAATGCCCAGAAATATAATGTCAAAATGAGCTCCATCGTGTTTTCGCCGATTGGGGTTTATTTTGCAGTGCCGGAAGGTAAGAATAAGGACCTGCTAACTGTGATCGATCGGAAATTAAAACAATGGAAGACCGATAAAAACTCTTTCTATTATGAAAACATGAATAAGTGGATTAACGCGGGAACATCCGAACAGGTTATTCCACGATGGCTTATTATTGGAATTTGCATATTAGTTGGAGTACTCCTTCTGCTTATAATTATTATAAGAATATTGCGTCACCAAGTTTTAGTCAGGACCGAATCCCTCAGGGAAAGCGAAAACAGATTACAAATAGCTGTCAGTGCAGGGAATATTGGGATATGGGACTGGGATATTGAAACGGACGATCTGATTTGGGATGAAAGCATGTACCACTTATATGGAATTCAGAAAAGAGACTTTGGAGGGGCTTATGATGCATGGCGTAGTACGTTACACCCAGAAGATAGAACACTAACTGAAGGGGCAATAAAAGATGCAATTCATGGGATAAGAGAATATATGACGGAGTTTCGAATTATAAGACCAGATGGCAAAACTCGAATGATTAACGCGAAATCCAAGACTTTTTTTGACCTAAATGGAAAAGCCATTCGAATGACAGGGACCAATGTGGATATAACAGAAATTCGAGAAACGGAAAATAAATTGCTGGACATAAATGAAGAACTGGTAAAGGCAAAAGAAAAAGCGGAAGCCGCAAACGCCGCAAAAAGTCAATTTATGGCTAATATGAGTCATGAGATTAGAACTCCAATGAACGGAATTATAGGAATGAGCGAATTGCTTTCTATGACTGAGATGAATATTGAGCAAAAGTCTTTTTTAAATAATATAGAAATATCGGCGAACAATCTACTTGGCATTATCAACGACATACTAAATATTTCTAAAATAGAGGCAGGTAAAATTGATATTGAAGTGGAAGAGTTCGAAATCGAAAATATGATGGAAGATGTTATTTCAATGGTTAGTTACAACGCTCACAAGAAGTATATAGAAATGGTATGTGATGTGGATCGGAACATTCCTGTGTTTCTGGAAGGTGACGAAAGAAAGATTCGTCAAGTGCTCTTGAATCTATTGAGTAATGCGGTGAAATACACTGATAATGGGAACATTCTGGCATCAATAAAAATAATCCAAGAAACAACGGAAACGATTGAGCTGGAGTTTTCTGTATCAGATACTGGTATTGGAATCGATGAAGGAACTAGGGAAAAACTATTTCAGCCATTTATTCAAGGAGACTTGACTTATACCAAGAAATATCAGGGTACAGGGCTTGGATTAGCCATTTCAAAGCGATTTGTGGAGCTCCTTGGAGGCTCAATCAGCTATGAAAGCCAGGAGGGGAAAGGCTCTCGATTCTATTTCCGGTTGGTGCTTAATAAATGCAAAAGACTAGGAAGTTCAATAAGTGAGATGGATATCGACTATAAGAGTCTTTCCGTGCTCTTCATTGACGACAACGCATTAAACAGAGCAATTACTAAGAAAATGCTGGAATCAGAAGGGACAAAGGTGTATCTGGCAGAAGATGGGTATAAAGGAATAGAGATTTTGAAAGAGGAGAATGATATTCGTTTGATCATTTTGGATGTGCACATGCCGAAGTTCGATGGGTTTGCAGTTGCGGAGAAAATAGAGGAGCTATTTGGTGATCGATTTACGATTCTTATGTTCTCTTCAGTGGATATAAGAGATAATCTGGATAAAATAAAAGATCTGGGAATAAAGGACTTTTTGGTAAAACCGGTAAGAAGGAAAGAGTTGCTGGCGAAAATAAACAAAGCATTAAAAGGGGGCCTGGCGGACAAAAAGACCAATGACCGAATTGAGAGAGAAAATCAGCGAATTCGGGTTTTGGTGGCAGAGGACAACAGTATAAATAGAACCGTTATAGTCAAGTTGATTGAAAAGTGTGGAGATTACAATGTGTTTGAAGCCCAAGACGGAAGGGAAGCTGTAGAAATCTATGAAAGAATCAAGCCGAAGTATGTTTTCATGGATATCCAGATGCCAGTTATGAATGGACTGGAAGCGGTTCAAGAGATTCGAAGGCTAGAGGCAGGTGGAGAGCACAGGGCCGAAATTATCGCAGTTACTGCCTTTGCATCGGAAGAAGATCGGGAAAAGTTTACCTCCGAAGGGATGGACTCCTATATTTCCAAGCCGTTTGCACTTGAAGACATTAAGAATGTTCTGCCGCGCATGTTTCATCATGAGTAGTTCGACAAATTCAATATTAAGTCATTCAAAGCCAACTTGTACTTCATCAGGAATCGATCCATTCCTGATGAAGTATCGGATATTTTGGCTCCTGTGGTTGCGGTAATTCCACTTCAACTTTTATCATATTTCATGGCTGTAGAAAAAGGCTGCGATGTAGATAAACCAAGGAATTTAGCAAAAAGTGTAACGGTAGAGTAAGTGAAGAAGGCCGCAAATTATTTTGCAGTGTTATAAAAAAGATTGATCATAAGTTAAAAAGAATTTGATATTTACCACCTCGAAAGTAATAAATTGCATTGAGGTGGTTTTTTCAAATATATAAATTGCAGATAGTTCAGTTATAATAAAAAGTATTAGTTGGAGGAGGAGACGTGATGAAAAATGGACAGGAAGAGACCACGAAGAAAACAAAGCGGGCTAATCATGAATCTCGAGAAAAAAAACCGTTTTTGAAATTTGTTTGGAAAATTATGATGCTAACTTTAGGAGCGGCTCTTGTATCAATCGGTCTGGAAATATTTCTGATTCCCAATAATCTTATCGATGGAGGAGTTGTCGGGATCTCAATAATGGCGTCCTATTTGAGTGGAATACCAATTGCAGCATTTCTCATTGTAATCAACATTCCTTTCCTTTATATGGGTTACCGACAAATTGGAAAGACCTTTGCATTCTCGACAGCCTATTCAATTCTCTGTCTTTCAATAGGTGTTACTTTTTTACATCCGATTCCTGGCTTAACTAAAGATTTTATTCTAGCAGCTTTGTTTGGTGGGGTTGTGCTTGGAGCGGGTATAGGCTTGATTATAAGGCATGGGGGATCTCTTGATGGAACAGAAATAATGGCAATTATTTTTGACAGAAGAACATCCTTCTCCGTTGGAGAAATAATAATGTTTTTTAATTTGTTCATACTGAGTAGCGCGGGTTTTGTTTATGGATGGGATAAGGCAATGTATTCCCTCCTGGCATATTTTGTCGCGTATAAGACCATTGATATTACTATCGAGGGTTTGAATGAGACGAAAGGTGTTTTTATCATTTCGGACAAACATAAAGATATTTCAGAAGCGATACAAGACAGACTAGGCCGCGGAATAACCATGTTTGAGAATATGAATGTTGATAGCATCAAGAATACTTTGACGATCTATGTTGTGGTTACAAGGTTAGAGGTGGCGAAATTAAAGTTGATAGTAAACGGATTCGATGAAAATGCCTTGATGACGATTTCAAGTGTTGAGGTTGAAGGAAAGAAATTTAGGAAGAAAGCGATTCACTAGAGCAAAATCTGATACAACAGATTTCAAGATCATTACTGTACTCAATTCATGAAGCGGCTTTACATATCTATTTTTTCATACGCTCCAGATTTGGCATTTATTTAAAAATTTTTCTCGACTTTAAGCCCATAATAAATATAGTCTATAAGCCATATGACCTAATGACAATCAATATAAAAATTAGTATAATTGTTTAGAAATATCATACTTAAAGAATATGTTGAATTAAATTGTTTTTTTAGATGATTAGAGATTGCATAAATGAAAAATTTTCAAAATATATGCAACCTTATTTTAGTTAGGAGAAAACTTTGAAAATAGTTGTTGATATTTTTAAGATTACACTTGATATAATCTATAATTTTGGTGTTCTTGTTGCCATAAGCATAATTTCTGCTAGTTTAACAAAAAAAGAAACTAAGATGATTTATAACGGAGTAGTTCAAGGCTTGGTTTTTGGATTTGCCGCAATTATTGGCATGCTCCATCCTTTTGTTTTAGCTCCGGGTCTTATTTTTGATGGTCGATCTGTAATGATTAGCTTAGCATCAATGTATTTTGGTCCTCTTGCCGCTGCCATTTCTGCATCTCTGGCACTTTTTTATAGGATTTATCAAGGTGGTTCTGGCACATTAATGGGCATATTGGTTATTTTTTCTTCAGCTATTGTTGGTACGATGTTTTTTTATGTAATACAAAAAAGACAATCAGTTATAAAAGCAAAAGATTTGATATTTTTGGGACTCTTAGTTCATTCAATTATGATTTTATGTATGTTTGCAATACCAAATCGCGGAATCGAAACTATTGAAAAACTTGGATTGCCAGTTATTATTATTTATCCATTAGCCACGATTTTGATTGGTCTCGTCCTCTCTGAATTTACTGAAAGAAGAAGAGTTATTGAATCCCTAGTCGAGAGCGAAGAAGCATATAAAGATTTATTCGAGGTTTCAGGTGATGCCATATTTATTTTAGATGACGATTTAATTCAAGATTGTAATAATTCAGCGGCACAACTTCTGTGTGTTGGAAACAAAGATATCATATTAGGAGAAAACATGTGGGGATTTTCACCCGAAAAACAACCTGATGATAAGCTTTCAACCAATAGTGCAAAGGAAATAACAAGAGAATGCTTTGAAAAGAATAAGCTTAGGTTTGATTGGGTGTTCAAAAATAATCAGGGCATTTTAATGCCCACAGAGGTAGTTCTTACTACACATATTTTGCGCGGAAAAAAAATCATTCAAGCGATTGTAAGAGACATGTCTGAAAGAAAATACATGGAACAAAAACTCGAATATATGAGTTTTCATGATCAACTGACAGGGATCTATAATAGGCGTTACTCAGAAATGGCGCTAGAAGAAAAAAATATTGAAGCAAATCTGCCGTTAACAATAATGATTGGTGATGTAAATGGGCTGAAGCTCATTAATGATTCTTTTGGACATACTATAGGAGACAAATTATTAGTTACCGTGGCGAATATTATTAAGTCAGTTGGTGGTAAAAATGATGTAATCGCGAGAATTGGCGGCGATGAATTTATTATGATATTACCAAATACGAGTGAAGTCGAAGCAGAAAAGCTTGCAGGCATTATTTCAAAACTTTCATCAAAAGAGAGAATAGAGTCAATTGACATTTCAGTTTCACTTGGATGGGCCACAAAGTTAGATAAAAATATTGAAATTAAAGATGTTATTAAGAAGGCGGAAGATTACGTTTATAAGAAAAAACTCTTTGAGAGCCCAAGTATGAGAGGTAAAACAATTCAGACTATTATTCATACACTACATGAGAAAAACAAGCGAGAAGAAGCACATTCGCAGAGGGTCTCTTTTATTTGTGAAAAAATGGGAATAGCACTTAGATTATCAGAATCTGATATCAAGGAATTAAAGAATATGGGACTTCTCCATGATATAGGGAAAATTGCGATTGATGAGGCTACACTGAACAAAGATGGAAAATTAACGGAAGAAGAGTGGACACAAATTTCTCGTCATCCGGAAATTGGTTATAGAATTTTAAGTACGGTAAATGATATGGCTGAGATGGCGGAATACATACTTGCACATCATGAACGATGGGATGGTAGGGGATACCCTAAAGGTCTATTTGAAGAAGAAATACCATTGCAAGCTAGGATAATTGCCATAGCTGATGCTTTTGATGCTATGATAAGCAATAGATCGTATAGAAAAGCTATGAGCCTTGCATTTGCGCTAGAAGAAATTCGCAGTAACGCAGGGATTCAATTTGATCCATATTTGGTTCAAGTATTCCTGTCAATAAAAGAGATTCAAATGGATAATGAATTGATATGAAAAATAATTTGATTATAAGAATAGCATCGGGTATTTTATTTTTTTGCGGATTAATATTATGTTCGCTAGGCGGCGTAGTATTGCTAAGTGGGTTAAATTCATCTGATTTGATTTACTTATTAGTATTTGTCTCATTAGCAGGATTAATGTTTACTCTTTCTATATTAAATATTCTAAGATATATTGAGAAAAGCAAAGCGAACAAGATATTTAAAAGGTATATTGCGATTTTATTTGTGCCTTATCTATTATTACTTATTCTTCTACTATTTGTATCAAGTAGAAGCTACTTCGGATTTCGAGAAGCGGATTTCTTTACAATGTTAAGAAGTTCAAATTTCATACCATTTAAAACAGTGATATTTTATATAAATGCATTCATAAATGACTCTATGAATAAATCAATTATATATACCAACCTTCTTGGCAATATTGCTGCTTTTATGCCAATGGGATTTTTTCTTCCAGTTTTGTTCAAAAAATTTAGAGAATTTAAAGTTTTTCTGTTATTAATGCTGATTATTTTGGTTGGAGTAGAATTAAATCAATTATTCACTAGAACGGGTGCATGTGATATAGATGATGTTATTCTAAACCTAATTGGAGCTGCAATCGCATTTGGATGCACAAAAGTAATTTTTCCGAAATTAATTGATTTGTGTTATTCTACTAATATGTCATATGACAATAGAATCAAATTCAAGGTGATCGAAGAACATGTTAGTGATTATCCGAATCCTATTGTTTTATCAAAAGGCGTAACAGTCAGCGTAAGTAAAAGATCTGAAGCCAATGGAGAATGGCCAAAATGGGTTTTTTGTAAGCTTCTAGATGAAAGCAATGAAGGCTGGGTTCCCGAGCAGATATTGAAGACGAAAGAAAGTTTTGCGACTGTACTTGAGGACTATACAGCGAAAGAACTGGATGCTATTGTTGGTGAAGAGCTAACTGTTCTAAGAGAATTAAATGGTTGGTTTTGGGCGGTTAAAAATATAGATGGTGAAAAGGGTTGGATCCCAAAAGATAAGGTAGGAGAATTTAAGACGAAACATGTTAAATAGAGAAGATATAATTAATAAACTTCAGAATATTGATATTCCGAAAGAAAACTTCATAATTGTAACTGGCGCTGCGCTAGTCCTACAAGGGGTTAAGGAATTTACAAGTGATATTGATTTGATTTGTTCTGAGAATTATTTTAACGAAATTATAAATGAAGTAGTTTGTGAGCATTTTGGGGAAAGATATATCGAAGGTAATAATGGCAATGGCTCAGTTAGAACTTTCGATGACGGAACACTTTGTTTTCAAATTGATAAAGATATTGAGATTTTCTATAATTTTGTGGTGAAAGATATTGTATTTATTAACGGATTTAAAGTAGCTAGTTTAAATGATATTAAAGCTCATAAGCTTTCGCTTGGAAGAGAAAAGGACTATAAAGATATACTAATGATAAATGAATTTGAAAAGGATAAAAAAGGTAAAATGCTAAAAGACAAAATTATTAATCGTAAATCTGGAATTATTACTTATGGAATTACGCCACCAAAGAGTGACAATACTTCTGAGAAAATTGCTGAAATAACTTCAAAGCACTTTGAGAGACTAAAAAAACTTGATGTTGATGCGTTAGTTATTTATGATATTCAAGATGAAGCGGATCGAAATGGAGAGGAACGCCCTTTTCCTTTTATCTCAACAATTAATCCGACTGTTTATGGTTATGAATATTTAAAGAATCTCGATATGCCAAAAATAATCTATAATTCAGTGGGAAAAATGACAGAGAATGAACTGGAAAATTGGATAAGTAATGATTTTGGTATGGATAGATTTTCGGTTTTTGTCGGCGCTTCATCAGCGACCCAGAATAATTCTCTAAAATTAAATGATGCTTATAATATAAATAAAAAGATGAATAGAAACATGCTTTTGGGTGGCATAATTATTCCTGAAAGACATAATATGAACCAAGATGAGCATTTAAGAGTTATTAGTAAGGTAGAAAACGGCTGTAGTTATTTTATTTCGCAAGTTATATATAATCTTGAAACTGCAAAGAACTTTCTGTCGGACTACTATTACTATTGTATAAAAAATGAAATTGAGATGAAACCAATTCTCTTTACCTTAACTCCTTGTGGTTCGAAGAAAACATTGGAATTTATGAAGTGGTTAGGTATAAGTTTTCCCAAATGGCTAGAAAATGAGCTTTTGCTCTCAGAAGATATATTAGAAAAATCAGTGGAACTGCTAAAAAAACAATTTAAAGAACTTCTTGAATTTGCTACTGAAAAAGGGATTCCTATTGGTTGCAATATTGAAAGCGTGTCGGTCAGAAAAGTTGAAATTGATGCATCGATTAAGCTTGTTGATGAAATACGAGCCATGTTTTTATCATGTTAATGGAAAGTAAATATAACATATTATTTGGGATTGGAGATTTTGCAAATGTCAAAATATCATATGAGAAAATCTGAGAGAGAAATCACAGCTCAAGAAGACTTACTTGAGATATTAAAAAATGGAAAATATGTTGTCATTTCTTTATGCCGAAATAATGAGCCTTATATAGTAACTTTGAGTTATGGGTATGATGTCACTGAAAATGCACTCTATTTTCATAGCGGCCGAGAAGGACTTAAGTTAGAATTCATACGTGAGAACCCAAATGTTTGTGCTACTGTCATTGAAGATTTAGGATACATTAAAGATGATTGTGCACATGCATATAAATCCGTGGTAATTTTCGGCAAAATCATTGAAATCACAGAATTAAATGAGAAGAAAAAAGGAATGGAAGTTCTATTAAACCATTTAGAAGAAAATCCGAACCATATAAAAGAAAAGCAATTGAGAAACGATGCAGTTTATAACAATATGCTTATTCTTAAACTGGAAATAGATGAGATGACAGGAAAAAAAGGAAAATAAATGATTTACGTTATTTTAGTAATGATTTTTTTTGGATATGTACTGAATGAATTAACTCGAAAATATTCTTTAGACAAGGTTTTTTATAAAAGAGAATTTTCTAGCACAACTATTGAAATTGGTGAAGAATTCAAAATAAGTACTATTATCGAGAACAAAAATATTTTTCCAATATCCTACCTTTTAGTTAAAGAAAAAATCCCGAACCAATTGATATACAAATCATCTTTAGCTGGAGAAGAAAGCACGGAAGATAAAATTCATGAAATGTCCATGTTTGTTTTGCCAAAACAAAGGATCAGGCGAAAGTTTAATGTTTCGTTTAATAAACGAGGACATTATTTTTTTCGTGATGTTTCGATAGTAGGGGAAGATTTTTTAGGATTATCCACAGTAAGTAAAACGTTTGAGCTTCTTCAAGCAGTTGTGGTTTATCCAAAAACACTAGATTTAGATACGGATATTGTTCCATATGGCAGTTACTATGGTGATATTTCAGTACTCAGATGGATTATTAGTGATCCGATACTAAATGTTGGAATTCGAGAATATAATAGTAACGATCCCCAAAAAAGTATTCACTGGCCGTCTTCATTAAGAAGTGGTCAATTAATGGTGAAAAAATTCGACTTTACGACAGATAATCGAGTTATGATCGTGCTAAATATTGAAAGTTGTAAGCCGTTTTGGAGATATATAAACACATTCGAGATAGAAAAGTGTCTTTCAGCGACTAGAGCTATAATGGAAAAGTTTGAATCACTAGGAATACCTTATGCATTTGCTTCAAATGTTCAAATGAGCCAATTAATCACAGATAGAGGATATATCGAGTCAGGTCAAGGCGCTTCGCATTTTTATTCGATTTTAGAGATCCTAGGTAAAACAAATTATGATGTTTCAATGAAGTTCGAAGATGTTTTGGCAGGTTTTTTTCATAGTACCGACAATTTTGAAACTTATGTAATTATTACTCCGTCAGTATTGGAAGAATACGTTGAATATTTAAATGTTATTAGTAAAAATGCCACGAAAACCGTATTGATTTCAGTGTCTAAGGATAGGATTTCCGAACTAAATGAGAATATAATAAAACTCGTTGGGGAGGTAGAATAGATGAAAAATATCAATGGCTTGAACGTACTAAAAGCAATAAACTTTTTTTCACTAGTCTATATTATAAGCAGTTTTTTAGGTTCTTTTTTAGATGACTTAATGTATAAACTGGGGAGTATAATACTAATTTTTATTGGCAGTGCTATAATTTTCTTTATAAAGAAGATATATGTATCTGAATATAGCAATTTTTTGAATGAGTCTAGGAACGGAATTTCAGTCCTTGGTGTAATTTTCCTTATTACTTTACTACGCGAAGATTTTTCTAGCAAATTTGATGCACTAGCACCCTTTATTATTATATATATTGTAAGCTGCGTTATAATTTTGAGATTGCTAAGACAAGCAAAAAACTCAACAGAGAACAAAACAATCCAAAGATTAAATTATATATATTCTTTTTCAATTTTAGCCATAGCTATCGTATTTGGATTTGAATCTTTTAGGTCTTTTTTATTTAAAAGTATAATTGGGTTGTGGCATTTAATACCGAATATCGTATACAAGATTCTATATTGGATAATATATGGGGTAGCATATGTTCTGTCGATACCTTTTGAATTCTTGTTAAATTTGTTAAAACTCAGGAAGCTTGATTTAAAAGGCATGGGTGGAGTAAAAGGAATGAAGGGAGTCGACAAAGACTTTCAAAGTAAAATCGACTATGTTTTTAATAGCGAACTTTTTAGGATAGTTGTATGGGTCCTAGTTATTTCTTTTATAGTATATGTCATATACAAAATATTTAATAAAAATGCAATCATAAAGCATAATGAACAAGAGTTTGAAGAAGAAAAAGAGTTTATATCTGAGGACGATTTTGCAGCTCCATCTTTTTTAAAAAAGATTTCCGAACTTGTTAAAATTCGCAATAATAACGAGTCGATTAGGTTTTACTATCAAAAGCTATTACGGCTATGCAAAAAAAAGGAAATTGAAATTCTATGCTCTGATACATCACTTGATGTAAATTCTAAGAGTGGGTTTGATATTAATCAAATGAGTTATTTGAGACATTTATATATTAGAGTAAGATATGGTAAGTATATAGTATCTGATGAAGATTATCGAGAATTTGTAAAGACTTTTAAATTGCTCGACACGGAAAACAGGAGAGATTAGATTGATAATAGTTTTTTTATTTTTATTCATTATGTCCTTTTTTGTACTTAAGAAGTGCGAAAAGTATCCGACATTTATTAAATTAGGCATAATAATTGCAACGGCAGTAACTATTAGATTGATAGTTATGCTTTCAATAAAAGCGACTCCGGTTAGTGATTTTGATATGTATTATTATTTAACAAAGTTGTTTTTGAATGGAGGAATTGGAAAGAGCAATTATATCGCGTACTTCCCGCACATTGTAGGGTACCCATTTGTTTTATCAAAGATATTTTCTATATTCGGAACAAGTGTGGATGTTGCGGTAGTCTTTAATATTTTATGTAATGCATTAACCTCAATAATAGTATTTTATCTGACCAAACTTTTATTAAAGGATGAGAAAAAGAGTTATTGGGCGAGTGCCGTTTGGTCAATGTGGCCATCACAGATTTTTATGTGTTTGCTCGTTTCCACTGAACCACTTTTTACATTAGGGTTGACACTATTTACATATTTAGTAATTTGGAGCGTAAAGAAATTTGAATTAAGGATATTACCAACAGCAATAAGTTTTGCACTTTTAGGAGTTTTTTGTGCATTATTAAACGCCTTAAGGCCTATAGGTTTGCTTATTATGGCATCTAGCGCTACTTATTTGATGATTTATTTTTTCGGTCAAGAGCGAAGAGAAAAGAAAAGACTTGCTTGTTTCTTAGCACAAGAAAAGAAAAAAATTGTATCTATCGCATTGGCTATTTTATTCCTATTTGCGGCAAATTCTTTTGTACAAAAGACGATTAGCTCAGAAATCTCAAAGATGATCAAACAAGATGTAGCAAGTTTTCCTGTTGGATTTAATATTTTTGTGGGAAGTAACGCCAAGACTTATGGGATGAATTATGGCGAGATAAAAAGGTCTACTGAGATATTTTCTTTAAAGAACAAAAACAATCTAAGTGCGCAAGAAATTCATAATATTTTCTTAGGAGAAGCACTAAATAATGTTAAGAAACAGGGCTTGTCAAACGTTAGCTTATTCATTATAAAAAATGCTATTATGTGGCTTGAGGATGCTAGGTCTGTGGGGACAATTTATGTTTCGATAGATAAGAAAAATTCGATTCCGATGAACCCGATTGAGCTAAATGTAACTTTTGTTATACTAATGTTGTTAACAGAAGTTTATTATTGGTTTTTCCTATATTTAGTTATTTCAACGGTTTACAGAAGCATTAAAGAAAAGGAATGGAAACAGTTTTATGAAATGAGCTTCCTCTTTTCTATGATAATATTTTCAGTGGGGCTCTACTGTTTAGTTGAAGTGCAAAGTAGGTATCACTATCCGATATTGCCTATGTTTGCGATAATTGCTGTCAGTCAAATGGATAAAATAAAATTTTTCAGAGGGAAAAGCCTTTGATAAGTAAAAGAATGAGAAAAAATGAGGTATAGAATTGAGTAAGATTTTAGTTTTGGCCGAAAAACCTTCCGTCGGGAGAGATATAGCAAAGGTAATGGGCTGTTCAAAAGGCGGGAATGGTTTTTTCGAGGGGCCTAAATATATTGTTACATGGGCTTTAGGGCATTTGGTAACTTTGGCTGATCCAGAAGCATATGATAAGAAATTGGCAGAGTGGAAATTAGAGGATTTACCGATGCTTCCGACACCACTTAGATTAAGTATTATTAAACAATCTGGAAAACAATATAGCACGGTGAGCGAACTTCTAAATCGCAAGGACGTTACTGAGATTGTTATAGCCACGGACGCAGGCCGAGAAGGCGAATTAGTTGCTAGGTGGATACTAGAGAAAGCAAAAGTTCGAAAACCTATTAAAAGGCTTTGGATATCTTCTGTTACCGACAAGGCAATTAAGGATGGGTTTGCTAGTTTACGGGACGGTAGACTTTATGAAAACCTGTTCGCTTCAGCTGAGGCCAGATCACAAGCTGATTGGTATGTAGGAATGAATGCGACAAGGGCTTTGACGTGTAAGCATAACGCTCAACTATCATGTGGAAGAGTTCAAACTCCAACTTTGTCAATGATAAATAGTAGAGAAGAAGAAATAATGAATTTTAAGCCTAAAGAATTTTTTGGGCTTCAAGCATTAGCGCCAGGATTTAAGTTAACATGGTTTGACAAATCAACTCAATCAAATTCATCTCAAACTTTTGATTCTACGAAAATATCGAAGGTAGTTTCAGCGATTAGTGGAAAAGAAGGCAAAGTTATAAGTATAGAGAAAGCACTGAAGAAGACTTTCGCTCCAGGACTTTATGACTTAACTGAACTCCAAAGAGACGCAAACAAGATTTTTGGATATTCAGCTAAAGATACTTTAAATATTATGCAAAAATTATATGAACAACACAAAATACTTACTTATCCTAGAACAGATTCTAGATTTCTATCTACAGATATAATTGGAACTTTAAAAGATAGACTTAAGGCATGTGGGGTTGGACCCTACGCAAGTGTGGCGCTTAAGCTTTCTGTTAGTAAAATTGTTGAAAATAGAAATTTCGTTGATAATAGTAAGGTTTCTGATCATCATGCCATCATTCCAACAGAACAAGCAGTTTCACTCAGTGCACTAAATAATGAGGAGCGAAAAATATACGACCTAGTAGTAAAACGCTTCCTTGCAGTACTATTACCTCCTTTTGAATATGAACAAACAACAGTGTTAGTAGATATAGGAGGAGAGAGTTTTAGAGCAAAAGGTAAAATTGTAAAAGTTAAAGGCTGGAAAGAAGTATATTCAAATTCTAACGATGTTGTTTCTACAGATAGTAACGATAGTAGCAGCAACGATATTGTCGATGATTTGCCAGAGCAAATTTTGCCGGCGATAAATAAAGGTGAAACGATAAAAATCTCGGGACTTGTTCAAACGAAAGGCTTTACTAAACCGCCTTCATACTTTACCGAAGGAACACTGCTGACAGCAATGGAGCACCCAGGAAAATATATGGCTACTCAGAATTCTGAGCTAGTGAAAATTTTGGGCGAAACTGGTGGAATAGGAACCGTTGCCACACGCGCCGATATCATTGAAAAGTTAGCAAATTCTTTTTTGATCGAAAAGAAAGGGAAACAGCTTCAGATAACCTCAAAAGGAAAACAGTTACTTAAGCTTGTTCCAGAAGAATTGAAGTCGCCAGAACTAACTGCCCAATGGGAGAAGAAACTTGAACAGATAGCAAAAGGCACTCTTAAAAAAGAAACTTTTATTTCGGACATGAAAAATTATGCCTCAAAAGTAGTTGCTACTATAAAAAGTAGCGAAAGCACTTTTAGACACGATAATATGACACGTGAAAAATGTCCAGACTGTGGGAAAATGATGCTTGAGGTTGCCGGAAAAAAGGGCAAAATGTTAGTTTGTCAGGATAGAGATTGTGGTCATAGACAAGGAGTCTCAAGAGTAACAAATGCCAGATGTCCGGAATGTCATAAAAAACTTGAACTCAGAGGAAGCGGAGATACCCAGATATTTGTTTGCGCTTGTGGATATAGAGAAAAACTATCTTCATTCACAAAAAGACGTTCTGAAAGCACCGATAAGGCAGATAAAAATGATGTTAAGAGATATTTGGCTAATCAAAACAAGCAAATCAAAGAATCCGACTTAAGTGATTCACCTTTTGCGGCGCTAGCAAAATTAAAACTGAAGGACTAAGCAAATCAAAGAAATAAAGACATAACCTACTAATCATATAGAAATAATAGAAATATTTTTTAAAACCTATTGACATCATATATCTTTTCGAATAAAATAAAAACATACCAAACAAATAGGAAAACTAATATAACCTCTTTCAATTGAAAGAGGTTTTTCTTATAAGATTTCCAATAAAAATTAAAGGAGAAAAGAAATATGAGTAACAGAGAATTGAAGTTCGACACACTACAGGTACACGCAGGACAAAAGGCAGATCCAACTACAGGATCTAGAGCAGTTCCAATTTATCAGACAACATCTTACGTATTTAATAGCACAGAGCATGCAGCTAATTTGTTCGGATTAAAGGAATTTGGGAATATTTACACAAGAATTACAAATCCTACGAATGATGTACTTGAACAAAGAATCGCAGCGCTAGAAGGTGGGGTTGGGGCGTTAGCCGTAGCATCAGGATCAGCTGCAATAGCTTATTCAATACAAAACATTGCTGAAGTTGGAGACGAAATTGTAGCGGCAAGCACACTTTACGGCGGAACTTATAACTTATTCGCAGTAACATTACCAAAATTCGGTATCAAGACAGTTTTCGTAGATCCAGATGATACTGAAAATTTTAGAAAAGCAATAACTGTCAAAACGAAAGCAATTTTTATTGAAACTATTGGAAATCCTGGAACAAATCTTATTGACATTGAAGCAGTTGCAAAAATAGCACACGAAAATGGTATACCTTTGATAGTTGATAATACTTTTGGATCACCGTATCTTATAAAGCCAATACATCATGGGGCAGATATAGTAGTTCATTCAGCCACAAAATTTATTGGTGGACATGGAACAACAATTGGTGGGTTAATAGTTGACTCAGGTAAATTTGATTGGGCGGCAAGTGGCAAATTCCCGGGGCTTACGGAAGCTGATCCAAGCTATAACGGATTAAAGTATACAGAGGCGTTTGGTCCACTTGCATATATATTAAAAGCGAGAGTGCAGCTATTAAGAGATACAGGTGCAGCACTTAGTCCATTTAATGCTTTCCTTTTACTCCAAGGTTTAGAAACTTTGTCACTCAGAGTGGAAAGACATGTTTCAAATGCGAGAAAAGTAGTAGCTTTCCTAAAAAATCATTCTAATGTTAGTTGGGTTAATTATCCTGAGCTCGAAGATAACAAATATAATGCACTAGCAAAAAAATACTTCCCTAAAGGCGCTGGATCAATATTCACTTTTGGAATTAAAGGTGGAGTTGAAGAAGGAAAGAATTTCATAAACAAGCTTGAACTCTTTTCATTACTCGCAAATGTAGCTGACGCTAAGTCATTAGTTATCCACCCAGCAAGTACCACACATGCACAACTTTCGGAATCTGAACAGATCTCAGCTGGCGTTAGCCCAGACTTAATCAGACTATCAATAGGTATTGAAGATGTAGAAGATATTATCGCTGATTTAGAGCATGCACTTGAGTTTTAGTACAAAAAAACATTTCATTTTATGGATATATTACAAAGCGCCTTCACCAAATTTATTTTAGAAATTAAAGCATTTACTTATCAGAGAAAAGCGGCGAAGCCGCTTTTCTTCTTGACTGTAAGTATACATATATGTAATATTAAACTTATTGGAATAGTATAATTTATTCACAATTAATTTTATCGAGGTAAACTAAATGAAAATTTCAACAAAAGGCAGATATGGATTACGAGCCATGGTGGATCTAGCGATAAATTCTGAAATGGAACATGTCACATTAAAGAGTATAGCCGAGCGCCAAAAGATATCCGAAGGATACCTTGAACAGGTTTTCTCAGCACTTAAGAAATCGGGTCTTGTAAAAAGTATTAAAGGTGCTCAAGGGGGATACTCTTTAGGCGAAAAAGCTGATTTGCTTACAGTTGGTGCTATTCTTAGAGTTTTAGAAGGAAGTCTTTCGGTAACCGATAAAAAGAATGAAATTGAGGAAATCAATACTCTTGAGCGCTGTATAAATGAAAATGTGTGGGGAAAAATGGATCAAGCAATTGATGCTGTGATCGACAGTATTTTTCTAGCGGATTTAGTGGAGGAATACAAAAGATCGAAAGATAAAGGAATTTTGATGTACTATATTTAATTGTAGGTGCAAGGAGAAATTGTGAAAAATATAGCATTTAATTTAAATAATGAAAATATGGAAGAGGAGAATTGTCGATGAATGAGGAATTGATTAATAACGATAAATTGGAAAAACTAAGGTCAATAATTAGTGAAATGGGATCGGTGCTAGTAGCTTTTTCTGGTGGCGTAGATAGTACTTTCCTTGCAAAAATAGCAAAAGACGTTTTGGGCGATAATGTATTAGCTATAACTGCAGATTCTGAGACTTATCCTAAAAGAGAAAGCGAAGAAGCCGAAAAAATAGCTAAAGAACTTAATTTAAATCATAAAGTGATTTATACTAGTGAACTGGAAATCGCGGGGTACACTGATAATCCACCTGATAGATGCTATTATTGTAAGAAAGAACTGTTTTCACTGCTCTTTTCTATAGCCAAAGAAAATGGAATTAAATACGTTATTGATGGAGCTAATTATGATGATAGAAATGATCACCGTCCTGGAATGCGAGCCACTAAGGAGCTTGGCGTAAGAAGCCCCATAAAAGAAGCTGGAATAACTAAAGAAGAAATTCGGGAATGGTCAAAACAATTAGGACTACCAACTTGGAATAAACAATCTTTTGCCTGCTTATCATCTAGATTTCCATACAAAACAAAAATTACTCGTGAAAAGCTTAAAACCATTGAGGCTGCAGAAGATTACTTATGGAATCTAGGATTTAAAGAACTTCGAATAAGATATCATGACGAAATTGCTCGAATTGAAGTGAATAAAAATGATTTTACAAAGTTGATTTCTGTCTCTGACAAGGTAGTAACTAAACTTAAAGAATTAGGATTTACATATGTCACTATGGATTTAGCTGGGTTTAAGTCAGGTAGTATGAATCTCATGCTAGAAGAAAACGAGATTTGTAAGAATATTTAGTGGAATATTTAGTGAATTACGTAGCGAATTACGTAGCCAGTGTAAGTGGCGAAGTCTATATAGAGGCGATTGCGTCTTTCATATACAAAATTAATTCCTCAATAGATTTTGATAGATCAATATTTATTAGGGGAATTTTCTTTTCAATTAAAGATTTAAATATCAAAGAGTTTTTATTGTCTCCAATAACTATTGCGCCAACCAAATAATCATTTTCAAAAAAGAGTCTGGTATATTTTTTTTCTTCAAAATTAATCTCTTTAACCGAATTACTATTGTTTGTTTTTTCGATTCTACCCATGGAGAATAGAGATATATTAAATGCGTTCATACTTAAGCTAGGAATTACGTTTTCATAGTAAGATGGACTATCTGGCATTGAAATATTTTGCCCTGCTATTTTTCCTTGAACCATAGCAATGCTCCACAGCCCGGCGATACTATTTTCCATCTCTGCTACATCCCCTGCAGCATAAATATCTTCGAGGTTAGTTTTCATAGTTTTGTCAACTATTACACCACGATTAGTCTGAATGTCGCTGTTTTTTAAAAAATCTATGTTTGGTGTTATACCAGTAGAGAAAAAAATCATATCAAATTCTTTTATATCTCCATCCTTGAAATGACAAATAATTTTTTCGCTTTTTTTGAAACTATCGACTGCTGAATTTAATAAAATATTAACATTATTATTTTCAATAATCTCAATAAGCATTTTCGAGGACTCTTCGTCAAGTTGGCGTACCATGAGGCCAGAACTACGCTCCGATATGGTAACTTTCTTGCCATTCTGACTGAATATCCAAGCGGCTTCAAGACCGAGTACACCACCACCAATTATAAGAGCGTCTTGTTTGTTCGTTAAATTATCAAAAACATTCCATGTATCTTCTATATCTCTAATAGAATAAATTTCTATATCTTCCATTCCTCTAACGTTAGGGATAAAGTTCTTTGCCCCAGAAGCTATAAGTAATTTGGTATAGTTATCCTTTCCACCAGTGGATAAGCTTACCTCCTTTTTTTCAGGATTGATACCAGTGATTTCTGTACTTAATACAAGCTTTACTCGATTCTTTTCATACCAAACCGCTTGTTGGACGAGAATTTTGTCAGGGTCGATTTTTTCTAAAATATTTTTCGAGAGCTTAATTCTGAAATATGGTAGGAAGGCTTCTTTTCCATATACAGTGATTTCAGAAGTTGCATCTGATTCTCGTATAGACTTAATCGCAGATATTGCAGCTATACCGCTACCTATAATTATTATTTTACTTTGCATAGATTCATCCTCGTTTTTCTGTCAAATACTTATTTTTATACTAATCGATACTAATTACTTATTTTTTTTTAGGAATAAAGATTCTTTTTCACATAGATATATTATACCGATTTAATAAAATTTGATATACTGAATATGGACATTTATTAAAAAAATATTAAACTACAATTCCGAAAGGATAGAATATGAGAATCTTAATAACTGATGGACAACAAAGAAAAAGCTTAGCGGCGACTAGATCATTAGGGAAAAATGGTGATGAAATATTTGTTGCCGAAAATACTCGATTTAACCCAACTGCATACTCGAAATATTGTAGTAAATTCATAAAATCGCCAGATATTCATGATAATGAAGTTGAGTATTATAAATGGTTATTACAAACTTTAGAAAAATATAATATTGATATGCTTATTCCTATGGATGATTTAACTATGAAATTAGCAGTAAAAAAACAGATAGAACTAAAGGATAAGGTTTTGCTTTTAGTACCAGAAATTAGTAGTTATATTAAGGCAAGCGATAAAGGATTTTCTACTGAAAATGCTATTAAAAATGGCGTGCCATCGCCGATAACATACTTTCCGAAAGATTATGAAGACTTTGAAGAGCAATCGACAAAAATGAGTTTTCCTGTTGTAATAAAACCTCGAATAAGCTCAGGGTCTAGAGGAATAAAAGCTGTAAAAAATAGGATATTATTACTGGAAGAATATAAGAAAACAGACTTAAAGCATGAAGCCCCAATTATTCAAGAGTTTCTTAAACAGGGGGTTAGATATGATGTGTGTTTTTTGTTTAATGAAGATGGAGAAATTATAGCAGAATTCACACAAAAAGAATTAAGGCATTTTCCCGAACCAATGGGCCCTAGTACAGTTCAAGAGAGCATATATATGCCAGAGCTTGTTGCACTTGCGAAAAAAGTTATGCATAATATCCCGTGGAAAGGTATAGCAGAACTAGAATTTATGCAGGATCCTGATACTGGAGAAATGCGATTTATGGAAATAAATACGCGATTTTGGGCTTCTTTAGAACTGTCGATTTACGCTGGAGTCAATTTCCCAGTTCTTTTAAGAAATGCGACTTTGAAAGAATCAGGAGGAAAAAAACATGATTCTATAATAAACGAATATAAAATCGGGCTGAAATGTATTTGGAGATTGCCGTCTGACACGATACGAACAATTTTTGTTGAGAGAAAGGGTAAACTTGATCCTCCTTTTTTCTCAAACGAAAAATCTGGCGTTAAAGATGATATTATTGACAAGAACGATTTAATGCCGACACTCGGATTTATTTTAGCTTGTTTTAGGTACTTGTTTGATATTAAGACATGGAAGTTGTTCTTTTTTAGATAAAATCATTGACAAATCGACCAATAGTTCTATAAAATTAAGATGAACTTTCAAGACTGGCGGAAATGTGGGTTTAACCACAAGGGATTGAAAGATAAAAAAGCCGACCGCCTGGGCAATAAATTATTGCCTGGGTTTTTGTTTTTTTTGATATAATATTCACGAAAAACCAGGAGTACAATAATCTGCGTTAATGAATATAGCTTGCGATACAGCGAAAAGCAGATCAAAACGGAAGGTGGAGCGACATGGAAAACAAGAATAGGGAAGATTTTAGAGGAGAGCTCTGGAAAACTGAGATTGACGTAAGAAGTTTTATTCAGGAAAATTATTCTGTGTATGAAGGCGATGAATTTTTTTTACAGAATGCTACAGAAAGAACTAGGAATTTAAACAATAAGCTACTTAAACTCACAAAACTAGAGAGCGAGTTTGGGGGCGTTTTAGACATCGACACGTCGACAGTTACTTCATTATTAAATTATAGACCAGGTTATTTAGATAAAGAAAATGAGATTATTGTTGGAATTCAGACAGGTAGGCCTCTAAAGCGAGGGGTTAATCCCTTCGGTGGAATAAATATGGCGAGACAATCTTGTGAAGCTTATGGATATAAACTTGATGAAAAGATAGAAAGAGAATTTTTTTATAAAACAACTCACAACGATGGAGTTTTTCGGGTTTATACCGACGAAATGAAAAATGCCAGAAAAAGTGGAGTAATAACTGGGTTGCCAGACGCATATGGGAGAGGGCGGATAATAGGTGACTACAGACGTGTTGCGCTTTATGGAGTAGATAGACTAATTGCTGAAAAGAAAGAGGACAAAAAAAGAATCGGCCAAAACAATATGGACATCGAAAATATTAAACTTTCAGAAGAACTTTTTAAACAAATCGATTTTTTAGAAAAGCTAAAAAAGATGGCTGAAATGTATGGATTTAATATTTCAGAACCGGCTACAAATTTTAAAGAAGCTGTTCAATGGCTTTATTTCGCATATCTTGGTGCAATAAAAGAACAAAATGGGGCAGCGATGTCGCTCGGAAGAGTTAGCACATTTTTAGATATTTACGCTGAAAGAGATCTCCAAAAAGGTAAATTAACTGAAGTAGAAGTTCAAGAGATCGTAGATGATTTTGTTATTAAACTTAGAATGGCTAGACATCTTAGAACGCCAGAATATAATGAGTTATTTGCTGGTGATCCTATGTGGATTACGGAATCAATAGGTGGAATTGGTGAAGACGGAAGACCTTTAGTCACAAAAACTTCTTTTAGATTTTTGCATACGCTTTATAATATAGGCGCCTCACCAGAACCAAATATCACAGTGCTTTGGTCGGAAAATTTGCCATATTTATTTAAAAAATATTGCTCTAAAGTTTCAATAGATACGGCTTCGATTCAGTATGAAAATGACGATATTATGAGAATCTCTTATGGTGATGATTATGGAATAGCTTGCTGTGTCTCAGCTATGAAAATTGGGAAACAAATGCAATATTTTGGAGCGAGATGTAATTTACCCAAAGTTTTATTAATGGCATTAAACGGTGGAAGAGATGAAATTTCGGGGGAACAGATTGGCCCAATAACTAAGCCAATTGAAGGCGACGTATTAATTTATGAAGAAGTAATGGAGAGGTTTACTTTCTATAGAGAATGGCTAACCAGACTATATGTAAATACTATGAATGTAATTCATTTTATGCACGACCAATACGCGTATGAAAAAGTTCAAATGGCATTACACGACACGTCAGTAGAAAGATTTATGGCATTCGGAATAGCTGGTTTATCTGTAATGGCTGATTCTTTGAGTGCTATTAAACATGCAGTAGTAAAAGTGCAAAGAGGAGCAGATGGAATTATTAAAGATTTTGAGATTAATGGTGAATATCCTAAGTTTGGAAATGATGATGATAGAGTAGACCAGATAGCTACTTCGTTGGTGGAAGAATTTACTAAAGATTTAAGAAAAACACCCACGTATAGAAATGCGATTCACACTTTGTCAGTACTTACAATAACTTCGAATGTAGTTTATGGGAAAAAGACGGGGTCAACCCCTGATGGTAGAAAGCTTGGTGAACCTTTCGCACCAGGTGCAAATCCGATGCATAACAGGGAGGCAAATGGTGCATTAGCGTCTTTGAATTCAGTTTCAAAAATACCATATGACTTCTGTCGTGATGGTATATCATGTACTTTTTCAATTACTCCAAAAACAATTGGAGCCAATATTGAGGATCAAAAGAGCAATTTGGTAGCCATACTTGATGGCTATTTCAGAATGAATTCACACCATATTAATGTTAACGTTTTAAATAGGGAACATTTGATTGATGCTATGAATTTTCCTGAAAAATATCCTAACCTTACCATTAGAGTCTCTGGTTATGCGGTGAATTTTAATAAACTCAGTAGATTACAACAAGAAGAAGTAATTAGCAGGACGTTTCACGAAATTCTTTAGATTTTTATAGATATAGTTTAGAGAGATATAGAAGGAATATCTATGTGGGGGGGGTAATAGTGTTGGACGGTTTTGTACATTCAATTGAAACACTTGGAGGATCAGATGGGCCAGGTCTAAGAATGGTAGTTTTTCTTCAGGGTTGCGACTTAAGATGTGCATATTGTCACAATCCAGATACTTGGGTGAAGGGCTGGACCGAAAAGGTCGCCTCTGAAAAGATTGGATCTGAAAAGGTCGCCTCTGAAAAGATTGGATCTAAAAAGCTCAGCTCAACTGAAATAGTAGAAAAGGCAAAACGCTATCGCACATATTTTGGTGAGAATGGTGGAGTCACATTATCTGGAGGTGAGCCGCTTCTACAATTAGATTTTGCAATTGATTTATTTAGATCATTAAAAGAGAATGGAATCGGAACAGCCCTTGATACTGCAGGAGTTTTGCTAACAGATAAAGGGAAGATTTCAGAAGTCCTAAAATACACGGATGTTGTACTGCTTGACATTAAAATGCCGGATGAAGAAAGATACAAAGAGTATATTGGTGGCGAACTAAAGACAACCATTGATTTTCTTAAATTTGCTGGAAGTTTAAGTTGTAGAATTTGGATTAGATATGTTGTTGTACCAGGGTTAAATGATAAAGTTGAAGATATAGATGAGTTATGCAAAATAATTAGGGAGGCAAGAGTTCTGGTTGAGAAAATTGAGCTTTTACCATATCACAGAATGGGAGTGGCTAAATATAAATCACTTGGTATACCTTATAGACTAGAATATACAGCAAATGCTGATAATGAGTTTGTTAATTATTTACAACAAAAAATACAGTCTGATTTAAGCGGCTATTTCACGCAAAAACCAGACTGTAATCAGTCGTTAATATAAATTATTAATTTCTACTAAAGTAGTATTAGAGTGGTAACTTCTTGCCGATTCCTTTTGCTAATGCTATATCAAAGATTTCTCTTCCCATAACAACATCACAAACTGACATTCCAACATTACTACATACGATTATTTCATCTTTGGAGGTTCTTCCTGGTTTAAGTCCGGCTAATATTTCACCAGTTTCAGCGTATACTTTTGGGAGTCCATCTGGGAAATATCCCATGCCTGCAAATAATTCATGTTCATCAATGCTATCAACAATATATTTACTAGCTTTTAATGATGTTTTTGGATCCCAGAAAGTATTTAAATCGGCTGGTATAATAGTTTGTCCTGGTCTTATCCATTCATCTTTTACAATTGAAAGTGTATCTTTAATGATTATAGTAGCTGAGCTCAGAACATCACAAGTTTCTGCCATTTCTTTAGGCGTGCTTTTGATTATTTCTACATTTATTTCTTTTTGAACTAATGAAATCAAGTTATCCATAGCGCTTTCGCTTATATCATTAATGTAAATTTTCTTGAGATTCTTTAATGTCTTAACTATGAACCTTACATGTTCAATTCCTTGAACTCCGCATCCAAACATTCCAAAGGTTTCTGCATCTGGGTGAAGAGCCGCAGCAGCAAGTACAGTAACGGCCGGAGTTCTCATAGCTGTGAGCCATGTGCAGTCCATAATAGCTATAGGACAACCAGAGAGCACATCGTTTAGAACAAGCACGCCAGTAGTCTGTGGCAAATTGAATTTTTTTGGATTATTAGGATAACATTCTATCCATTTCATACCAACTGCATTTTTTGATGGTACATACGCTGGCATAGCATGAAAGAATACTTCTGTAAGAGGGTGAACGCCAATTTTTGCAGGCATTTCGTATTCTTTTTTTCCATGAGCCACAAGTGCATCTTTAGTTAGTTCAAGGACGCGTTCTCTTGTAATACCGATATTTTCGCATTCTTCTTTTGTTAAGTACAAAATTTCTTTTCCGATTTCAAGTTTCTTTGATAGTATTTCTCGTTCTTTTTCAAAATCCATGATAATTCTCCTTAATAATATTATTTTGGGGATAGATATTTCTGTTTAATTGTATTATATTAAACTAAAAGAGCTAAATAAATAAATAATATTATTTTTAATAGTACAAAATTAAACAAAAAGAAAATGAAAGGGATTATATGATAACGTTTGAAATAATTAAACTTCCTAGAGTAATTCTGATGGGAAAGAGAATCTGTGATGAGAACTGGGGATATAATTCACATGTAGTACAAAATTATGAGTTGATTTTTGTTTTTCAGGGGATCTTAAATATATCGCTCGATGGTAATTCTTTTTCTGCAAAAGCTGGGGACTGTATTCTTCTTAAGCATAAACAAATTTTTAGTTCTGGGACTGACCAGGATAATCCTTGTAAATACTACATAATTCATTTTATTATTGAAGAAAAAATTGATGATATTTCATTTGGTGAGGCTGTAAATCAAATAAACGATTTTGTGAAAGATTGCAATATTGATGATGAAGACGTTTTCTCGATGCCTCAGATTGAATTCAAAAGAATTTATTTGCTAGAAAAATACAATTTGTCATTAAATAAAGAAGAGTTTTTTAATATATTAGAAAGGGCGATTTCGGAAAAAAGTCATCTTGCTCTGAGTGGCGATGCTTTAATATCATTATATTTAAGTGAAATACTATTTATGTTATCAAGATTGACTTTTACGAGTAACGAAAAAAATATTTTTTTAATAGAGGACCACAGTGCGCCGAAGATGGTGCAAGAAATCATATTTTATATCCATGATAATTTTATGCATCACATTGAACTAAAAAGTCTAGCTGAACTAACTGGGGTTTCTCATCAGTTCCTGATACGTTTATTTAACAAAGCTACGGGCAACACTCCTATTGAATATATTAATTTGTATAGAATCAAAGAATCAAAAAAACTCCTTAAATATACATCACTGTCTATTAAGGAGATTTGTTTTGAAGTAGGTTTCGAGAACCCGTATTATTTTTCTAGAGTATTCAAAAAGCTTGAAGGGAATACGCCGTCTCGGTTTAGAGAAATATAATTTCATGACATCTTTTAAATATAGAAAATCATAATTGCGAGAGTGAACTAAAGATTTTTTTTGAAAAAGTTCAAGAAGTTTTCGCCAGATATTTTCCTAATATCCGATTCGTTCAGCCCGGCTTTTTTCATTTCTTCTATAAGCAAAGGTATTTCGTTATGACCAAAAACTACATCATTAGCGATTCGAACAACTCCATCTTGTACTGATTTGAGGAGTTCAGGTGTAACATTTCCGTAGTTTACGAATAAGTCAAGTCCTAGGCCAACACACTCTGGTCCACATAGGTTCGCCATGTAAGAAATATGCTTAGTTAGGAATTCCTTAGTTGACATCTCGTCTGTGGGTGCCACGAAATTACTTACGCCATTTACTCCAATTACACCTTTTCTATTTGAAATAGCTTTAATTTGTTCATCTGTAAAATTCCTTTTTATGTTGAATACGTTCTGAGCATTAGTATGTGAGGCAAAAACAGGCAAGGGTGTATATTCAAGAACATCCCAGAAGGCTTTTTCACTAAGATGCGTTACATCAATTATCATATTCAGTTCTTTAGCTTTATCTAGAAGTATCTTGCCTTTTTCGGTTAGACCATATTTTTCTTCCTTTTCTTCTTTCTCAAAACCACATCCATCAGCAAAACTGTTTTTTCGGCTCCAAGTTAAGCTAATGATTCGAACACCTAATTCGTGAAAAATCTCAAGCATTTCAGGATCTGTTTCGAAAGGTTCGGATCCTTCAATAGAAATGAGTACGCCAATTTTTTCGCTTTTCTCAACAGCTTCAAGGTCTTCTCGCGTTGTACATAACCTGAAATTGTCGCTACATTCTTTGATTTCTTGTTTAATGGCTAGTAACTGAATCATAGCGTTTTCAAGTGATTTTTCAGGAACGAAATTTGGAGGTATAAATATCGCGGCGGACAGATATTTGAGGCTACCAGCTCTCATATCTTTTAAATAGTACTTGTTTAATGTGGATCGTTCGCCTTCTGCTCTCTTTGGATAAATATAGAGTGGAAGGTCACAGTGGGAATCAAATGCAAAATTAATCATTCGGTTGTCCTTTCTCGAGTTCGTAAGATTTAGGGATGTTTTTACTTCTCGTAAGATTTTCAATATACTCGGCAGCTTTTTTTTGATATGAAAATGCTGATTGGTAATCGCCTTTTTCAGAATATATTTCACTAAGACATCTATATGCAAAATTAAGGAAGTGATTTTGGCCTTCTACTACAGGCTTTTGGATAATATTCTCTATAAAGTTAATAGCTAGATCAAATTTTTTAAGCTTAGATAAAAGTAAACAGTAATAGATTTTTTTTTCATATAAAAATATTCTTTGGGGGTTAAATAATATTTTGTTTTCCAAATTATCAAAGTCAATACTTTCGAATATTTTTTCTGATTCTAAATAATTACCAAGAGAATAGTGGGCTTTTGCTTCCTCGGCTTTCATTACCAATTCGAAGGATGTTGGATCGCCAAACTCTAAACTGGTTATCTTAAGCCTTTTAGTTTTATCGATTGCTTCAAGCGCCGCTATAGGATTACCAAAAGTATTCTCGCCTGTGGCAATTGTGGTCAGAACGATTCTCAAATTTGCAGAATCAGTTAGCTCGCAAAATTTTAAAGATTTTTCAATACTCTCTTTAAATTCGTCATACATACCATATTCGGTAGCGAGAACTGCCTTACATCTATATAATTCCTCATAATAATACAAGTCATTTTTCTTGGAAAGGCTTAAGGCTTCGTCGATGGTTTCATTTATTATGTTCAAATCTCTATTATTGTTACCTAGATGTGTAATCTTCTTATGAAGAAATCGAATCTCAAATAGTGGATCTTTATTGACTGATTTTCGATATAAAGATTCGGTGTTTTCTATAATTTCATTGCATTTAACTGTATCAAAGTGGTTGAAATGTTTTGTGTAAGTGGCAAGATACGCTTCCGCTGCATTGATGTACATCTCATTTGAAGAATATATTTTTGAGGCTTGTAATAAATAATCTTCTGATTCATCCATCTTGGAGAATTTAATGAAAAATTTCCCGAATTTATATAAAAGATTCGCAGACAAAATTGAGTCATCATCCTTTATATATTCAGATGTCAAGTTACGCAATATTTCTAAGGCTTGTGCATATTCATTAAGATTCTCTAACTCATCAAATTTTGAAATCTTTTCTAATAGTATTTCCGTGTTTAAATTTCTTTCTGTTATTTCTTTAATCTCTGTAGGGATTTCGTTAATGAAATATGAAATGGGCTTTCCTAGCTTGTTTGCAATATAATGAAGCGTTTTTACTGAAGGGTTGCTGAGGTTGTTTTCTATGAGACTGAGCATTCCTTTTGATAATTGCTCACCAACAAGTTCAGATTGTGTAAGTTTTAATTCTTTTCTGAGGGTTTTGATTTTTTCTCCAATAGTTTTTATTGACATAGGTTTAATCCTCTTTCAAATAATGTGTTTAGTATATTGAATAATACGAAAATAATTATACCATAAAAGTTTAAAATAATAAACAAAAAACAATAAAAAGTTAAATATAATAAAACTAATCTTGACCCTATCAATTCTTAGTGTTATAATTATCACATATATTTATAAGATAATCTATATTCATAGGATAATTTATATTAAAATAATAATCAATATTATTTAATAATTTTTTGGAGGAGATAAAAAATGTTTGATATATTAATAATTAATGCAAAAATAGTTGATGGCACAGGTAAAAATAGTTACTTCGCAGATGTTGCAGTTTTGAACGAAAAAATTGAAGCTATTGGAGAACTTAAGAAGTTCGAGGCTAAAAGAGTTATTGATGCTAAAGGGTGCATTTTAACTCCAGGATTTATCGATCCACATTCTCATGCGGAACAAACGATAATGCTTTGGCCTGAAAACGAAGGGAATATTTTACAGGGAGTTACAACTTTTGTAGGTGGTAATTGTGGAGGATCTATGGCGCCTGTAAGTTCAATTTCAGCAGTGATGATTGGATATTCAGAACTATTCCCTGAATTAAAACATAACTATTATAGTGAAATGTCTGGACCATACGTGAGTTCAGATGAATTAGCAAAAAGAGCAAAAGAAAAATTTAATATTGATATGAGCTTTAGAACTATGTATGAGTTCTGTGAAAAAGTAGAGAATCAAAAAATTTCTTCGAATTTTTATCCATTAGTACCTCATGGTAACATTCGAAGTGTTGCAATGAATGACGATTGTAATAGAGTTTCTACTGAAACTGAAACAGCTAGAATGAAAACTATATTAAAAGATGAACTTGAAAATGGTATGAGGGGAATGTCCACTGGACTTGATTACCCACCTGGTGCATTTGCCACACATGAAGAGCTACAGGAATTAGCTGAAGTGTTGAAAGAGTATAATTCAATTTATGCTTCACATGTCAGAGCAAGAAAGTTATTTACTACAGGTGAAGGTGGATTTCTGATTGAAGAAGGAGTTAAAGAAGCGCTTGATATCTCAAGAAATGGAGTCAGAGTAAATATTTCCCATTTAACTTCTATTGATAGTATAGAGAAAACCAAAGAAGTTTTTGAGAATGCTGAAAAAGAAGGATTGGACTTTAGTTTTGATGTTATTTCAAATACAACTGGTGGTGGCTACACAATGGTTGAACTAATTACCATTTTTAGACCTTGGTATATGACGGCTGGATCCATCGAACAATTTAGTAGAAATTTAGAAGATAAAGACTATGTGCTTTCCATGAAAAAAGATATGGCGAATAGCAAATGGTTTTATGCAAATAATACAGCATTGCCGGGAATTGAGAATGCTATTCTTATTTCAGTCTGCAAAGAGAAAAAATATGAGAATAAGACAATAGAACAACTTATGAAAGAATATAATTTGAATTATATTGATACATTAGTAATGGTTATTACAGCTGATCCATTAACAAAAATGAAATATGGTAACCCGCCCAATGAAAAGGAATATGAAGAATTGAAGAAATTTTTTGAATTACCGTGGGCTATCCCTTGTTCCGATGGCATGTCAGTCAATTTAGACACAGTGCTTAGTAAAGAAATACCTATGGTAAAATATCCGCACCAAAACAATTATTGCTATTTGATAAAATACTTAAAGCAATTTGCTCCAGATAGGTTCGAAGAGGCTATAAGAAAAGTCACTGGATATGTAGCTGAAAGATTTATGATAAAAGATAGAGGAGTTATTAGAGAAGGAGCTTATGCAGACTTAGTGATAATTAATCTTGACGAACTAGAAACAAATGAAAGCCCTGTTGATACTAGAAGAGCGCCTTTGGGGGTTAAATTTGTTCTGGTTAATGGTATAATAACAGCAGAGAATGGTAAGCATACTGGAGCAAAAAATGGGAAAATTTTAAGAAACAAATAAATATGAATGGATTACCATTCAGGAGGTATGAATTGACAACCGATTTATTAATCAAAAGTAAGAAACGCGTAAACTCAATTGTTGATGAAAATTCAGCAATGATTAAAGAAGTTGGGAGCACAATCTGGAAATTTGCAGAAAAAAGCAGACAGGAACTAAAATCATCTGAATTCCTGACAAACATGCTTGAAGATATGGGTTTTGAATTGGAGAGAGGGACTGGTGGGTACCCGACAGGTTTTTTAGCGTCGTATTCTACAGGCGAAGGGCCAGTTTTAGGCCTTATTTGTGAATATGACGCCCTGCCTGGTTTGTCCTGTGAAAAAAAAGGAGAAAATGGTCATGGTTGCGGACACAACTTGTTTGCGGCGGGTGCTATAGGAACCGCCAGTGTTATGAAGAAATTTATTGATGAAATGGGGATTAATGCAACGATTAAGGTTTTTGGCACACCTTCTGAGGAGGAATATGCCAGTAAACCTTTTTTTGTTAAACAAGGGATTTTCGATGGAGTAGACTGCTTTATGGGATTTCATCCACTAGAGTTTAACGGAGTTCTATATTCAAGGCATAACGCAATTATATCTGCGAAATATCGTTTTTATGGGAAAACATCGCACGCTGGAGCCGAACCAGAATTAGGCATTAGTGCATTAGATGCATTAGAAATAATGAATGTAGCTGTAAATTATTTAAGAGAACATGTAACACAGGATGTAAGGATTCACTACATTATTACTGATGGAGGCTTAGCAGCTAATGTAGTACCTGATTATGCAGCAAGTTCTTATGCGATTAGAGCTCAAGAATTTGATAATTTATATAAAGTATATGAAAAGATTAATAATACAGCTAGAGCAGGCGCTTTAGCCACTGGATGCAGAGTTGATTGGGAGATGGTTGAGGCTTTTGCTAATACTGTTTTAAATAGACCATTTGCTGAATTGGCGTATCAGAACATGCTAGAAATTGGAGCGCCCGAATTTGATGAAAATGATGACAAAGAAGTATTCGAAATGGGATTAGAAAAAGGATATGATAGGAGTATTAGACCTCTTCCAGCAGAGCAAGGAGCCTATACGGCTTCAACTGATGAGGGTGATGTGTCTTGGAAGGCACCGTGGATAAGAATATGTATGGCTGCTTTAGCTGAAGGTACTCCAGGGCATAGCGTTGAAGTGGTGAAACAATCGAATATTCCAGCCGCATATAAGGGAGTTAATAAGACAGTTAAAGTTTGTTGTTCAACATTAGTTGATGTTTTATTGAGACCAAACGAGTTAATCCGTATGAAAGATTACTATTCGGAAGCCATCAAAGGAAAGGTTCTTCCAACTGTCGGTGAAAAGTTTCCAAATCCAAAACGTTTTCCTAATGCATTAGGCATTAAAGTAATTTCGGATAATAGATTTGAGATTAATAGAGAAGAAACGATTTTTTTAAGAAGATTTAAGAATTTTAAAGACATAAATATTATGGCATATTCTGAGGATGAGATAATTGGGGAAGTATTACTTAATAAAGAAGATGATGAATGTATAATTAACCTAGGAATAAATTTAACTAGAAACCAATCTATTGCCCTTAAATATAAAGAATTGGGAAATGAAAAAGAAACTCTTTTTGGTTATATAAACATTAGAGATTTGGAAAAGGTGAATTAGATGAAAGATATCGCTTTAAATATATACAAAGACTCGATAATTTGGGACAATTCGATTGTTTGGGCGGAAATGATTCCGAATAAGTTGGAATCTCTTGAGAGAGTTCGTATTTCAGGAGTTACATTGGCATCGATTAAAATAAATGCTAGAGTGTTAGGATTTAGATCAAATCTCATTTGCTTGATGGAAACATTGAAGCACTTTGAAGCGGAAGACGATAAATATATTTTGGTTAAAAATTATGACGATATTCTAAGAGCAAAGAAAGAAAACAAACTTGGATTAACTTTTAGCTTAGCTGATGCAGGGATGATAGAAAACCCAGAAACTGATGTCGAAATATTTAAAAGATTTGGAGTAACACATATATTGCTATCAGCAGGAAGAAATACCTATGGCGATAGTTGTTATGAATATACAAATACTGGTCTTAGTATTGCTGGCAGAAAATTTGTAAAGATGATGAATTCAGAAAAGATACTTTTAGATGGGACACTTGGTTCGTATAAGACGACAATGGAGGCAATGGAACTCTCAGAAAAACCATTTATTTTTTCACATGTAAATCCTTTTTCAATATGCAAGAATACTAGGAACATAAAAGATGATCAGATAAAAGCATGTGCTAAAACGGGGGGAGTAATTGGACTTACTTTTTTAGGTGGTTATATAGGGAATCCGAAACCAAGTGCCATAGAAATGTTTGGAATGATAGATTATATATGTGAATTAGTTGGTTCAGAACATGTAGGATTTGGTTCTAATTATACGGTGTCGCCTGAGGCATTTTTCAATAAATTAGATGGTGCTGCTGAAGGTGGGTATATTAATGATGAATACAAAAATTGTGGTGGGGCCTGTTTCGAACACTCGGAAATAACAAAATTAATTAATATAATGATAGAAAAAAAATATAAAGAAGAAGACATAAAAAATATTCTAGGGATGAACTGGAGACGAGTGTATGAAGTACTTATATGAAGAATGGCTTTATTACCAAAGAGGTATAATTATTGCTACTTTAGCAGTGGATAAAAATGATATTTTTATAATAAATACTGAGAATAAAGTGAAATATAACAATGAACTTAATTCTGGATTAGTCAATCCAGAAAGATATTTGAAAATAATTGCTCAACTTGAAAGCAATGGTTTTAATAACGATGTAATCCTTGACGAAGAAAATGTTCTATATAGAAAATCTCTGTATAGAAAAACTTTGCAGGGGGATATTTATATATGGAAACAAAGAAAATTTGAACCGGGGATAGTCGATATTCTATCGCTAAATAAAGAAATTTTCGGATTTGTTGGAACTAACGGCAATGGGTCAGAATACCTAGTGAAAAAAGGATATGAAGAGTTTTCGCCAATTGTTGAATGGACTGACGAAAAATTATCACCTTCTGGTAGAGGTAGAATTCTAAAAGGAAGCTATATGGTAGAAATGAAAGATGGAACCAAATTAGCTACGGACGTTTGGATACCAGCTGATTATCGAGATGAGGAAAGACTACCAGCAATCTTAATAAGAACGCCATATGGAAGAAAAAAATTTGAAAAAAGAGAGTCCCTATATGCTGAACGTGGTTATGCAGTTGTACTTCAGGATGTCAGAGGCCGAGAGGAATCAGAAGGAGAGTTTATTGCCGCCTATTATGAAAAAACAGATGGGAATGACACTTTAAACTGGATTGCTGAGCAAAGCTGGAGTGACGCCAATATTGGTATGATTGGAGGTTCTTACAGTGGTTTTGTTCAATGGGCAGCGGCGGCTAGTGGAAACAAAAACCTTAAGGCGATAGTTAGCATGGTTGCGGCGGGTTCTAACTTTGTTGATCTCGATCGAAGAGGCGGAGCATATCATATGAGTGTAATGGACTGGAATGTTATGATGTCCGAAAAATCTATGACAATGAAATATGATGATGTCAATTGGGAAGAAAAATTTAAGATTAGACCAATTAGGAACATTCCTGAAAGCGTTACAGGATTTAAAATTCCTTTCTGGGAGAAATATATGGAACATCCAAACTACGATGAGTTTTGGGAGGAAATGGATTTTGAAGCTTTTTCGAAGAATATTGATGTTCCAGCACTCGTTATTAGTGGTTGGCATGATGGTGATTTAAATGGGACGACTCAAATATGGGAAATGAATAAGAAAAATAAAAGAAAAAATCAACGACTAATTATAGGACCTTGGGAACACCACTATAATGCTAGAAGGCATACTGGTGAGCTTGAGTTGGGTGACAACGCAGTTATATACAACATGGATATATTATATCTTAAGTGGTTTGACCGTTTTCTAAAAAACATAAATAATGATGTTGAAACAGAAAAAGCAGAATACTATGTTGAAGGTTTAAATAAATGGAAAACTTCTAAACGATGGCCACCCGAAAAAAGCAAATTGAGAATTTTCTATCTTAACAAATCTGAGCTAGAGATTTCTTATATTATGGAAGAAAAATTCAAGGTTGCAGGAAAAAATGAACCTGTTCCATATGTTGAATATGAGTATGATCCGATGAATCCTGCTCCACAATTATTTGATCAAATAACAAAAAAACCTTTTGCCCCAGTTGATTACACTGGAGTTGAAAAAAGAGCAGATGTAATATCTTTTTATACTGGCACATTTCAAGATGATTGTATAGTTGCTGGATCGCAGAAATTGGTATTTTTTGCATCAAGTAGTGCCTTAGATACTGACTGGGTTGCTCGTATTACATTGGTAACTGAAGAAGGTAAGTCAATAAGGCTTACGGATCAAATAATAAGGGCAAAGTACAGGAAATCTTTTAAAGAAGCTGAACTCTTATCACCAGGAAGGATATATCGATTTGACATTTCTTTTCCTTATTTTGCTCACCTAGTAAAAAAAGGAGAAGGATTAAAATTAGAAATCACTTCATCTCAATATGGAGAAATCTTCCCAAATCCAAATACAGGAAATGATCAAGCTAATGATATAGAATTCGTAAAAGCTACACAGAAAATATACTGTGGTAAAAGATATAGCAGTAAATTATATGTTAAGCTTTATGGAGAAAGAGGAGTCAAAATTGAATAATAAAATAGAAAAATTGGCATCGAATATTTTATATCACTCATGTGAAATAAAAAAAGATGACCGTGTATTCATTGAAATAATTGGACTGAGCGGTACAGAACTTCTTAAAGAACTCATAAAGCAGATATATAGAATTGGGGCTATTCCATTCTATGAACTTAATGATATTTCGGTTTTAAGAGAATTTATGATAGGTTGCGAAAAAAATCAATTGAAAGTTTTTTTCGAGAATAAAGTTGAACTAGTAAAAAAAATGGATGCGTATATCATAGTTGGAGCACAAGAAAATAAAGCTGAGTTTAGCGATATACCTTATGAAAAGATGGGTTTATATTTTTCCGAGATGAATAAAGTTGTAGAAGAAAGATTGAAACTACGATATGTTGTTTTAAAGACACCAAACTATGGCATGGCGCAGAAAATGAATAGAAGTCTTCAAGGGTTAGAAGATTTTTTCTACAAGGTATGCAATATGGATTATACTAAACTCGAGAAAAACCTTGATAATCTTAAGACTCTTATGCAGAAAACCGATAAAGTTAGAATTGTTTCTGAAGGAACTGATTTGAGTTTTTCAATAAAGGGAATGAGCGTTGTTACATGCGCTGGAAAGAAGAATCTGCCTGATGGTGAAATATTCACTGCCCCAATAAAAGAATCTGTAAATGGGCATATTAAGTATAATTCAACTTCAACATATAAAGGCATTACTTTTACGGATGTATCGTTCGAGTTCAAAGATGGGAAAATTATTAAATCTTCTTCAAATAATCCGAGCAAGCTTGAAGATATTTTAAACTCAGATGATGGCGCTCGCTATATTGGAGAATTCGCAATTGGAGTAAATCCCTTTATAATTAATTGTGTGGATGATATACTTTTTGATGAAAAAATCTCAGGAAGCATACATTTCACTCCGGGGCAGGCTTATGATGTGGCCGATAATGGGAATAAGTCAATAATTCATTGGGACTTAGTACTTATTATGAAGGCATCACATGGCGGAGGCGAAATATATTTTGATGATGTACTTATCCAAAAAGATGGATTGTTTGTTCTAGAAAATTTGAAGGCATTAAACCCAGAAAGTTATGTCGAATAATTCAAACGTATATTAAGCAATAAATTAAGACGAAATAAGGGTGGAAGAACAGTTGAACATAATTCAAAATTTAGTTAAAAACAAAAAGAAATTTATTTTTATAGGTGGTGCCGGGAGCGGAAAAACAGAAATTGCTACAAACTTTGCAATAAATTTATCGCGTGATCAAGATTTGCCAGTTCATTTTTTTGATGTTGATCAAACAAAAAGTGCCTTTAGAGCAAGGGATATAAAAAAAGACATGATTGAATCAGGGGTAATCTTTCATCAACCAGTTGAATTTCTTGATTCGATGGTTGTGCCTCATGGTCTGAAGGAAACACTTTTAGACACAGAAACTTATTCAATAATTGATGCAGGTGGCAATGAAAAAGGGTCCCGTATGTTGGCACATTTGGAAGAACACATAAAATCAGAAAATGCCATTGTATTTCTCGTTATTAATTGCTATAGACCTTTTTTTGATAGTGAAATCGCGGCAACTTCAGAAATAAAGTCGATAACTGAGGCGCTTGGAGAAACGGAATTTAGAGTTATAGCAAATCCGAATTTTGGTACTGTGACAAATGCAATTGACGTTATTGAAGGACTTAAGATAACTTACGAATTATTAGGTTTATATAAAGATAGAGTTTCAATATTAACTTACAATAACAAGATTGAAATAAAAAAAGAAGATTTTTCAAGTTTAAATATAATAGGGATTGATTTGTTCCAAAGAAAATACATTTAAAAAACACGGAGGAAAAGGAAATGATCATTAGAATCATTTTTCTTGATGCATTGCGCATTTTGAGTTATAATATGTGTGTTTTAAGTTTTAAATGATTTTGAATTAATTAAGGAGGAAAGTTAATGGAAAACAAAAATACAGAAAAGAAAATCTTAGTTATTAACCCGGGTTCAACAAGCACAAAGATAGGCGTTTATTTAGATGAAAAAGAGCTTTTTTCAAAGAATATTGAACACTCAGCTACTGATTTAGAGCATTTTAATAAGGTTGTCGATCAATATCACTTCAGAAAAGAAGCTATTGTTGATTACTTAAAATCTAATGGTGTAGAGCCTGAATCACTGTCAGGAATTGTAGCTAGAGGTGGGGCATTACCTCCTATAGAAGCTGGAGCTTACAAAGTTGACCAAGATATGTTTGATTTATTGAAATCAGATACATTACCAGAACATGCATCAAATTTAGCAGCTATGATAGGATTCGAAATTGCGACAGAATTAAATATTCCTGTTATGATTTATGATGGAGTATCGACTGACGAATTTGAAGATGTAGCGAGAATTTCAGGTTTAGCAGATCTTGAAAGAGATAGTTTAAGCCATGCACTTAATTCAAAGGCAGTTGCAAGAAAAGTTGCAAAAGATATTGGTTCTGATTACTCGAAGGAAAACTTCATAGTTGCACATCTTGGCGGTGGAATTACGATTAGCGTTCATAAAAAAGGAAGAATGGTAGATATAGTAAGCGACGATGAAGGGCCATTTTCACCTGAGAGAGCTGGAAGGGTGCCAATTAGAAAGCTTATAAATATGTGTTACTCTGGGAAGTATGACAAAACCACTATGCAAAGAAAAATTAGAGGTCGTGGTGGATTGATTTCATATTTAGGAACTGGAAGTGCACTTGAAGTTGAAAAAAGAATTATTGCTGGAGATAAAGAAGCTGAGAAGATTTTTTATGCTATGGCTTACCAAATAGCTAAAGGGATTGGAGAATTAGCGACTGTATTAAAAGGTGAAGTGAGTAGGATAATCATAACTGGTGGAATTGCACATGGCAAAATGGTTACTGATTGGATAAAGGAAAGAGTTGAGTTCATAGCTCCAGTAGTAATTGTTCCGGGAGAAAACGAGCTTGAATCGTTGGCTTTAGGCGGATTGAGAGTATTAAGAGGAGAAGAAACACTTAAATCACTGAAAATAAAAAAATAAAGAATACCATTGTAATACAGAAATAATTAGGGCTATATAAATATTTATAAAATGAAAAGGTAATGAAAAAATGAAAAAAGGTATTTTTAGGATTGGTGATTTAGTTTGGTTAGCAGTACTCGCTTTGGCTGTTGGATTAATGGTTTCACCTCTTACATCAAAGACATATATTGAATTAAACAAAGCATATCCTTATGTTTTAGGATTCATAAAATTCTTTGTATTAGCATCTATGGGAGAACTTTTAGCTAACAGAATAGCAACCAAAGAATGGAAAAAAACTATCGGATTCTTCTATAAAGCACTTCTTTGGGGATTCTATGGAATGATAATTACACTTGCTTTCAAAGTATTTGCAACAGGTGTTCAAGAAACTATGAATGTTGGATTCTTGCCAGGAGCAGGATCGACTTTCCTATTTGCATTATTTGCAAGCACATGTATGAATCTTATGTTTGCTCCAGGAATGATGGCAATGCATAAATTTACAGATACTTTCGTTGATATTGCTGTAACAAAATCGCTAAAGGAAGCAAAAGTAAGTACTGTTTTAAAGACTGTTGATTGGCCAGCGTTTATTGACTTTATAGTATTAAAAACTATTCCTTTCTTCTGGATTCCAATGCATACAATTACTTTCTTATTGGCACCAGAATTGAGAGTTGCAATGGCTGCGTTACTTTCTGTAGCTTTTGGTATTCTCACAGCGGCAGCGAAGTTAAGTGCTATGAAAAAAGCAGCATTAAAAACAGCTAAAGGCAAAAAATAATAAATTTTAACAGAAATAATTGCGAAGAAATTAAGAACACTAGCAGAAACTGCTAGTGTTCTTGGCATATAGGAAACAAACTTTTTTCGAAGCCGCCTTGTTCTTTATCTTTCACTTAATTTTGTATACTCTCTCTCTGGAATAATACATTTATAAGCGGGCCTTATTATTTTAGGATCGCTCAGAATCTGCTCGATTCTGTGTGCGCTCCAACCAGCAATCCTGGAGACCGCGAAAATGGGGGTGTAAAGCTCAGGCGAGATTTCCAATAATTTATAAACCAAACCAGAGTATAAGTCGACATTTGCACAAATTTCGGCATTGTTTCCTTTTCTTTCTTTGAAAAGTTCTATAGTTAGCTTCTCGATGTTCTCATAAAGTGTAAAGTCGCCTAAAGCGTTTTTTTCAGAAGCTAATTCTTTAGCTTTATCTTTTAGAATTCCAGTTCGTGGGTCCGATATGGTATAAACAGCGTGTCCCATTCCGTATATTAACCCTTTTTTATCAAATGCTTCTTTGTTAAGGATTTTTTCTAAATATTTTTTTAGTTTCACTTTATCTTGGAAGTCAGTGAGGTTCTTTTTTATATCATCAACCATTTCACATACCATAATGTTTGCACCACCGTGCTTTGGGCCTTTTAGCGCACCAACGGCAGCAGAAAGAGTGGAGTATGTATCGGTATCGGTAGAAGAGACTACATGAGTCGTAAATGATGAGTTATCACCACCGCCGTGATCTGCATGTATTGCTAGAGCTAGATCGAGAGCTTCAGCTTCTACATTGGTATACTCGCAGTCTTTCCTAATCATATGTAGAATGTTCTCTGCAGTTCCTATTCCGAATTTTGGCTTATGTAAATATAAACTTTCATTATTGAAGTAATGAGCTTTTGCCTGGTAACCGTAAGAAACAATTGTTGGCATTCTAGCAATTAGCTTAATACTCTGCATAAGAACGTTTTCAGTGGAAGTGTCATCTGCATTTTCATCTTCAGAATAAAGAACTAATATGCTTCTCTGAATTAGATTCATGATATTTTTGCATGGCATTTTCAAAATCATATTTTCAGTAAAATCGCTTGGTAGAGCACGATATTTATCAAGCAAATCACCAAATTGTTCTAATTCTGAGGAGGTCGGTAACTCTCCAAAAAGTAACAAATATGCTGTTTCTTCGAAACCTTTTCTTTCATCATTCATAAATCCTTTAACAATATCTTTGATATTTATTCCGCGATAAAATAGCTCCCCTTCACAAGGAATTTTTGTATCGCCATCCATTGTGTAGCCAACAACCTGACCGACCTCGGTTAAACCGACCAATACACCTGTTCCGTTTTTATTTCTTAAGCCTCTTTTAACGTTGTACGAATCATAAAAATTAGATTTTATGTGATTGTTTTTTTCCGCTTTTAAAACTAGTTCTTTAAAATATTCCATTTATATTTTCTCCCTTTTTTAAAACTTTTTCTATAGATAAATTATCCTTATTTTAGTGATTTCAAATTTCTAATTATTTCATTAGTAAATTCTTCTGTTGTGCTTTTTCCGCCAATATCAGCAGTAGTAAATTTTGCTTCAGAAATGACAGTGTAGAGTGCGTGTCTTAGTCTCGCGGCAGCTTCTGTTTCGTCAATATAGTCAAGCATCATAGCTCCGGAAAGCATCATAGCGGTGGGGTTTGCGATATTTTTTCCGGTAATATCTGGTGCGCTTCCATGGACTGCCTCGAAGATCGCCATATTATCACCAATATTTGCACCTGGGACAATTCCAAGTCCGCCGATTAAACCAGCGCATAAATCAGAAATTATATCACCGTATAAATTCATGGTTACAATTACATCGAATTTCTCTGGTACAGTGACCAGTTGCATACACATATTATCGATTATTACATCTTCAAAGGCGATTTGAGGAAATTCTTTTGCAATATTCTTTGCGCAATCCAGAAAAAGTCCGTCAGTAATCTTTAAAATGTTTGCTTTGTGAACTATAGTTATTTTTTTTCTATTATTCTTTACTGCGTATTCGAACGCACTGCGAACTATTCGATTTGAAGATTTCTCGGTAATTACTTTTGTAGCCACAGCATGACCTGGGGATACAAGTTCTTCTAACCCAATATATATATCTTCTGTGTTTTCTCTGAATATGACTAAGTCAACATTTTTATAACGAGTTTCTATACCGTTAATTGACTTGACTGGCCTAATATTTGAAAATAAATCATATTTTTTTCTTAACATTACATTTATGCTTCGGAATCCTTTCCCGACGGGGGTGGTTATTGGCCCTTTTAAACAAACCATATTTTTTTCAAGGCTTTTAAAAACTACATCAGGCACAAGTTCGCCAGTGTTTTCCAAAACATCTAATCCAGCATTAACAGTTTCCCATTCGATGCCAACGGAGGTAGCATCAATTACTTTTTTTGTAGCAAAAGCTACTTCGGGTCCGATTCCGTCGCCTGGGATTAGTGTTATTTTTCTATTTGTTTTGCTCATAATATCCTTGTATGATTAATTAATTAGAAGAATCATACTTTCCTTTCGTTCTAATCTGATTTGTGATTATAATCCACAGAAACTATATTTTAGTACATATATAATTCAGATAACCGCCAGCACTTAAAAGATTGAGATCGAGTGATGAACCCTCGAATATTACTGGAAAATTGGTGCTTTTTGACAAATTATAAACATTTAGAATCACTTCGCCTTTTTCGGAGGATTGTTTTAATTCTAGTGCTTTTTTATCTATACAAAGTTTCGCATCGACTATCTCTAGATCATCGGATTCATCGATTTTTTCATAATCGTTTTTGTTGGCAAATATTAGTGGCAATATTCCTGAATTTATAAGGTTGGCTTTATGTATTCTAGCGAAAGATTTTGCGATTATTGCTTTTACACCTAAATAAAGTGGCACGAGCGCTGCATGTTCTCTACTTGAACCTTGTCCGTAATTCTCCGACGCAATAATAATGCCGCCTTTGTATTTTATAGCTCTTTCCTTAAAGTCGTTAATTATCGTAGAAAAACAATATTTTGATAGCTCGGGGATATTTGATCTATATGGCAAAAGTGAAGCGCCAGAAGGCATTATGTCGTCGGTAGTAATATTATCAACAGTCTTAAGTAGCACTTTTCCTTTAACCGTTTCAGTAATAGGGCTGCCGATAGGGAATGGTTTTATGTTAGGACCCATAATAATTTGAACTGATTCTTCGTATTCGTCTGGATATATAAAGAAATTTTCGCTTTTTTTAAATTTCTCGGGAAGAGGATCTTGATAATTCTCAAGATTGTTCTCTTTGGCATACTTTACAGGATTAGTCAGGACTCCAGTT
>CAYZED010000002.1:38871-52632 GCA_964477445.1 uncultured Clostridiaceae bacterium | reverse complement strand
GCAGCCGTTTCGGGGCTAACGATAAATACGCCAGCATCTATGGTTCCGCATCGACCTTTAAAATTACGATTAAATGTTCTAAGCGATATTGCACCGCTCTTTGGGGCTTGGCCCATTCCTATACAGGGCCCACAAGCAGCCTCCAAGATTCTCGCACCAGAAGAGATGAGATCACTTAACGCTCCATTTTCTGACAGCATTTTAACGATAGATGAACTTCCGGGAGCAATAATTAAACTTACGTTTTTATTAACTCTTTTTCCTTTTAATATAGAGGCAACCTTCATTAGGTCGGTATATGAAGAGTTAGTACATGAACCAATAGCCACTTGATCGACTTTCAGTGAATTCGACAACGATTCACAAATAAAAGGATTATTTATGATTTCCTGAATTGTTTTTACATTGTCAGGACTGTGAGGCATTGCGACCATTGTTTCAATTTCCTCAAGATTTATTCTTAGGATTTCGGAATAAATCGCGTTTTCATCGGCTTCAAGTTTTATATAGTCTTTTTCACGTCCTTGTCTAATAAGAAAATCTTTTGTTACATCGTCACTGGGGAAAATTGAAGTCGTAGCACCTAATTCTGCACCCATGTTAGTTATTGTAGCTCTGTCAGTCACGGAAAGTTTTTTTACTCCTGGCCCGAAAAACTCCATTATTCTTCCAACTCCTCCTTTGACCGTAAGGGTTTGAAGTATTTTTAAAATTACATCTTTGGCAGAAACCCATGGTTTCAATGAGCCAGATAGTTCTATTCCTAAAACTTGAGGAACTTCAATTGAATATTCTCCAGTAGCCATAGCTACAGCGACATCTAGGCCACCAGCACCGATAGCGATCATTCCTAATCCGCCACATGTAGGAGTGTGACTATCTGAACCTAGGAGTATTTCACCTGGCACAGCAAATTGTTCGAGATGAAGTTGGTGACATATTCCATTTCCGGCTTTCGAAAATATCAGACCATATTTTCCTGCAGCTGTCCTAATGAATTCGTGATCATCCGCATTCTCAAAACCTGTTTGTAATGTGTTGTGATCAATATATGCAACAGAAAGTTTAGTTTTGATTTGTTTTATCTTCATTGCTTCAAGTTGCAAATATACCATAGTACCAGTGGAGTCCTGTGTAAGTGTTTGTGAAACAGCTACTACGATTTTGTTTCCAGGAAAAAGAACTCCTTTTATAAGGTGTTTTTCAAGTATTTTTTCTGTTAAAGTTTTATTCAAAAGATACACCACCATTTCGCTTTATTTGTGTATAATTTTACAACAAATGCAGGCTTGTAGTCAATAGCTTGCAAAAATAATTTTTGAACAATCTTGTATTAAATAAAAACATTGGATTAAATGAGCGGAATTATACGGTTGACATGATCGCAAACATTGGTATAATGCATTTGTAAGATTGAAATAAACATTTAATAAAAAATGAATGAACTCTTGCAAATCAAAACAATTATGCAAGATATTATTCTTTAGCTTGCATAATCATGTTTTTCTTATTTTTCTTTAAAAACAATCTGATTCGTATTATAATGTAGAAGGCAATATTTTATGGTATAGGGGGAGCAGTTATGGTGCTAGTATCTAAATTTTTTACTAAAGAAGAAAAAAATTCTATGATTGAAAAGATACAACGCTTTTTTAGTCAGGAAAGAGACGAGGTTATAGGTATTATTGCAGCAGAAGTTGTTTTGGATTTTTTTCTTGAGATTCTTGGAAAAGATATTAGGAATCAGACTTTGGAAGAAGCAAAATACTGGTTTTCACAGAGGATAGAAGATCTTGAAGGTGATTTTGGAACTCTATATAAGTAGGGTAAAAATTTCCTAGATGAATACAATATACATTAATTAACAATTTTATAGATTCAAATTTGGAGGATAATATGGGCTACCCTAGAATTAATATTAATTTAGAAAAGATAAGTAAGAATGTTCAAATCATTACTGACCTATGTAAAGAAAAAGGTGTTAGAGTCACAGGTATAACAAAAATGGTTTGTGGCGACTATGAAATAGCTAAAATATTTGCTGAAAATGGAGTAATTGCATTAGGTGACTCGCGTATGAAGAATTTAAAAAAAATTAAAGATATTGAAATTGAAAAATGGTTGATTAGAATTCCTATGCCTGATGAGGTTTCAGATGTAGTAAACTACACTGATGTTTCTTTAAATTCGGAAATTGAAACCATAGATTTGATAAATATAGAAGCAAAGACGTTCGGGAAAAAGCATAAAGTTATTTTAATGATTGATTTAGGAGACCTTAGAGAAGGTTTTTATGGAGAAGATGTAATTGATGCTGCCGTTTACATTTCAAAACTTTCTAATATTGAGCTATACGGGGTGGGAACTAATTTGAACTGTTTTGGTTTTGTCAGACCCACAAAAGAAAAGATGGAAGATTTGGTTAGAATAAAAGAAAAAATTGAAAATCTAACAAACTCGAAACTCCAAGTAGTTTCGGGGGGGAATTCGAGCAACTTGAAGCTTTTGATGGAAGGAAACATGGATAGAGACGTTAATAATCTTAGATTAGGAGAATCCTTGCTTTTTGGAAGAGAAAGATCTGACTATAAGTATATTGAAAACACATATAATGATACGTTTGTCTTAGAAGCTCAAATAGTTGAACTAAAAACTAAACCATCGGTTCCGCAAGGTGAAATTGGTGAAGATTCTTGGGGTAATAGTCCAACTTTTAAAGACAATGGCAATAGAAAAAAAGCGATTTTTGCAGTCGGAAAGCAGGATATCGACCCAGCATTAACTTTTCCAATAGATAAAGATATATTCATTATTGGCGGGAGTGGAGATCATACAATTATAGATGTAACGGATTCTAATAGAAGTTATGTGGTTGGTGATATAGTAAGGTTTGAACTTCAATATATGTCAGCTTTAAAAGCGATGACTTCTGAATATGTTGAGAAACATTATATTATAGTATAGGAAACTATACTTTTTTAAAAACAGCAACCCACGGAGGGTAAATTGTTTCGAGGGTTAATAAAAAAACATTTACAAAAAAAGGTTGCTAAGAATCAAAAGTTTCCTAGACTAAGGGGATGCAATAAGCATCTGCATTAATAAGGTGTCTCTTTCGACTGGAAAGCGACCATAGTCGCTTTAAAAAGTCGATACTGCAGACCGATAGAGTCACTTTAATGCGGATAGCGTTACTACCTGCCGTCAAAGGAGGGTGCTCAGGATCGACAGTTATGAGAGATCCGCCGAAGGGAACCGTAGGGTTCCCTAGCGGGAAGAAAGCTGCGAAGCCGCAATTCTTATCAGTTAGGAGAATGAAAAGTTATGCCAGAGTGGCTTTTAAAAAACGATAATTATTCACCATTTCCTGAAAAGGATACATTTGTAAATAAGACTATTTTAGCATTGATAGAATTGATTACTCGACTAAGAACACAGAGTGAGCAAGTTCCAAAAAAGTTGCGTATTAATATCTCATTGAAAGTGGCATCAACTTTTTTTCTTATAATTTTGATTTCCACTTCTAAGGAGTATTCTTTTTTGTTATTCTTTTTTGTGTATTCAATTGTCCAATTAGCATTTTTGGATGGCAAAAATATTCTTGAAATTTTAAAAATTTGTTTAATTGTGTCAATATTTACTTTAATAATACTTATTCCATCAGCTATGCAAGGGAATTATTACAGCATTACAATGATAACTACCAAGGTGTTTTTAACTATTTTGACAGCAAATATTATGTCGAGAACTTCAAATTGGCACGATATTACATCCGCGCTAAAGAGTTTTTTTGTAGCGGATATTTTTATTTTAGTTCTCGATATTACTATAAAATATATTTCCTTACTCGGAGAATTCTCGCTTGAAATGCTTTTTGCACTAAAATTGAGATCAGTGGGAAAAAACAAGAGTAAATATGCTTCACTTTCAGGTGTTGCTGGTACGATGTTTATAAAATCAACAGAAATGGCTGAAGAAATGTATATTGCAATGGAATGCAGAGGTTTTTCAGGTGACTATATAGCAAACAAAACTTACGCTTTTTCTACATTTGATATATTGTTTTTAATTATAAATATCAGTATTTTTTTGATGTATTTATTTGTAAAGTGATTATTGAACTACTTGAGTGAATTTGAACGCAGAATGCAGTTCATATTAGAAAGGGACAGAAATGATAGAAATAAAGGGCGTTTCATTTTCATATGAAGGAATCCCTGCATTAAATAATATTTCGTTAAAAATTGAAAAAGGTGAAGCGATAGCGTTAATGGGGGCGAATGGAAGCGGAAAATCAACTCTACTTAAATTAATAAATGGAATAGTTTCACCAGATAGTGGCACTTATATTTTTGGAGAAGAAGAAATAACTCATAAAAAGTTACAGATGCCTCAATTTGCAAAAAAACTACATAAGAGTATTGGTTTTGTTTTTCAAAACTCAGATGCTCAACTTTTTTGTTCGAATGTATATGATGAGATTGCATTTGGTCCTAGACAAATGGGGATGAATGAGAGTGAAGTCGAACAGCGAGTTAATGATTGTTTGGATTTACTAAATATCAGATCTTTTAAAGACCGACAGCCATATCATCTAAGTGGAGGTGAAAAAAGAAAGGTAGCGATTGCATCAGTGCTTGCCTTGAATCCAGATGTGCTGGTACTTGATGAGCCTATGAATGGACTTGATCCGAGATCCCAAAGATGGTTAGTAGATTTTCTAAAAAAACTCAATAAAGCCGGAAAAACGATAATTACTTCTACTCATAACCTTGAACTAATTCAAGAAATTTCAAACAGAGCAATTTTGTTTGACGAAAATCATGGTATAGCAGCTGATATGAATACAGAGGCATTATTATCAGAAATCGACTTGCTAAAGAAAGTGAACTTAGTGGATGAATTTTATCACCGTCATGATGGCGCACATCACACGCATTTTCATATGCATAATTTTGATTTAGATAAGGAGGAATGAGCCTTTTACATATTACTTGGATAAATTTTACATGTTGCTTGGACAGATTTTGCAATAGTTAATCGCAGAGTCAATTGTATTACAAATAAAACTTAAATGACTTGTTTTTAAAGATAAAATATCATATAATTCATACGTATGGTTATTACTTACTCAGTTAAATTTTTATAATATTTCAGATCGAGGAGGAAAAAGAATGTCTAAATTGACAGAAATCAGATGGCATGGAAGAGGCGGCCAAGGAGCTAAAACAGCGGCATTACTTCTAGCAGATGTTGCGTTTAGCACAGGAAAGTACATCCAAGGGTTCCCTGAATATGGACCTGAGAGAATGGGAGCACCAATAACTGCATATAACCGCGTAAGCGAAAAACCAATCAGAGTTCATTCAAATATTTATGAACCAGATTATGTTGTTGTAGTTGATGATACTCTTATTACAGCAGTTGACGTCACCAAAGGTCTAAAAGCAGAAGGTGCAATCATTGTTAATACTGAAAAATCTATCGCAGAGATAAAATCATTACTTAAAGGGTATGCAGGAAAAGTATACACTGTTAATGCAAGAAAAATTTCAGAAGAATGCCTAGGAAAATACTTTCCTAATACTACGATGTTGGCTGCAGTCGTTAAAATTAGTGGTGTTATGGAAGAAGAGACTTTTATGAAAGAAATGCAGATTTCATTTGAACATAAATTCTCTACTAAACCAGGCGTTATTGAAGGGAATATGAAAGCGTTAAAACTTACTTATGAGGAGGTCACGCTATAATTATGGAAAAGAAAAAAAGCTATTTAGCTGAAAATATTAATGAAAACATACTCTGGCAGGATATTACTCCTGGTGGAAATGTATATGAATCGGGGACCGCGAATTCCTTTATTACTGGTACATGGAGAACTGAAATGCCTGTATATGTAGAAGGAAATTGCAAGCAATGCTTACTTTGTGTTCCAGTTTGTCCAGACAGTTCAATACCTGTGAAAGATGGAAAACGTGGAGCTTTTAACATGAATCATTGTAAGGGATGTGGCGTTTGCGCTAAAGTTTGCCCATTTAAGGCAATAAATATGATTAAGGATGAAAAATAAGGAGAATAGATATGAGTAAGAGAGATAGGTTATCAGGCAATGAAGCCATTGCTTATGCTATGAAGCAGATAAACCCAGATGTAATGCCTGCTTTCCCGATTACACCATCCACAGAAATACCACAATATTTCTCTAAATACGTGGCAGATGGTGATGTACAAACAGAATTTGTTCCAGTTGAAAGTGAACACAGTGCGATGTCCGCATGTATAGGCGCACAGGCAGCAGGTGCGAGGACAGTTACAGCAACTTCATCATGTGGTCTTGCATTAATGTGGGAAATGCTTTATGTCGCAGCGTCTAATAGATTGCCGATTACATTAGCTTTAGTTAATCGTGCATTATCAGGTCCTATAAATATTAACTGTGACCATTCAGATAGCATGGGAGCTCGTGATTCAGGATGGATACAGATTTATTCAGAAAACAATCAAGAAGCTTATGATAATTTTGTTCAAGCTATGAGAATTGGTGAGAACGAAAAGGTTCTTTTACCAGTAATGGTTTGTCAAGATGGATTTATTACTAGTCACGCAGTTGAAAATATAGAACTTCTTGAAGATGAAAAAGTTAAAGCTTTCGTTGGTGAATACACGCCTGAGAATTATTTGTTAAATACAAAACAACCAATGTCAGTTGGCCCATATGACTCAGCAGCGTTCTATCTTGAGCATAAGAGACTTCAGGCACAAGCAATGGTTAATGCTAAAGATGTTATTCTTGAAGTCGCAGCGGATTTCGAAAAGATGTCAGGCAGAAAATATGGACTATTTGAAGAGTATAGATTAGATGACGCAGAATATGCATTAGTTATTATTAACTCTGCTGCAGGAACAGCAAAGGATGCTATTGATACGTTAAGAGAACAGGGAAAAAAAGTCGGACTCTTAAAGATTAGAGTATTTAGACCTTTTCCAGGTGAAGAGATTGCTAAAGCATTGAAGAATGTTAAAGTTGTGGCTGTAATGGACAGAGCAGAAGGCTTCTCAGCAGTTGGTGGACCAGTTTTTGCTGAAGTTAGATCAGCTCTTTATGGTATAGAGAATGCTCCTAAAGTTGTGAATTACATTTACGGCTTAGGCGGAAGAGATACAAGAGTTCAAGATATTGAGAAGGTATTTGAGGAGATTTCTGGAACAGAAAAAGTTTCTGAAGTTGCTCCTTTATATAGATACCTTGCTGTAAGAGAGTAGGAGGGTTGAAATGACAACATATTCGTTTAAAGAAGAAATGAACAAACCGGAAAGATTAACCGGTGGTCATAGAATGTGTGCTGGATGTGGAGCACCAGTTGCGGTTAGAGCCGTAATGAGAGCATTAGAACCAGATGATAAAGCAGTAGTTGCATGTGCTACAGGATGTCTTGAAGTTTCGACTTTTATGTATCCATATACTGCTTGGCAAGATTCTTTTGTGCACAATGCATTCGAAAATGCTGGTGCAACTCTTAGTGGAGTTGAAGCGGCATATAATGCTGCTAGAAGAAAAGGCAAACTAGATGAAACATATAAGTTCATTGCTTATGGTGGCGATGGAGGCACATATGACATCGGATTCCAGTCACTCTCAGGAGCGATGGAAAGAGGACATGACATGGTTTACGTTTGCTATGATAATGGCGCGTATATGAACACAGGGGTTCAACGTTCATCTGCTACACCGAAATATGCAGATACAACCACAACTCCTATTGCTGATGCATGTGCAGGAAAACCACAGTATAGAAAAGATTTATCTGATATAATGGTAAGTCATAATATTCCTTATGTTGCGCAATCAACATTCCTTGGAAACTTTAAAGATCTTCATGATAAAGCTAAAAAAGCAATTTATACTAAAGGTCCTGCTTTTTTGAATATTCTTGCTCCATGTCCAAGAGGCTGGAAATATGAAACAGAAGATCTTATGAAGATGTGTAAATTAGCAGCTGATACTTGTTACTGGCCGATGTTTGAAGTGGTAAATGGAGAATGGTCTTTAACATATGAACCAAAGAAAAAATTACCAATAGAAGAATTCTTGAAACCACAAGGAAGATTTGCTCATTTATTTAAACCAGGAAATGAATGTTTAATTGAAGAAATTCAAAAAGATATTGATCTCCAATGGGAAAGACTTTTAAAGAAATGTGCTAGATAAGATTTTTTAAAGGATTTTATTATTTAAACTTAAAAAATAGGTGACTTATTGACGTATTGAGGTTCTTTCGATATATTGATAAGTCATCTTTGTTTTTTCTAGGCTAGGGAATGAGGGGATAATATGAGTGCTGATATATTTAATAAAGTATTGGGTCCTATAATGATGGGACCTTGTAGTTCGAATACTGCAGGTCAAGTAAGACTAAAACGCAAAAAATAAAAGGCTCTATAAATATTAAAAAATTGTTGTAATAAATATATAAGTATTATAATATTAAGAGGTGGATACAATATGTTGTGGATTGATGATTCGAATCAACTATATATTGTATTAAACAAAATCACATAATATTTACATAAGCACTAATTTTTATGAAGTCTAAATTAAATTGAAAGCGAGGTTGGAAAATGAAGGTCCAAAAAAGAGATGGGAAATTGGTTGAATTCGATAAAACCCCAATAATTAATGCAATCGAAAGCTGTATGCGTGAATCGAAAGCTGGGATTAATGAAGTCCTCAGCCGTGAAGTTGCTGCTTCGATAGAGAAAACATGTTCTGACAAAAAAATTGTTACCATAGAAGAAATTCAAGAAATGGTTGAAGATTTATTGATCCAAAACCCTGAAAAAGAATATGCAAAAGTATACATAAGATATAGATCAAACAAGGCTGCACTTCGAGGAAAGAAAGAATCAGATTATAATTTACTTACAGATAGTTTTATTAGCAAATACAAACATTTACCTAATCCTATGGGGCAATTAGGACAGTTTGTTTACTATAGGACTTATTCAAGATATTTGCCTGAAAAAAGAAGACGTGAGTATTGGTGGGAAACTGTTAGACGAGCGGTTGAGTATAATTGTAGCTTAGTTCCGACCACATCTAGAGACGAAGCAGAAGAACTATATGATAATATTTATCATATGCGCCAGTTTCTATCTGGCAGAACCTTTTGGGTTGGTAATACGCAAGTCGCAAGAGACTATCCAATGTCAAACTACAACTGTGCGTTTACAGTTATTGATAAATTTGAAGCTTATCAGGACCTTTTTTATCTTTTGATGTTAGGTAGTGGAGTTGGGCTTAGGATCCTCAAGGAAGACGTCGAAAAACTCCCGAAAGTTCGAAAAGATATTGATGTTATACATGGTATATATAGCCCAAAACCAAAAGGTCAAAGACAGGATAATACAGCTGTAAATTTTCATTCCAATGACTTAATTCAAATTGTTATTGGAGACTCAAAAGAAGGTTGGATGCAAGCACTTAGATATTTCTTTGATGTTCTGACTAGAAGTGAGTATAAAAACATTAACACTATTCTTATGGATTATGACCACGTAAGACCAAAAGGTGAAAGGCTGAAGAAATTCGGCGGAACTGCAAGCGGACATGAATCACTAAAAACCATGTTCTCAAAAATGGACTCTATTATAAAAAAAGCAGGCGCAGCTCATGACAGTAATAGATTTAATTTAAGACCTTTTGATTGCTTAGAAATTGCTAATGTAATTGGCGAAAACGTAGTGAGTGGTGGCGTTCGTAGATCGTCTGAAATTGCTTTGATTGATGCTGATGATACTGAATGCATCGAGGCTAAGAGTGGTATTTATAAGCAGGTAGACGGTGAATGGGTCGTCAATAAAGAACTTGCTCATAGACAAATGAGTAACAATTCAATACTTTATAATAGTAAGCCAACAAGAGAACAACTTAAATGGCAGATAGAAAAAATGAGATATTCAGGAGAACCTGGATGGGTTAATGGAGAAGCAGGTTCAAAACGCAGACCTAACATGAAGGGCGTTAACCCCTGTGGAGAAATTCTATTAGATGATCAAGGCATGTGTAATCTAACGACTTTGAATGCTTTTGCATTTATTGATAAAGCAGGAAAGTTAGACAGGGAAGGAATTCTTAAAGCCCAAAAACACTCAGTGCGAGCTGGGTACCGTATGACATGTGTCGAGATGGAACTTTATGAATGGAATTATAAACTTCAAAGAGATAAATTAGTAGGTGCCAGCCTTACAGGATGGCAGGATATGGTCAATGCACTTGGTATGACCAAAAAAGAAGAAATTGAGCTTTTAAGAGAGCTAAGAGATGTAGCAAGTGAAGAAGTAAAAAAATATGCTAAGCAACTAAATCAAAATGAACCACTTCTCGTAACGACCGTTAAGCCAGAAGGAACACTTTCACAGTTGCCTACAGTTTCGTCAGGAGTTCATTATTCTCATTCGCCTTATTACATAAGAAGGGTAAGAATAAGTTCAAATGATCCTTTGGTTAAGGTTTGTGAAGAACTAGAGTATCCTGTGTTTCCGGAAGTCGGTCAAGTTTGGGAGAATTGTAAGACTAAAGTTGTAGAATTTCCAGTAAAGGCACCTGAAGGAAGAACAAAGTTTGATGTTAGTGCAATTGAACAACTTGAGAACTATAAAATGTTTATGGAAAACTATGTAGATCACAACTGCTCAATAACTGTTCATGTTAGAGATCATGAATGGGAAGATGTTGAACAATGGGTCTGGGATAATTGGGACATTCAGATAGGGTTAACATTCTTATCATTAGAGGATTCGTTTTACCAATTACTTCCTTACGAAAAGATTAGTGAAGAAGAATATAATGAAAGAATTTCTAAAATGAAGTCATTTATTCCTTCCTTAATTTCAAAATATGAAACAGAGGAAGAAAATTTGGATGTTGGTGATGCTGAATGTGCAACAGGTTTTTGTCCAGTGAGATAAAATAGCATAAATCGGGTTCCTTTTTTTGTAAATGTTTTTTTATTAACCCTCGAAACCATTCACCCTCTGTGGATTACTGTTTTCAAAAAAGTTTAGTTTCCTATACTATAAAAAAACAAGTGGATGTATAATAACAGCCACTTGTTTTTTTGTCGTTTTCATTTCTTAGGTAAATTATTGAGATACAAATCAGAAGAATATAATAAGTCTTTTAGCTTTTTATTGGAATCTTCGCTAGGCTTGCTCCCTTTTAAAATTTTATGATCGAATGTGACTAAACCACTACCAGCGATATAAAGTCCATTAGAGTCAATCAGAGAGCCTGTAGGCATATAGAATCTCAGACCAAGAAGATTGTTTTCTATGTTTAATAAATCATTCCCAAAAAACTTGCCATCGGTATCTTTAACACCCAAAAGATTGAGAATTGTTGGCATAATATCCATTTGACCCGCAGGCAATTCTGAAATAAAAGTTCTATTTTTTGTAATGCTAGAGGGCAGTTTAAAAATTATTGGTATATTTATATAGTCAAGGTTGTCATAAGGCCGCCCAAGGACCTTTTCAATAAGATAATTGTTTTCATTTTTATATTCAGCTTCCATGTTGTTATAAGTGAGTCCAAAATGATCGCCATAAATTACTATCAATGAATTATCATAAAGCCCAGATTTTTTTAGTTTATCCAGAAAACTTCCTAGTTGCCTATCTGTATATTCAACAGCTGCGAGGTAACGGCCTACTATTGCTTTATCATAATTACCACCAAAAGAAATTGGTTTCATCCATTCTTTATTCCTAAAAAAAGCGTGACTGCTTATCGTAACAAGATTAACGTAAAAATTTTTGCCTATTTTTTTGTAATTTTTTAATTCTTCCAAGGTTTTTTCATAAAGAATTTTATCACTTGCTCCATAAAAAATAGTTTCGTCTGTTCCAAAAAAAGTCTTATCATAAAAGGTATCAAATCCTAATGAAGGATACATGTTTTTTCTGTTCCAAAAATCCGCCGTATTAGTATGGAAAGTAGCAGAATAATAACCTTGTTTTTTTAGGATAGTAGGAAGAGCAATGTAGGGCTTATCAGTAGAATTTAAAAAAGGTGCTTTTGAGGTTGGCGGATATATTGAGGTATTAAGTATGAATTCAGCATCAGAAGTATTACCTGATGCAATTTGACTAATACCATTTTTAAAGTAAATCGAATCATTGATTAAATTATTTAAGTTAGGAGTTAATGTGTGACCCATGAGTGATTTTTGAATCGGAAAATTTTGAAAAGCTTCCATTTGAATTACAATAACGTTTTTACCCGTAGCCTCAGCATAATAGTTTGGAAGACTAGGAGAAGTCATGGGCTTATTATTTGTGGGCATTCCGATAGCGGATGTCTTTGAAAGAAACAAAAAACTTAGAGAAGTAGAAAACAACAAAAAAACAAGCGAAGCAATTATTAGGATTGCTAAGCTAATTAAAATTATTCTATTTATAAATTTTATTTTTTTTCTCATTTATTATTTCTTCTTCGTTATAATTTTTGGTAAAGATTCGACATAAGCATCTGATTCCTGAATTTTAGTAATTATCGTATTTTCTTCTGAAGTTGCATGAAGCTTGGTATCGCTTTCTTCGTGGCTAAAATCAATAGTGTAATCATTTCCTAAATATAATTTTGAATTATCAGCAAAAGAATCTGTTGGTGCAAAATATCCTCTGAAAAGAACATTATTTTGTTTGGTATTAAACAAATCTACACCGAACATTTTTCCTTTTTTATTTTCAATACCAGCGAGGTTTAGTATAGTAGGCATAATATCAACTTGACCTGCGGGCATACTTATATATGTATCTTTTAATTTTTGTTTAGGAAGTTTTATGATTAGAGGAACGTTTAATTGGTCAAGCATATCATAGCTTCTACCTAAAAGCTCGTTTAGCACAGCGGTATTGGTCTTGAGACCCCAACCCTCTATTCTTGCTCCAGTTATCGCAAAGTGATCTCCATATAAAACAATAAGAGAGTTATCGTATAGTCCAGCCGCCTTTAAGTCTTTTATAAACATACCTAATTGTCTATCCGCATAATTTACAGTGCGTAGATATAAACCCGTATACGTAGTATCCATTGATTTCCCAAATGAAACAGTTTTCATCCATGAAGGAACTACAAAAGGATTATGACTAGAAACCGTTAATAAATCAGCAAAGAATGGCTTATTAGATGCCTTGTATTTCTTGAGAATTGGCATTGTTTTTTGGAACAGATAATAATCGGCACTTCCATAACTTGTCATGAATTGAGTTCCAAAATAAGTCTGGTCATATATATTCTTGTAACCTAAAAGTGGGTACATATTCTTTCTGTTAAAAAAATTTGCCGAGTTTGTATGGAAAGTACTAGTTATATATCCAGCACTGTTCATCAAATCTGCTATTCCAATATAATCTCTATCAGCTTTATCATTGAATGCTACGGAGTCTGCAAAAGGATAAAGGGATGTATTAAAAGCAAACTCTGCATCGGAGGTACTTCCTTTAGCTATTTGTGTCATACCATTTTCAAAATATACTGAGTCTTTAATTAACTTATTGACATTTGGCGTTATTTCAATTCCGTTGAGCTCTGCATTAACGCACATATTCTGGAGAGATTCAAATTGAATTACTATTATGTTTTTTCCTTTTGCAATGCCGAATAAATCTTTAGGTGCAGGTGCAGGTGTTGGTGTAGGTGTAGCGGTTGGTGCAATTGTGGGCTCTATGGAAGGTGTCGGTGTAACAGATGGGTCTTCT
>CAYZED010000002.1:31549-38861 GCA_964477445.1 uncultured Clostridiaceae bacterium | reverse complement strand
TTACTGAACCATAAGAAGTATTCGAATCAGCGATTATGCGTAATGTTGGAGTTAACAAGCTGTAGGCAAAAAATCCTAGATTTTTCACATCGCTAATTTTTTTTCCAACTGATGCAAAAGCATTAGTCACATTGGTGATGGATAGCATTATCATAACTGCGAGTAACATATAAGCGATTTTTGGGGGTGTGGGTAGTTTTTCTCTTTTCAAATTTTTTATTCTCCTTATCAATAAATATTCTGTCGTCTATTTATTTTGTGTTAAAGTTTTTAAGTTCTTAAGATAAGAATCAGACTCATTCATTAACTGTAAAACTTTATCTCTTTTTATTGGATCAATAGTGATATTTGTTGGTTTGTGGTCAAGACTATAAATCTTGCCATCTGATGAAACTAAGGTGTTGTTATCTGCGTATGAACCTTTTGGCATATAATACCTAATTCCAATTAAATTATTTTCTTCAAAGAATAAATTATGTCCAAATGCAATTACGTCTTTATCTTCAATGCCCATTAAAGCAAGGATTGTGGGCATTATATCGATTTGACCAGCAATTTTTTCTTCTAAACGAGCACCTAAACTATTTGGCAATTTAAAAATTAAAGGAACATTCATCATGTCCATTTTATCGTACGATCTTCCTAAGATTTCTTTTAAAAACTCATTGTCATTATCTTGTAATTTACTAGTACTTAATCCAAAATGGTCGCCATAAATGACTATTAATGAATCATCATATAAACCAGAATCTTTAAGGCTTGTCAAAAAATCACCCAAAGTTTTATCAGTGTATGCAGCAGCTTGAAGATATTTTGCAACTGTGGTATCGGAATATTCAGAAGGTATTTTCAACAAAGATTTACTTGCTGGAATAACAAATGGGAAGTGCCCACTTAACGTTATTAAATGTGTGTAAAAAGTCTTTCCTTCATTTTTATAGGAATTAAGCTCAGTAATTACTTTTTTATAAAACACTTCATCTGATGCACCAATTCCAATTTTGTCGTTAGCTTCGCTATAGTTTTTATCCTCAAAAAATGGCTTATCATAGAATTTATCAAATCCTAGAGCAGGATACATATTAATTCTATTCCAAAAAGCAGCTGTATTAGCGTGAAAAGTGGCAGTGTAATATCCATTCTTCTCAAGAATTTTTGGTAATGAATAATAATCTCTAATCGCTTGAGTTTTAAATGCTGCTTCATTTGTTAAGGCATAAATAGAGGTGTTAGCTAAAAATTCTGCATCAGCAGTATTTCCCTGTGAGATTTGTGAAATTGCATGATTAAAATAAACTGAGTCTTTAATTAATTTATTAAAATTTGGGGTCAATTCAACCCCGTCAAGCGTAGCCCCAACTGCGAAATTCTGAAATGCTTCGAGTTGAATGATTATTAAATTCTTTCCTTTTGCAACACCAAAAAACTCGCTCTTTGTTTCTTCTTCTTTAATATTTGAGTCGGTTTTTTTAGGAATTTTAGAGGATTTAACTGACAGATTGCTTTCAATTGCATTAGCTATTACTATTGCTTGATATCCCATGAACCCATATTCGGTTACATTATATTTATCCGTTGCAAAAGCAATTTTGTCATTTGTAACCATCGAGATACCTGAAATCGTAACGGTAAGAACAAATATTAAAACAAAAGGCAAGAAGTTTTTCGCATCTGAGTGAAATAATCTAGAAATTCTTTTTATGAATATGTATCCGAAAAATAATATAATAATATCGATATAATATAGTAAATAAACAGGAGAAAATAGTCCGCCTACTCCAGTTACACCAGCTGCTTCTCCTAATTCAGCTAAATTAAATATCGTTGGAAAGCGCTCAAAGAAGTTATAATAAATGCTCATAAAGGCAAGGGTGGTACCATAAATTATACTTAAAAGACAAAACGTCATCGGTCTAAAGCGTTTAGGGGCTGATACAACTATTAATGCTAAAATTGATATCATGAACAATTCCGTAAAACCACCAAAAGCATCACTAAGACCTAGCAATAAGAATCTTGATACAAGATACTTAACTAAGAATAGGGAAACAATCATTAAAAATAAAAATGGGTTTTGATTTTTCTTCAAAATATTAATTCCTTCCTTTGTGAGTTTGCTAAAGACATAAATAAAATTCAATATATTAAGCCATAATTCATAAATACTATATCACTTTGAATAGCATTTATCAAGATTACACAAGGCTCGTATATGTTAAAAGTATGTGTTGTGAGTTAAGAAATAATTATTGAAGAACGATGAACTATTGATAACTTTAATCTAAGTGGTATAATAAATTGGATGTAAAATAATAATAGTAATTCATCAAAATAGCTCGAAAAAGCGAAAACTTAGGAGGTTGTATGTTCTCTAATTGGATAAAAATAGAAAAGACGATTTTTAAGAATATACCCATGATATTTAATATTTCAAAAAAAGAGTTTGTAAAAGAATTTGCTGGAAGCAAACTTGGTGTTCTTTGGGCAATTATCAGACCACTTGCGATGATTATGGTGTTTTGGTTTGTTTTTACCAAATTCAAAATTGCGGACACAGGGAAGTTCCCATATATTATTTGGCTTATAGCAGGGTATATACCGTGGCTTTTTATTTCAGACAATATAACAGTTGGCGCTGGTTCAATTCGTAATCATTCTTATTTAGTAAAAAAGGTAAAGTTTCCAGTTGAAATATTGCCTTCAATCAGACTTCTAATTAATTTTTATACATATTCGATTCTTTTAATAGTGAGTTTTATTATATTTGGTATGTACGGTTTTTTAGGACAGATCAATTTTTTACTACTATTATATTATACTTTAGCTACCGTCATATTTATGTCTGCAACTATAAGACTTCTCTCATCATGGGTTGTAATGTCAATAGATGTTCAGCATGGAGTTGGGGTAATAATACAGTTTTTATTTTGGATGACACCTGTTATGTGGGACCCGAAAAATTATTCGAATTTAATTGTATCATTACTAAAGTTAAATCCTCTATATTATCTGATTACAGGCTTTAGAGATTCTTATTTGGGTTTTGGTATTCAAACTGAGGCAATTCAGTACCACGCTTACTTTTGGGTTTTTACTATTTTATTATTGATTTTATCATCAAATGTTTTTGCTAGACTGAGACCTGAATTTGATGATGTTTTATAGGAGGCATTGATTTGAGCATGTCTGAAAAAGCTATTGAAGTAATCGATTTATGGAAAACATTTAAATTACCTATGACTAGGAAGGGGAAGGATGGGAAATCATATCTGGAGTTTAATGCACTAAATAACATTAATTTTCATGTTAATAAAGGTGAAATTCTTGGGATTATTGGGCATAATGGAGCTGGCAAATCAACCTTACTTAAGATTCTGACAGGGGTGACTTTTCCGACTTCTGGTGATGTAAAAATTAATGGAAGAATTGCATCATTACTTGAGTTAGGTTCTGGATTTAATCCAGAATTAACGGGAATAGAGAATATTTATTTTAGTGGAAGTCTAAATGGACTATCAAATAAAGAGATTAAAGAGAAAATTCCTGCCATTCTGGACTTTGCTGATATTGGAGAGTATATAAATGAACCAGTGAGAAGTTATTCCAGTGGAATGTTCGCAAGATTAGCTTTTGCGACTGCGATTAATGTTGATCCTGAAATATTAATAATTGACGAAATACTTTCAGTAGGCGACGTTGGATTTCAGGTAAAATGCATGGAGAAATTTTTAGAGTTTAGGGAAAAGAATAATACTATTATTTTTGTTTCACATTCTTTGGATGTCGTAAAGAAATTCTGTGGCAGAGTAATATGGATTGATCACGGGAAAATTGTAGCCGATGGAAATCCTGTAATTAATGTTGAACGTTATTTCAATATTAATCATAATCCAGAAAACACTGATATTAAAAGAGATGTTTTATATTATGGAATAGATTTAAAGAAAATTCGTACTGGAACTTCTGAGGAGAAAGAAAGAGAATTTGATTTCCTTGAGCCTTTTGAAATTAGTATTGATTTCGACGTTTCTGTTGATTTGGAAGAAGATTTTAATGAATCATTTTATCAAATTGATTTAATAAGATGCGATGGTAGAGCGGGGATTGAAACTAAACATGATATGTCGGTTAATTCATTTAGAGATTATGATTTTCAACCAAAACAAGTATTCATAAAAAAAGGTTTGAATAAAATAACGTTTCAAATTGACGAATTAAACCTAATGGCCGGCGACTACTATATGGACTTTTTAATAAGTAACAAAGATCGGATATTATTTAGAAAAGTAAACATATATAGTTTTAGAATAACAGATGTATATAGAGGCGAAGGCTTGATAATCCCAAAACATAATTGGGAAGGATTGGAGAAGAATTTTGAAGAGAAGAATTAATAAAGTATTAAAAATCTATCGAAATGAGGGATTAATAGCATTCTTTAAATTCGTTTTATATTTCGTAAAGTATAAAATATACGACGTTCTTAACAACAGTCCTTTTAGATATAAAGAGTGGTATAGGGAAGCATATTCGGTTTTTCGCGATGTTATTCAGGAAGAAAGTTACGAAGGTATTATTTTTTTTGATTCTAGAGTTGGATGGAATATTCCTCTTTTCCAAAGACCGCAGCACATGTTTAATGAACTGGCGGACAAAGGATTTTTGGTGATATATCGCATGAATCCAAATTTTGACAAATCAGTGCAAATGTTTACAAAACAAAAAGACAATCTATATATAGTTGATTTCACAAAAAAAGCAGTAATGGCATCAATATATGATTTGCTAAAGAAAACTGATAAACCAAAACTCCTATCACTTTACTCTACTGACATTTATCTTACTAATGAATATATTAATGAAACATACACTGATAGAGGGTTTAAGATGATTTATGAATATATTGATGAACTATCACATGAGATTAGTGGGGATTTACCTGAGTTTGTATTTGAAAGACATAATAAAATTATAAGCGATTATAAGAATTGCGTTGTTCTAGCATCAGCCGATAAATTGTTTGAGGAAGTAAAGGAAATTCGAGGTGAAAGGGAACTAGCTTTAGCCACGAATGGAGTTAGGTTACAGGACTGGACAGCTATCAATTATACAGATCAGATTCCTGAAAAATTATTAGATATTAAGTTAAAAAACAAACCGATAATTGGCTATTATGGAGCATTAGCTAAATGGTTTGATTATGAACTGATTAGGAAACTCTCAAAAGAACGACCCGATTATGAAATTGTATTAATAGGTTTTAAATATGATAAAAGTATGAACAATAACAAAATCGAAAAACTAGAAAACGTTAATTATTTAGGAATTATTCCTTATAAAGAATTAGCTTCATACGCTTGCCATATGGATGTTTTAACAATACCATTTATTTTAAACGATATTACTGAATCCACCAGTCCAGTTAAATTATTTGAATATATGGCACTTGGAAAACCAATAGTAACCACAGACATGAGGGAATGTAGAAAATACAAGTCTGTAATGATAGCAAAGAGTCACGAGGAGTTTATTAATCTCATTGACAAAAGTTTGAAAATCGAAGCAGATAATGAATATTTTAACATTCTAAAAAAGGAAGCACTTGAAAATACTTGGTCAATGAAAGCAACGATATTTCACGATGCAGTAATAGAGAGCTTTGGGGTTGGGAGAAGAAAAATTGAAAGAAAAATTGAAAAAAAAATTGAAAAAAATCATTAGACCGTTTATACGACCTTTTTGGGCAAAAATAAGACCTTATTATAGTAGGATAGTTAATCATAGGAGATACTTGGAAAGTAAACCTATGGCTATTGTTTTAGAAAAAGAGCTTAAATTAAAACTTAAAAAAGGTAAATTTGAAGGAATAATTGTCTTCGAAACTTTTTTTGGCTATAATATGAAAATGTTTCAACGTCCACAACATATAGCAATAAACCTAGCGAAGAAGAATTTTTTGTATTTTTATAAATCCTCTCCATTTGTTGACAAAGAAGTTACCACTTATATTGAAGAAAAACCAGGATTATATGTCGTTAATACAGATATTTATTGGGTACATGAGGTAATAATGAAGGTTATTTCGGAATCAAAGTTACCAAAATTTGTTCATGTATATTCAACTTCCTATATGGAATATGATAAATATTTAACGAATTATTTCAAACAAGACTTTAGATTTATTTACGAATTTGTAGATGATTTTTCAGATAAAATAGCAGGTTTTAAAATACCTAGAGAAGTCTTCGAAAGTCATAAAAAGATGCTTGAAATGAAAGATAAAGTGTTTGTTGTTTCAACTGCAAATAAGTTATTTGAAGAGGTTAAAGAAATAAGAGGAATTACAAATTCTATTATTGCCACAAATGGAGTTCAGTTTGAGCATTTTGCTCTTAATGTGAATGGTAATATTAATGTGAATAGTAATATTAATGCTGACAGCCAAAATTTGCAGATAGAAATTCAGCTAAATGATGCTATGAAAAATGCGATTAATAAAAACAAACCAATTATAGGTTACTTTGGGGCAATGGCAGAGTGGTTTGACTATGAACTAATAAAAAAAATAGCTACTAAAAGACCGGATTGGGAAGTTGTATTAATTGGCGTTGATTATGATGGAAGCATCGAAAAAAGTGGTTTATCAAAATTTGTAAATGTTAACTATATTGGGCCAGTGAACTATCTTGAATTGCCAGCATATTCAAGACATTTTTCAGTTAGTACGATCCCATTTATTTTGAATGATATTACTGAATCGACTAGTCCAGTGAAACTATTTGAATATATGGCCATGGGTCATCCGATTGTAACTACTGATCTACCTGAATGTAGAAAATATAAGTCCGCTTTGATTTCGAAAACGCACGAAGATTTCATAATTAATTTGGACCATGCGATGTTATTAATCGGAGACTCTGAATACAGTAATACTCTAAGAGTGGAAGGTCTTTCGAATACCTGGGACAAAAAAGCTCAGGCGATAAAGGAGCTAATTTTGTATGGAAATAATAAGAGTAACTAATCTAACTAAATCATATAGAATTTATGGTACTCGTTTAAAAAAACTTTCAAGAATAATAAATCCATTTTCTAACAAAGGCTTTAGGGAATTCAAAGCATTGGATAATATAAGTTTCTCCGTTTCTAAAGGCGAATCAGTTGGAATATTAGGGCATAATGGTGCTGGAAAATCGACTCTGTTAAAATTGCTAACTGGGGTTGCATTTCAGACTTCTGGAGAAATTGAAGTGATTGGAAGAATTTCCTCTTTGTTGGAGTTAGGTGCTGGATTCAATCCTGAATTGACAGG
>CAYZED010000002.1:30401-31539 GCA_964477445.1 uncultured Clostridiaceae bacterium | reverse complement strand
TAGAAAATATTTTTTTCAATAGTAGTCTTTCAGGCATGAGAAAAAAAGATGTGGAAAAAGTCCTTGATGAAATTATTTCTTTCGCTGATATTGGAGAATTCATTAATCAACCGATAAAACATTATTCAACAGGAATGTTTGCCAGATTGGCTTTTGCTGTTGCCATAAATATTGAACCAGAAATTCTAATTGTTGATGAGATTCTTTCAGTTGGAGACGTTTCATTCCAAAAAAAATGTTTTGAGAAATTCGATGAATTTGTAAAAAACGGGAAAACAATTCTATATGTTTCTCATAATCTCGACACTATCAAGAAGTATTGCACAAAGGCAATATGGCTCGAAAAAGGAAGAATCGCTGGAATTGGAGAACCTGACAAGATTATTGAAGAATACTATAGAAGCCTTTCAAATGATGAAAATGTTTCAAATGATGACAAAGGCAGATTTATGACTAGTGAAGGTGAGTTTTCATCCGATAAAAAATTCGTAAAATTAAAAGAATTGCTAGCATATAATTCTAGCAATGAAATTGTTGATAGTATTAATTCAGGTGATACTATGCAGTTAAGAATAAAATATAATGTTCTGAAAACTGATATTTATAGACCTGGAATATACATAGAATTAAGATATGCGGGTCGAGAGCCGATGGAAATTGGTGAAATTGATAGATTTCTTTTTGCTTTCAATTCTAATGTTGATGGCGTAAGAATACCTTGGGAAGAAGGTGAAAATTCTGTCACTGTTAATATAGAAACATTAAAACTAGGAAAAGGCAGGTATTATTTCGATGTTGTCTTCCTTGAAAGTCAAAACCTTGTAAGCATTGAAACGGTGAATAATGCGTTTTCATTTAATGTAATTAGTGCTCCTGAAGGAGAAGGTTATGTTTTCTTAAATACAGAGTGGAAAAATTCATTAGATTAGAATAAAAGTTTATCGCGAAGTAAATGTTTTTTTGTTAACCCTCGAAACCATTTACCCTCAGTGGGTTGCTGTTTTCAAAAAAGAAAAGTTTCCTATACTATAAGAAATAAGGGTATAAATAAGATCGATTAAAATCTTATTTATACCCTCTTTATTATACCCTCTTTATTATACCCTCTTTATTATACCCTCTTTATTATACCCTCTTT
>CAYZED010000002.1:0-30301 GCA_964477445.1 uncultured Clostridiaceae bacterium | reverse complement strand
ATTATACCCTCTTAATTATACTCCAATTAATTTAAATAATAGCATAACGGCGGCGGCCATAAGTCCACAAAGTGGGATAGTAAGAATCCACGCCCAAACTATATTCTTTGCGACACCCCATCTAACACTACTGAGACGTTTGTTTGCACCTACACCCATAATAGCCGTTGAGATTATATGGGTAGTTGAAACTGGAGCATGCATATATGTTGCGGCTTGAATTACTATAGCGGCTGCAGTTTCAGCAGCAAAACCGTTAACTGGTTGAAGTCTTGCCATATTGACGCCCATGGTTTTTATTATTTTCCATCCGCCTATCGATGTCCCGAGCGCCATCGCTAAGGCACAAGCGATTTTTACCCAAGGGAGAACTTGGAAGTTGCTTAACACTCCTCCACTTACCAAAAGTAGAGTAATGATACCCATTGACTTTTGGGCGTCATTTGAACCATGCGAAAAGGCCATAAAGGCAGCAGATACTATTTGTCCTTTTGAGAATACTTTGGTTACAGTTGCTGGTCTAAAAGGTTTTAGGACCCAATTTAAAGTGTTCATAATTATATACCCTATTGCGAATCCGAGAATTGGAGAGAGTATAAGCCATTTAATAGTTTTGTCCCAAAGCTTTGCCCAACTTACAACTTCAATACCATTAGTATACATAATCGCAGAACCGATTAGTGCTCCAATCAAAGCGTGCGAAGAACTTGAGGGTATTCCAAGCCACCATGTAATAAGATTCCATGTAATAGCTCCTATTAGTGCGGCTAAAATTACTTTAGGAACAACCATTTCTGGGTTTACAATTCCACTTCCTATAGTTGTTGCAACCTTTACACTCATAAAGGCACCTACAAAGTTTAGTGATGAAGCCATTATAATAGCTTGCATAGGAGTTAATACTCTGGTAGCAACTGATGTTGCAATGGCATTGGCAGTGTCATGAAAACCATTAATAAAATCGAAAACGAGTGTTATTACTACTGTTAAAATAATTATGAATGAAATTCCACTAAGCATGTTTCATTACAACCCCTTCAATTACATTTGCTACATCTTCACAAGCATCTAGTACTGCTTCTAAATTTTCGTAAATATCTTTCCACTGTATAACTACGATTGCAGGAGAATCACTATGGAAAAGTTTGGTTACTGATTTTCTATATGAAGCATCACCTTGTTCTTCGAGATTATTTATTTCTATAATCCATTTTTTAAGTTCTTTAGTACCCTTGCTTCTTTTTAGTGTTTCCATAAGTGAAATCAATTCTTTTGTGCATTTAATGATCATTTCTGATACTTCAAGTGATTCCGGCGTGGCCTTTTCCACATTATACATTAAGAATCTGCTTGCTGTTTGTTCAATCATATCAGTCACTTCATCAAGTGCCTTTGCGATCATATGTATATCTTCTCTATCAAGAGGTGTTATAAAGGTTTTATTTAATTGTTCAAATATTGCATGTACCTGTCTGTCACCAGCATTTTCAAGTTCTTTGATCTGTTTGTATTTTTCTTCACCATTAGATAAGTCCTTCATAAATTCGTTTAGCTTTATTGCTGCTTCGTAGCTTAAAGTTGAGTTGGCGGTAAATAATTCAAAGAATATGTCTTCCTTTGGTTTCAGTGCTTTAAACATAGTTTTCCTCCGCTTTTTTTATTTATTTTAATAACTGAAATCAGTATAACAGAGCTCTAAAACATGAATGTTAATCGAGTGTAAATCAAATGTTAACTCTATGTTAATAATATTGCACTAGAAGTATTTGTTTTAATTTGTTAGTATTATTGTAAATAATTAATCAAAGAATAAACATTAGATTCGATGGGGTGAAAGTATGAACTTAGATGAAGCTTTAGTTAGTAGACGTTCAATTAGGAATTTTTTAAATGAAAAAATGAGTAATGAAGAAATTAAAGAAATAGAAGAAAAAATAAAGAAATTGCTTGTGTTAGACGAAAACATAAAAATAAAAGGTGTTATTGTTGAAGATGGGATTAATTTTCAAAAGGATACTATGAAGGGCTTTATCGGCGATTATGGTAAGGTAATTGCGCCGCACTACATAGTTTTGTTTTCCGAAAAAATCAAAGGATATAAAGAGAATCTAGGGTATACTTTTGAAGAGCTAGTCTTGTGGATGAGCACGAAAGGCATAGGCAGCTGCTGGATTGGAGGCAATTTTAACGTTAATGACATAAAATTGAAATTCGATGTGGAAATTGGTTTGGAACCTGTCATAATTATTGCATTTGGTAAACCTGATATTGGTATTAATATGTATAGAAAAAGAAAAGAATATAAAAGAAAGAATATATCTGACCTAATAATAAAAGAAGAAATGAATAATGATAGCTTAAAGCAAAACAAATTTGAAAATGAATGGTTTGAATTAATTGATATCGCTAGATTAGCTCCTTCCGCCGTGAATATGCAACCATGGCGCTTTGAGATTAAAGATGAAATATTGAACTTATATTTAAATAAAGGCGCTTTTTTATCTAAGCTAGTCGCAGAAAGGTGGGGCAAATTAGATTGTGGGATAATTTTGAAACATATTGTTCTTATAGCAAGAATTAGCGGATACAAAGCTGAGATATTTTACGATTCATTAAAACAGAGCAGATTAGAATATATTGCATCAATTAATAAAATAATTGATAATGAAGCCTAGGGATAAAATGACAGAAACGTAGTAATCGGGTTGTGGAGGGTCTAATGAAGAATCAAAGAAAAAGCTTTTATTTATATTTAATAATGATATTAGTTCTAATTGTCGGACTTGGTTTAATTCAAAACCTTATTGATACACCAAGGGATAATATTCTGGATTATGGATGGCAAACCTTTGGCACTGATGATTCAGAATTAAGAGTTGATCTAAAAGAAAACATATCTTGGTCTCCTTATAAAATGGGTAAACCATCGATTGACGCAGCTTCACGTTTTGTTTGGTTTAGAGTAAAGTTACCAGATTATTTTGAGGATAAAACATATATTCAACTATATTTAAATGATAATTCTTTAGAAATATATAACATGGGAGAAATAGTATATAGTTTTGGTGATGTAAATCAAATAGGGGACAAAATTTCTTATGGTTCGCCATTCCATTTAATAAGTATACCAAGAGAATCTGAAGGGAAGTTTTTATATATTAAGATGAACTCTTTTTTTTCGGGTAATTCTGGAATTATTAGGCGCTGTATAATTGACAATGAGAGAAAGATTATTGTTCAAATATTCAAAAGTGATATTGATAATTTGGTAATATCTATTGTATGTGTTTTGGGCGCGATAGTATTGGTTTCAACTTTTTTTATTATAAAAGCAAAAGTCAGATGGGCTATGCTATATTTAGCATTGGCTTCTTTCACAACAGGTACTTGGATGTTTTCGGAAACAGGAATTAAACAATTATTATTTGATAATCCTCGTTTTTGGCTTTATGTTGCTTTTTGCTCTTTTTTCCTAATACCTGTCGGGTACCTTAAGTATACAGAACAGATTTTTGCCGATAAAAAATATGCTAAAGTTCTAAATGTTTTAGTTTCAATAAATGCCATCTATTTGATTTTCGCACTGATAATTGATTGCTTAAGAATAAAAAATATAGTTTACACGCTGGATATCTATTTGGTTTTTATGGTTTTAGAGATGGTTGTCACAATTTTTGTGATTTTTCACGCCGCTTATAAAGGGAATAGAGATGCAGTTTTATTTGTTATTGGGATAATTTTGGTATGTGCACTTACTTTATATGATATTTTGGGAATGATTTTTCACGTGCTACCTTGGTTTTTTCTGCAGTCGAGTTACGGATTATTCGTATTGATTTTTGTTCTTTTCTTTATATTGGTAAATCAGATTCAAAAAATATATGAAAAAGAAGCGGAAATATCGGGAGAACTATATACAAAGAATATTGAGTTAGAGATTGTAAACAGAGAACTAAATGAAAGTAAAGATAGATACGTTGAAATAAATGCCTCACTTGAAAGTATGATAAGTGAGAGAACTGCTTCGCTTAAAAATCTACTTGATAACGCAGGGCAAGGTTTTTTAATGTTCGGTAAAAACTTAGAAATTGATGGAAGTTATAGTTTTGAATGTAGGAGAATTTTTAATAGAGATATTCAAGGAATAACATTTCCTGAATTAATTAGTGATTCTGATTCGGATACGGAAAATTTCATAAAGAATGTGCTAAATACAATTTTTCTGATGCCAAATGACGCGTATAATGAAAAATATCTTTCGTTATTACCAGAAGAAGTTTTGTATAAAAACTTAATACTTGATATAAAATACAAAATTATAAGATCAATAAATGCGACATGGAATAGTGCCTGTATGGTTATTATAACGGATGTTACAGAATCAAAGCTTTTAAAGAAAAAAGTTGAAGAAGAAGAAGATCAAATGAGAAGCATTGTTAAAGTCGCCACTTATACTAGGGATTTTATCGAACTTACTGCAAGTTTTAGATATTTTTTGGAAAATGGGATAGATGAGACGCTAGAGGGGCAAGATTTGCTTGCAAATAGGATTAAGATATTAAGAAAGAAAATACATTTCTTTAAAGGTAGCTTCGGCATTTTTATTTTTAAAGAAATGCTAGTTAATCTTAACAATATTGAAGTTGGTTTAAGAGCTATGGAAAAAGATGAACTAGTTAAAGTTGAGGAAGTTAAAGCTTACTTAAAGAGTAATAATCTCCAAACGCTTTTGGAGGAAATTGTAAGCAAAACAAATAATACATTGAGCCTTGAACTCGAAAGAAGGATAAATACTGTTAGAGTAAATACTGAGAAGGTATTTGAAATCGCTGAAAAAATCGAAGTTGCTAAAGATTTTGAAAACTTAAAGGAATTATCAAACGAAGTAAGGAAATTGACATATAAACCATTCAATATACTTTTATCAAAATACTCAGATTTTTCAGTTAGTCTTGCTGATAGACTTGGTAAGAACATTGAACCTTTTAGCATAGAGGGTGGTGAGTTTTTAGTTAATACAAATGAATATAAGGAATTAGCCAGTTCACTCGTGCAATTATTCAGAAATTCTGTAGATCATGGAATTGAAGAACCGGTGGAGAGAATAAAAAAAGGAAAACGCGCGGTGGCTACTTTGAACTGCAAGGCATTAAAAGTTGATAATAAGATTAGAATTATAATTGAAGACGATGGGCGTGGTTTTGATTTTAAGAAACTAAAAGAAAAAGCAATATTAGAAGGTTACGTTTCTGAAAAAGGTAAATTATCTAAAGAAGACATACTTCAGTTGGTATTAAATGGGAAATTAAGCTCTTCAGAAGTATTAACTAGTATTTCAGGGCAAGGGTTAGGACTATCAATTGTGAGAGATATAGTAGAATCATTAGGCGGAAGCTTAACTGTTGATTCTGAAGCTGATAAATTCACAAAAATTATGATTGAAGTTCCACTATTCGATTAAATATACACTACTAAGTAAATTATATGCTATTAAGTAGAAGAATAATGCTTAACTATATATGCTTTATTGAATCGACTAATACAAGAGTGTAAAATGATAACTGAGAAGAGAATAATCAAGAAGTTATACTGATTTGCATTAATGTATATTTCCTTTTCGTAGTAAACACGATTAAATCATGAGCAAATTAAATTAATTAGGAGCAAAAATGATAGAAAAAGATACACAGAGTAAAGATGAGACAGATAAAAAAACAAAAACAGTTAAAGGGGAAAATTTAAAAATCGCCGCTTTAACCATGATGCTGATGATTTTTTTGAGCCGAGCACTTGGTTTTGTTAGAGAAATGATGGTAGCTAATGTTTTTGGACGAGGGCATGAAACTGACGCGTTCTTTTTAGCCTTCGCAATACCAGATATGATGTATTATATTCTTATAGGTGGAGCACTTAGCGCCGGTTTTATGCCGATTTTTAATGCGGAAAGAGCCAGGGGAAATGATAAAGGCGCTTGGAGCGCTACGGACATATTTCTGACTTTTAGCATTTGTTTCATAGTTTTGTTCAATATTATTGGAGTAATATTTGCACCACAACTTATGAAAATAATTGCTGTTGGAGTGGCACCTGGAACTGATCAGTTCATATTAATTGTTCAATTAACTAGAATTATGTTTACATCAGTAACTTTATTGGTTTTTGCAGGTTTATTTACAGGTGTTCTAAATTCTTATAATATTTTCACAGTTCCTGCGATGGGGCCTTTGTTATATAACATTGGTATCATTATTGGTATATTTGTTCTTAGTAAAAAATTCGGTATCTTTGGTTTGGCATCAGGAGTTGTTTTTGGAGCGGTTTTAAATTTCTCCATTATAATCTATAGATATATTAAACTTGGAAAGGGATTTCGATTCAATTTTAATTTTAAAGATCCACTTTTTGTTAGAATGCTAATTCTAATTGGACCTGCTATTTTAGGCCTTTCATTCTCGCAATTAAATGTTTTCATAAACAATAATGTTGCATCACTTTTGCCTGAAGCGGGAAATGTAACCGCGTTAAGATATGCAAACAGAGTTATGTTATTACCTCTTGGTATTTTTGCGGCTAGCATATCAATGGCGCTTTTTCCGACTTTAAGCAATCTAGTAGGCTCTGAGGAATGGGATAAATTTAAGTCCATTTTTTTGAAGGGCTTTAATTCGGTAATGTTTGTAACTATACCTTCTGCAGTTGGGTTATTAGTATTGAGTCAACCAATAATTAGACTTTTGTTTAGAACAGGGAAATTTGAAGAAAGTGACGTCGCAATAACAGCAGTAGCACTGGCTTTCTATTCATTTGGAATGGTTGGACAGTCTGCATCAATAATACTGACCAGAGGGTTTAATTCAATGCAAAATAGTAAAACACCTGTAATTTACGGTGGATTGATGCTTTTAACTAATCTAACTTTAAATCTTCTCTGCGTATATTATACAAACTTAGGCGTAGGAGGGGTGGCACTCTCATACACATTAACTAGTATTCTAAATGCCGTTCTTCTATTCTTTTCTTTGAGAAGGAAAGTTCATGGATTGAATGCGCTTAATTTAATTAAGAGTTTTACTAAGACAGCAATTTCATCTTTAGTGATGGGGCTTTCAGTATATTTTACATTTAGATATTTAGATAAAATTCTTGGACATGAAGAAAAACTAGCTCAACTAATTTCAACAGTTTCAGCGATAGCCATTGGAGGAAGCTTATTTGTTCTTGTGGCGTGGATGCTTAAGTCCGAAGAACTCAATGTTGTTTTAGATATATTTGTGGGGAAATTAAAGATGAAAATGAAGAAAAAACAAATCTAATAATTATTAAAAAAAAGAAACCCGCTTAAGCGGGTTTTAAATTGGGGAGATCATGGGATTGATATATGTAATGATAAGACAATACATATACCGTGACTAATTATAAGGATGAATTATGAAGAAATTATGGAGAAATTGCGAAAAATCTATAAAGATATTTTCATTTATGAAAAGTTGCAGAAAACTCAAGATAGAAAACAACGGGTGAATTTTTGAAGTTAAAAGCAAATCAATATGAAGTGTGATAAAATTATGTATAAACAACATAAAAACAATTTATAAATAATTAATAATTGAATATTTTGGAGGAAAAAACAATGAAAAAAACGAGTTTTAACGAAAAATCTATGCAGAACTTCTTTGAGATCTCAAAGATTCCAAGGGGATCTGGAAATGAGAAAGCAATCAGTGATTTCATGGTCAATTGGGCAAAAGAAAGGAATCTAAAAGTACATCAAGATCTCAAAAATAATATAATTATATGGAAAAATGCTACTGAAGGCTATGAAAATGCCCATGGAATAATACTTCAAGGACATCTAGATATGGTATGTGAAAAAAATGAAGGGAAGATTCATGATTTTACTAAAGATCCTATAGAAATAAAAATTATAGATGATATGGTATATGCAGATGACACTACTTTGGGGGCTGACAATGGTTTGGCTATTGCATATATTATGACTATTCTTGAGGATAACTCGATTAAACATCCATCAATTGAAGCTGTATTAACTGTCGAAGAAGAAACGGGATTAGGCGGAGCGGAATTCCTTGATGGAAGTTTACTAAAAAACAGAATAATGATAAATCTTGACGCCGGGCCAGAAGGCAATTTTGTGGCAAGTTCGGCTGGTGGGAATAGAACTATTATTTCAGTTGAATATGAAGAGGAAAAAGAAATCAATGTAGATGAATTAGATTTTTGGTCTGTAAATATTAAAGGCCTAAATGGAGGACATAGTGGCATTGATATCGACAAAGGAAGAGGAAATGCAAACAAGCTGGTTGGAAGAGTTCTTGATTATATAAGAAGTAAATTTGATGTACGAATCGTTGACATCAATGGCGGAATGAAGATGAATGCTATTCCAAGAGAAGCGATAGTTGAAATTGCTATAATGAAGTCCTATTCTAGTGAGTTAAATGACATCATAATTAGTGTTGAAAATATATTTAAGAGCGAATTTTTTGAAAGTGAAAAAGAAATCAATATAGTGTTATCAAAAACTTCTAGTACAACAAATATTATGAACATAGCTAGCACAAATAAAATTGTAGACATAATTTTATTGATACCAAATGGTCCGCAGACTATGAGCCAAAGCATCCAGGGTCTTGTTCAGAGTTCAAACAACCTTGGAGTTCTTTATATAAATGATGGGAAAGTAATTTTTGAGAATGCTATCAGAAGCTCTGTAGAAACATTGAAAATTGAAATACTTAACAGGATTAAGTCACTTGCAGAATTGACAGGGTGCGAAATTAAAATTGAGGCAGATTATCCTGGTTGGGAGTATAAACAAAATTCATACATAAGAAATTTATTTCAGGGCATATGGGAGAGAATGTATAATACGGAGGCGAAAAATTATGCTATACATGCAGGCCTTGAATGTGGACTGTTTTATGGAAAGTTAGAAGGACTAGATTGTATAGCAGCTGGACCAAATATTTTCGATGTACACACTCCTTTAGAACACTTTAGTATTTCCTCAAGCGAGAGATTTATCAATTTCATTATTGAAGTATTAGAAAATATAAAGGGCTGAAAAGCTTGAAAAAATGGAGTTCTGGTGTTATATTCATATAGTTAAGGCGGCATATTAGCCGGTCGGTAATGAATTGTACGATATTTTTTTGAATGGAGATCTTACGAATGAATACAGAGCAACTTAGAGCAGAAATAGATAGATTGAAAAAAGAAAAAAATGCTGTTATTTTAGCACATAATTATCAAATAGGTGAAGTTCAAGATTGTGCTGATTATGTAGGTGATTCATATGCTTTAGCAAAAATTGCCGCAAAAACAAATAACGAAATAATTGTTTTTTGTGGAGTCCATTTTATGGCAGAGAGTGCAAAAATACTAAATCCTACTAAGACAGTGCTGTTACCAGTTAAAGATGCTGGTTGCCCAATGGCTGATATGGTTGATGCTGAAGGATTGAGAAAGCTAAAGGCAGATCATCCAGATGCTGTAGTCGTAACTTATATTAATTCATCAGCTGAAGTAAAAGCAGAAAGCGACATTATTTGTACTTCCTCGAATGCACTAAAGGTAGTTTCTAGTCTTAGTGCAAAGAAAATAATATTTGTACCGGATGAAAATTTGGGTAGGTATATCGCAAAAAGGATTCCAGAAAAAGAATTTATTTTATGGAAAGGTTTCTGCATAACGCATAAAAGAGTTAAACCAGAAGAACTAGATAAGATTAGGAACCTTTATCCTGACGCAAAGATTTTGGTTCATCCAGAATGTGTACCAGAAGTTCAAGAAAAAGCAGACTTTATCGGTAGCACAACAGAAATAATCGAATATGCTGGATCAATTAAAGAAAAGGATATTATTGTTGGAACCGAAGAAGGTGTTATTCATATTATGAGAAAAAAATATCCTGATAAGAATTTTTATTTACTATCACCTGGGCTTGTTTGTCCAAACATGAAAAAGACAAGATTACAAGATGTTTACGATTCTTTAAATGAAATGAAGTATGTTATAGAGGTTGCACCAGAAGTTAGAATGAAGTCTCTAAAAGCGCTTGAAGAAATGCTGAGACTTGGATAAATTAAGGAAGAAAAATGTTTAAGAGATATTTAGTCAACATTGATTCGGATTTAATGAATAAATCTTTTTACGATGTTATTGTTGTTGGGGGCGGGATAGCAGGACTTTATGCGGCTTGTTGTTTTGATAAGGCGCTAAGAGTTTGTGTTTTAGCAAAAGGTAATAAAGAAGAAAACAATTCATATTTGGCACAAGGTGGAATAGCAGCTGCGATGAGAGAAGATGATGCACCTATTTTACATCTTAATGACACGATAGCTGCGGGTGCGGGTCTTTGTAATCTTGAGGCTGTAAAGATACTTACAGATGAAGCAACTATGGACATAGAACGGCTTATTTCCTTTGGTACTGCATTTGATAAAAAAGAAGACGGTTCCATTATTGCGACTCGGGAAGGTGGACACAGTCGTTTTCGAATAGTGCACGCCCTTGGCGATGCTACGGGCAAAGCCGTTGTAGATTCACTATTAAATGAGATTTCTAAAAGGGATAACATTACTATAGTTGATGATTGTTTCGCGATAGACATAATAACTATTGGTAACAAAGCAGTTGGTGTTGTTGCAGGAGAGAATCCTAGTATTTATTATGCTAATAATACTGTCTTAGCTTGTGGTGGAATTGGACAGGTATATGAAAAAACAACTAACCCAGTTATTGCGACAGGTGACGGTATTGCAATGGCAAAAAGAGCCGGTGCAATATTAGAAAATATGGAATTTGTTCAATTTCATCCAACCGCATTTTATCATTTGTCTCAAGAAGGTGTAAGGTTTTTAATATCAGAGGCTGTAAGAGGTGAGGGTGGAATACTCAGAAACTCAAAGGGTGAACGATTTATGCTTGAGTATAACAAAATGGCAGAAATTGCACCTAGAGATATAGTGGCAAGAGCTATTTTTACTGAAATGAAAAAAGAAAACTCAAAAAATGTTTGGCTAGATATTACACATTTAGATGGAGAATATGTAAAGACACGATTTCCAAATATTTATGCTACATGTCATAAGTTTGGTATTGATGTGACTAAAGATTGGATTCCAGTTGCTCCAGTTCAACATTATTTTATGGGTGGTGTTAAATCGGATTTAAATGGAAAAACAAATATCGAATGTTTATACGCATGTGGTGAAACTGCTTGTACTGGAGTTCACGGAGCAAATAGACTAGCGAGTAATTCTCTACTTGAGGGACTAGTTTTTGGAAGACGGGTTGCTGAGGATATACATAACGAAGAAAACAAAAAAAGTAAATTATTAGATGAAGTTAGAAAAGAATTTGCCTTGAAGAATTTTGTATTAAAAAACATTCTTGAATGCGAAAATCCTGAATTTGACTATGCAAGAGCCAGAAAAAGTGTTCAATCATTAATGGATAGCAGTGCGGGTATAGTAAGAAACGAAAAAATTATGGAATCAGCACTTTTAGAAATTTACAAAATATCTAAATATATGAAGTTGACATGCCCAAAAACTAAATTTGAAATTGAAACAGTAAACATTGTGCAAATTGCTATAGAGATTCTTGTTGCAGCAATAAATAGGAAAGATAGTGTAGGGAGCCATTTTAGAACAGACTGATTTTTATAATTATATGAGGAGTGGTCTAAGTGGAAAATAGAATAGTAGACAAAATTATTATTAACGCATTAGATGAAGACTTAGGTTGGGGAGATGTTACGACAGACAGTACTGTAGCGGAAGCTTCCATTTCTTGTGGCTATTTTATAGCAAAAGAAAGTGGAATTATTGCTGGAATAGAGGTTGCCGAAAGAGTTTTTTTCTTAATAGATGAAAGTGTCGTATTTGACAAAATGTCTGTCGATGGAGAATTTGTTGATAAAGGTGAAATAATTGCTAAAGTATCTGGGTCGTCTAGATCAATTTTAAAAGGTGAACGAACAGCTTTAAATCTTTTACAAAGAATGTCAGGCATCGCCACTGAAACCAATAGATATGTTAAACATCTCAATGGTCTAAAGGCGTGTGTGATAGACACGCGAAAAACAGTTCCAGGACTTAGATATTTAGACAAGTATTCAGTAAGGGCTGGTGGTGGGAAAAATCACAGATATAACCTTTCTGATTTAATCTTAATAAAGGACAATCATATTTCAGCTGCTGGAGGAATCACTAATGCAGTTAAAGCTGCCAAAGAAAAGCTTAGTCATGCGCTGAAAATTGAAGTTGAAGTAGAAAATTTAGAAATGCTAGAAGAGGCAATTGATGCTGGTGCTGATATTATTATGCTAGATAATATGACTCCAGAAGTTATGCGACAAGCGGTAGAAATCACAGCAGGCAAGGCGCTACTAGAAGCCTCAGGGAATGTAAGTTTAGATCCTTTGTCAAGTAGGTATATAAGAACTGTTGGATTAACTGGTGTAGATTTGATCTCGGTGGGAGCAATTACTCATTCGGTTAGAGCCTTGGATATAAGTCTTAAATTTTAATTTGGCGGTGAAGATTTTAATGAATAAAACACAGACAATTACTACTATTATATTAGCAGCGGGTGAAGGAAAAAGAATGTACTCGAAAACCCCAAAAGTTCTTCACAAAATCTGTGGAAAAACTATGCTTGAACATGTAATGGATTGTGCTAGAAAAGCCACTGAGGGTGAACCTGTTGTTGTCATTGGACATGGTTCTGATATTGTACGCGAAGCACTTCCATATATTTCTTACGTTTTACAGACAGAACAATTAGGAACAGGGCATGCAGTTCTTCAAGCAGAAAACTATATTGGCGATGATGAAGTTTTAGTTCTTTGTGGAGATACACCTCTACTTAGAAAAGAAACTATTATCGAGATGATTAGTTTTCACAGAGAATCACTTAATTCAGCGACTATTTTAACCACTTTAATGGAAAATCCATTTGGATATGGACGCATAGTTCGAAATAGTGAAAATAAAAGTCTAGTTGATTCAATAATAGAAGAAAAAGACGCAGAAGATGATATAAAAAAAATAAAAGAAATAAATTCAGGAATTTTGATTTTTGATGGAAATGAGCTAAAAACTGCATTAAAAAGCCTAGGCAATGACAATGCACAGGGTGAATACTACCTTACTGATGTAATTGAGATTATCAGAAAAAAAGGTCTTAATATTGGAGCCTATATATCAAAAGATCAAAGTGAAATTATGGGTGTAAATAATAGAGCTCAGCTTTCAGAAGCTGAAGACATTATGAACAGAAGAATTGTTACGGAGCATATGATGAATGGAGTAACGATTAAAAACCCTGCTACCGTTTATATTGGTACAGACGTAAAAATAGGAAAAGATACAATAATACTTCCTAATTGTATAATTGAAGGGAAGAGCGTCATTGGAGAAGATTGCTTGATAGGTCCAAATACAAGACTTACGGACATGAACATAGATCGCGATGTACAAATTGAGTATTCTGTCGCTACGGAGAGTTCCGTTGGAGAAGGAACGACGATTGGGCCCTTTGCTTACCTTAGACCAGGAAACAAAATTGGCAGATTTGCAAAGATCGGTGATTTTGTTGAAGTAAAAAATTCAACTGTTGGTGATTTCTCTAAAGCTTCACATCTGACTTATATAGGCGATGGAGATGTGGGCAATAATGTTAATCTTGGTTGTGGAACCGTCTTTGTAAATTATGATGGAGTAAAAAAATACAGGACTACAGTAGAAGATGATGTCTTCGTTGGATGTAACTCTAACCTAATAGCTCCTGTAAATATTGGAACAGGTGCTTATGTTGCCGCAGGCACGACTGTTACAAAAGATGTTCCAAATGGTAGTTTAGTAATAGGTAGAGCAAGACAGGAAATTAAAGAAGAGTATGCAATAAAATTTAAAAAGAAAAAATCATAAATTTAGTATAATTAAAATTTTTGGAGGTAAAACATGAACGTACATGGGAAAAACATCAAAATTCTTCACGGAAATGCTACGCCAGATTTAGCTAAGGATATAGCTTATTATCTTGGCTTACCTGTTGGTGATGTACAGGTAGGGAGTTTCAGCAATGGAGAAATAAGTGTAAATATTAATGAATCCATTAGAGGTGCTGATGTTTACGTTATTCAATCAATTTGTCAGCCCGTAAATACAAATCTAATGGAGCTATTAATTCTTATTGACGCTCTAAAAAGAGCATCTGCCGGAAGGATTAATGCCGTAATCCCTTTTTATGGATATGCGAGACAGGACAGAAAATCAAAATCTAGAGAACCGATTACAGCTAAACTTTTAGCTAATCTTATAACCACAGCTGGAGCTGACAGAGTTATTACCATGGATTTACATGCACCTCAAATACAAGGATTCTTTGATATTCCAGTTGATCATTTATACGCAGCACCTTCAATAGTAAACTATTTCATGAATAAACAATTAGAAGATATTGTAGTTGTTTCACCAGACGTAGGAGGTGTTACCAGAGCTAGATATCTTGCAGCGAAGATGGATGCGCCTCTGGCAATAATTGATAAAAGAAGGCCGAGACCAAATGTATCTGAAGTAATGAACATAATAGGCGATATAGATGGGAAAGATTGCATAATAATTGATGATATGATAGATACAGCCGGTTCAGTAGTTAATGCAGCTAAGGCATTAAAGGACATGGGTGCTAAAGATGTATATGTAGCTTGTTCTCATCCAGTTTTATCTGGACCAGCTTTTGAGAGAATTCGTGATAGTATTATTAAAGAAGTAGTTGTTATGGACACAATTCCTCTCCCTAAGGATAAAGATACAGACAAAATCACAGTACTTTCAGTAGCACCTCTTTTCGCTGAAGCTATAAAGAGAATTTATGAAGGATTATCACTCAGTAAACTTTTTGATTAAGAACAAAATCCATTAAATTTAAATGTAACTTTGACCTTGCAGAATGATATATTCGGCAAGGTCAGTTTGTAGAAAAAAGTGGAGGAAACATGTCAAAAAGAGTTATTATAGAGCTAAATGAAAAGGATTTTTTGGAGTATAATCTTTATAATGTTTTTAACGTCATAAAAATGAGGAATGCTTTTATTATGAGTTTCATTATAGTTCACATCACTATTTTCTTTACTATGGTTGCTTTAGAAGCGAAAATTCAAATTGCAATTTTAACAGCTCTTTTATTAGGGATAATTGTTGACTTAGGCATAGTTTGGCTTTTTCGAAATAGTGTAATGAAAACAGCAGAAAAACAAGCGGGACTAATCGGAAGACATGAAATTAAGATAGATGATAAAGGTATATACGATACAGCTAGTACACATAATATATTTATGCTTTGGTCTGATATCACAGATATTAGGGTTAATAAGAACTATATATATATTTATAGAGGAAATATTTTTAGTTTTATTATACCGAGAAGGCACTTTTTGAATGAATTTGAAGCGACTGAATTTTTAAAGACTCTTGTGGAATACAAGAAGAGCGAAAGCATTTAAAAAGTTAGCTAATAAACAATAATAGGCAGGTATAAAATTATGTATTTGATTATTGGATTAGGTAATCCGGGTTCGAAGTATGAACCTACAAGGCATAATGTGGGATTTGTGACTTTAGATTTTTTATCTAATCGTCATAATATTAAAATCACAAAATTAAAGCATAAAGCTTTAATCGGAGAGGGAGAAATATCGGGAGAAAAAGTTGTTCTGATGAAGCCACAGACATTTATGAATTTATCTGGGGAGAGCGTTTTGGATATTGTGAATTGGCATAAAATTGAACCAGATAAAATAATAGTAATATATGATGATGTTGACATCGCAGTTGGTAAAGTTAGAATTAGACCTTCGGGTAGCGCTGGAAGCCATAATGGAATGAAATCAATAATTCATTTGTTGAAAAATCAAAATTTCACGAGAATAAGAATTGGAATTGGAAAACAACCTGACTATATGGATTTGGGAGATTATGTATTGAGCAGATTTGCTGCAGATGAGATTGAACCAATGGAAGCAGCAGTAAGAACTGCTGTCTTTGCGATCGAAGATATTTTAAAAGTTGGGTTGAATAATGCCATGAATAAGCATAATAAACAGAATGACAAAAATGCATAATATTAAGATTTAAAAATATGCATAATATTAAGATTTCAAAAATAGTTGACACAAAATGATATAAGAAGTAAGATAGATATACGAACATGTGTTCGAAAAATAGAGCTTAGTATATAAAAATTATTTTGGCATATAAAAAAAGTTTTAGCATATAAAAAAAGTTTTAGCATATAAAAAATGTTTTCTAGTATAGGGGTGATTTTGGTGAATGAGTTTAAATTGGTGTCGGATTATAAACCGACAGGTGATCAGCCAGACGCTATTTTTGCTCTTGTTGAAGGGTTGAAACGAGGAGATCATGGTCAAACATTGTTAGGTGTAACAGGTTCTGGTAAGACTTTTACGATAGCAAATGTTATTGATAAAGTACAGAGACCTACACTAGTTTTGGCTCATAATAAAACACTTGCAGCACAGTTATGTAGCGAGTTTAAGGAGTTTTTCCCTGATAATTTAGTTGAATATTTTGTGAGTTATTATGATTATTATCAACCAGAAGCTTATTTAGCAGTGACTGATACATATATTGAGAAAGAATCAGATGTAAATGAAGAAATTGATAAATTAAGGCACTCAGCTACAGCAGCTCTTTTTGAAAGAAGAGATGTAATTATCGTAGCTAGTGTTTCTTGTATATATGGACTTGGAGATCCAGATGACTATCACAATTTAACTCTATCCTTGAGAAAAGGAATGGAAAAGAGTAGAGATGAAATAATAAGAAAACTTGTTGAAATTCAATACGACAGAAATGATATGAATTTTATCAGAGGGACATTTCGAGTAAGAGGGGATGTATTAGATATATTTCCAGCGGCATCATCAGGAATCGCTGTAAGAATTGATTTTTTTGGGGATGAAGTAGAGCGAATATTAGAAATTGAAACTTTGACAGGAAAGATTGTTGCTGAAAGGACTCACGTTTTTATTTATCCGAACTCACATTTTGCGACTACTCAGGAAAAACTTGAAAAAGCGATTAGTACTATAGAGGAAGAACTCGAAGATCGAATTAAGGATCTTATCGGTCAGGATAAACTTCTAGAAGCGCAAAGAATAAAGCAGAGAACCAATTTTGATATTGAAATGATGAGAGAGATAGGATATTGCAGCGGAATAGAAAATTATTCAAGGCACATAAGCGGAAGAACAGCTGGAAGTTCACCATATACTCTGATCGATTTCTTTCCAAAAGATTTTTTATTAGTTATAGATGAGTCTCATGTTTCAATTCCTCAAGTTAGAGCTATGTATAACGGGGACAGGGCGAGGAAGGAATCATTAGTTGATTATGGTTTTAGATTACCTTCTGCTTTTGATAATAGACCGCTCACTTTTGTTGAGTTTGAAAATAAAATTAATCAAATGATATTTGTTAGTGCAACTCCTTCTGTATATGAAAGTGAACACAGCACTCAGGTAGTTGAACAGATTATCAGACCCACAGGACTTGTTGACCCAGAAATAGAAATAAGGCAGGTAGAGGGCCAAATAGATCATCTGATTGGTGAAATAAGAGAAATAATTGAAAAAAAACAAAGAATACTTGTTACTACTCTTACGAAGAAAATGGCAGAAGATTTGACTGACTACATGAAAGAACTTGATATTAAAGTTCGATATTTACATGCTGATGTTCCAACGTTGGAAAGAATGAAAATTTTAAGAGATTTAAGACTTGGTGAATTTGATGTATTAGTAGGAATAAATCTTTTAAGAGAAGGACTCGATTTACCAGAGGTTTCAATGGTAGCAATATTAGATGCGGATAAAGAAGGATTTTTGCGTTCAGAGACATCGCTAATTCAAACAATTGGAAGAGCGGCAAGAAATGTTGATGGCAAAGTAATTATGTATGCAGATAGACTCACTGAATCTATGCGAAAAGCAATTAGTGAGACAAATAGAAGAAGAAAAATTCAACGTGAATATAATGAAGTTAATGGTATCACACCTATGACAATTATGAAAACAGTACATGATTTAATAGAAGGCACAAGAGTTGCAGAAGATGGGGCTTCATATAAGAGCATAAGAGAACTAAATTCTATGAGCAGAGATGATTTAAGAAGAGTAATTTCGGCGCTCGAAGAAGAAATGAAGGATTGCTCAAGAGCTCTACAGTTTGAAAGAGCGGCAGAGTTGAGAGATAGAATTATGGAACTAAAAAAAAGCATGAATGAAAATAAGGTGTAGTTATGGCTATTGATAAAATTGTAATTAAGGGCGCTAGAGAACATAATTTAAAAAATATTGATATTGATATACCGAGAGATAAATTTGTAGTAATAACAGGGTTATCTGGATCCGGGAAATCTTCACTTGCATTTGATACGATATATGCCGAAGGTCAAAGAAGGTATGTTGAGAGTCTTTCAGCGTATGCCAGACAATTCCTTGGACAAATGGAAAAGCCTGATGTTGACTACATCGAAGGGCTTTCGCCAGCAATATCAATTGACCAAAAAACAACTAATAGAAATCCAAGATCCACGGTTGGAACAGTGACTGAAATATACGATTATTTAAGATTGATGTATGCCAGAATTGGAGTTCCACATTGCCCTAAATGTGGAAAAGTAATCTCCCAACAGACAGTCGATCAAATGGTAGATTATATTTTTGATTTGCCTGAAGAGACGAAGTTAGTAGTTATGGCACCTATTGTTCAAGGAAGAAAAGGTGAGCACCATAAACTTATAGATGACATGAAGAAAAATGGATTTGCGAGAATAAGAGTAGATGGTGTTGTTACTTCATCTGAAGAAGAAATCAAGCTAGATAAAAATAAAAAGCATAACATAGAAGTCGTTGTTGATAGAATTAAGATTAAAGCTGGTAACGAAAAACGAGTTGCTGATTCTATTGAAACTGTTTTAAAGCTCACAGGTGGTATTGTATTAATCGAGATTGATGGAGATAAAGAAATAGTATTCAGCCAAAACTTCGCTTGCGCAGAATGTGGTATAGGTATTGAAGACCCTGCGCCGAGAGCGTTTTCTTTTAATAGTCCATATGGTAAATGCCCCGTATGTGACGGATTAGGTGAAATAAAAAAAATAGATCCTGATTTAGTTGTGCCAGATAAAAACCTTTCAGTAGTAGGCGGAGCTATTGACCCATGGAAAAGTTTTGGTGAAGAGTCATGGTACTTTAACATACTTGATTCAGCAGCTAAACACTATGGGTTTAGTCTATCTATCCCAGTAAAAGATCTAAAGCCTGAGCATTTAAATATTCTTTTGTATGGAAATAACGGTGAAAAAATAAAAGTTAAGTACGAGAGAGAATTCGGTAAAGGCGAAGCAATGATGGCAGTTGAAGGCGTTATAAATAATCTTGAAAGACGGTATAAAGAAACAAAATCTGATTACATGAGATTTGAAATTGAAAAATACATGTCTGCCCAAAAATGTTATGAATGTAATGGAGCGAGACTCCGAAAAGAAAGTTTAGCATATACTGTTGGAGGTTTAAATATCTCTGAACTATGTGAAATGTCAATCAGAACAACTAAAAAATTTATTGATAACCTTGAGCTTACAGAAAAACAAATGCTGATCGCGAAACTTATACTTAAAGAAATTGCGGAAAGATTGAATTTTTTAATAAATGTTGGGTTGGAATATCTAAGCATGAGTCGATCAGCAAGCACTTTATCTGGCGGAGAGGCCCAAAGAATAAGACTTGCCACCCAGATCGGTTCGAGTCTAATGGGTGTTTTATATGTTCTAGATGAACCAAGTATAGGGCTTCACCAGAAAGATAATGATAAGCTTTTATCTGCCTTAAGAAACCTAACAGATATTGGGAATACGCTTATCGTGGTTGAACATGATGAAGACACTATGCGACATGCGGATCACATAATTGATATTGGACCAGGAGCAGGATTACATGGAGGATATGTTGTCGCACAAGGGACTATCGAAGATATTATGAAGAGTGAAGAATCAATTACTGGGCAATATCTCTCGCATAAGAGATGGATTCCCATCCCTGAAAAAAGAAGATTTGGAAATGGGAAGTATATTGAAATTAGGGGAGCTAGAGAACATAATTTAAAAAATATTAATGTTAAAATACCGCTAGGTAAGTTTACTGCTATAACTGGTGTTTCTGGATCGGGTAAATCAACACTCATTAATCGAATACTTTTTAAGGATCTCGCGCAGAAATTATACGGAGCGAAAGTTAAATCGGGGCTACATGATATAATTACAGGAGTCGAAAATCTTGACAAAGTGATTGATATTGATCAATCACCTATAGGAAGAACACCGAGATCAAATCCAGCGACCTATACAGGAGTATTTGACCTAATAAGAGATTTGTTTGCTCAAACTACTGATTCAAAGATGCGGGGTTATAAGACCGGCAGGTTCAGCTTTAATACTAAAGGTGGACGCTGTGAGGCCTGTAAAGGCGATGGAATAATCAGAATTGAAATGCAATTCTTGCCAGACGTCTATGTGCCGTGTGAAATCTGTAAAGGTAAAAGATATAATCGTGAAACTCTTGAAGTAAGATATAAAGGGAAGAATATTTCAGATGTACTAGATATGACTGTCGAAGATGCGCTTGAGTTTTTTGAGAGCATACCAAAAATTCAAAGGAAGATGCAAACCTTATGGGATGTGGGCTTGGGTTATGTTAAATTAGGTCAACCATCCACTGAACTATCTGGGGGTGAAGCCCAAAGAATTAAGCTATCATATGAATTGAGTAAAAGAAGCACAGGAAAGACGATTTATATCCTTGATGAACCCACCACTGGACTTCACGTGGCAGATGTACATAAATTATTAGCGATTTTAGACAGATTAGTAGATGCAGGTAATACGGTTCTGGTTATTGAGCATAATCTTGAGGTTATTAAAAGAGCGGATCATATATTAGATCTTGGTCCAGATGGAGGAGATAACGGAGGAGAGGTTGTGGCTGAAGGAACGCCTGAGGAAGTCTCTTTAGTTAAAGAAAGCTACACGGGACAATACCTAAAAAAGATATTGCATAAATCATAGAAAATATTTTTTAGATATAAACACATAAGAAAATATTTATTAGATATAAACTCCTTGACAATTAGTTTGAAGAAAATTAGAATGAATATGAAATAAATATTGAATTTACGGGTTCAATCTATAAAAAGATTGATTAAAATGGGAAGCAGGTGTAATTCCTGCACGGTCCCGCCGCTGTAAAGGGGAGACATTCCAATACCACTGGGAAACCGGGAAGGTGGAAATGTTGATGATCCTGAGTCAGAAGACCTGCCTGTAAACAAGCGCAAACTTTACGAGTGATGAAGGGTGTGGTAATTGTCTATATTGAGATAATACCTGGCTCTGGATTCGTCCGGAGCTTTTTTATTTATTTACATTTCAAATATTTATTTGACAAAAGAAGGGAAGAAAAAAATGAAGAAAAAAGTCTTAGTCACAGTTTCGTTACTTTTAATGCTGACATTAATTATGGGGGGGTTATCAGGATGTGTACCCGCAGTCAAAAACACACAAAATAAAACTAGTGAAATCACAGTTGTAGATTTAAATGGTGAAGAGATAACTTTAGATAGTATACCTAATAGAATTGTTTCACTTTCACCATCTAATACTGAGATACTATTTGCTATTGGCGCTGGATCAAAAGTAGTTGGAATAACAAGCTATTGTAATTATCCAATCGAAACGAGCAAGATTGAAAAAGTTGGTGATTTTAATGGCCCTAATTTAGAGTTAATAAAGAAAGCAAACCCTGAAGTTGTATTAATAGGTGGAATGATTCAAGAAGAATTAGCAAATGCCTTAAAAAATGATGGAATTAAAGTAATAAATACTGAGGCCACTGATTTTGCATCAATTTACAAATCTATTCAATTAATTGGAGATATTACTGGCAAGGGAACTGATGCAAAATCAATAATAGAAGGAATGGAGTCCAGAATAGCTTCAATAAAATCTAAGACAAAAAATCTAAAAAAAGTTAATGTTTTCTACGTCGTATGGACTGATCCACTTATGACAGCAGGTAGTGGAACATTTATAGATGAAGTGATAAAAGCTGCGGGTGGTAAGAATGTAGCCTCTAAAGCCATCGGATGGGCACAGTATAGTGTAGAGCAGTTAATAAAAGATAATCCGACTATGCTAGTTGCTGCTTCACATTCAACAAATGAAGGAATGAAAAAAAATGATTTCGAAAAAAGCGAAATTTTTAGCAAGCTAAACGCCGTAAAAAAAGGTAAAATATACGTAGTGAAAAATGATGATATCATGTCGAGACCAGGGCCTAGAATCGTTGATGCCATTAAAGAGTTGGCTAAAGAATTTCACGGAATAAAATAAACTAATTTAAGGAGACTCCATGAAACAGGGAAATATAGAAGATGGGCAATTGTCGCTGACGGATATTAGTTTTGGATATGAAGAAAGACTTATACTAGAGCGAATAAATCTAGGACTTATGAGAGGCAGTTTTATAAGTATAGTAGGACCAAATGGCTCAGGGAAAAGCACTTTACTAAGGTTGATGTCAGCTGGCCTAAAACCAAAGAATGGAGTCGTCCTAATTAATGGAGAAAAGATTGAGAATTTGAAGAAAAAAGAACTTGCGAAGAAAATGTCTTTCGTTCCTCAAACAATACCTTCCGACGTACCTTTCACAGCTAAAGAAATTGTTTTGATGTCAAGATATCCGTATTTGAAGAGGTTAAACAGTGAGAGCGAAGTTGATTTCGCGATCGTAGAACAAGCAATGAAATACACTAATACATTGTCATTTTCAGACCGGCTAATGAAAACACTCTCTGGTGGCGAACGCCAGAGAGTTATTTTAGCACAAGCAATAGCTCAAGAGCCTGAAATAATGCTCTTAGATGAACCGGTTTCTAATCTCGATTTGCTACATCAAGTAGAAATATTAAATTTGTTAAAGCGTCTTTGCATTGAAAGAGGAATAACAGTAATAGCAATTTTGCATGACTTAAATATGGCAACTACGTATAGTGATTTTGCATTAATTTTAAGCGAGAAAAAAATTGCTGCCCAAGGAATTCCTGAGGATATTTTTACAACAGAAAAAATTAAAGAAGTTTTCGATATAGACGTAACGATTTCTTTAAGCCCTGTAACGCATAAGCCATATATCTACACACATATATCAAAAAAGGTTGACATAAATGGATTTAGAGTTCATATATTGTGTGGCGGCGGTAGCGGAAGTGGAATTATAAAAAATCTAAATAATGAAGGTTATGAGGTTTCTGTTGGAGTTCTTTCAGCAGGAGACATGGACTGGCAAAGTTCAAAAGAATTGAATTTAAAAATGATTGAAATTATCCCTTTCACTAATATTTCTAGAGAGGCGTATGAAAGGAATCTGAAATTATGCGAAGAAGCAGATCTTATTATTTTAGCTCCAGCATATTTTGGGAAAGCGAATAGACTAAATGCTGAAATAATTTGTGAGCCATCTTTAAGAAATAAGAAAAAGGTTATTATTGACTATGATGGCATTAAAGATAGAGATTTTACAGATGGTCATATTTCGGAACTATTGAGTAATGAAAAAGTTAATGCTTTAAAAATAAATGATGAGAAAGAATTATATTTAATAATGAGGGATTTCATTGAAAACAAATAAGAGGGTTCTTACAAGTCTATATGTCTTTGTTATATTTTTGCTAGGAAGTTCGTTATTGTTTGCTTTCTCTATTGGAGCAGTTAAAATCGAACTAAAAGAGATAGTAAACATCTTATTAGGGAATCATTCAACCGAAAACAGTGAAATATTACTTGGAATAAGATTACCTAGAGTCATGCTGGCAGCAATACTTGGCGCGGGATTGTCTGTGGTCGGGGCTGTTTTACAAGGAGTTTTTAAAAACCCATTGGTCGACAGCTATACTTTAGGAATGTCTTCGGGAGCTGCTCTTGGAGCTGTTTTTGCAATAATAACAGGGCTGAGCCTTACTTTTTTTGGGATATCTATAATTGGAATATTTGCTTTTATTGGTGCGATTCTTACACTATTGTTGGTTTTTGCGCTATCTAGTACTGGTGGGAAAGTTGCTATGGATTCACTGCTACTTGCAGGTGTTGCTACCAGCTATTTTTTAGCCTCAATAATATCTTTCATGATGCTTCTTAATAAAGATAGAATAGAACAAGTAATATTTTGGACAATGGGAAGTCTTTCTTTATCCACTTGGAGCAAACTAAATTTTTCATTAATTATAATTATTCCTTCGATAATTATTTTAAATTTATTCACTAGAGAGCTTAACGTACTTGTACTAGGCGATGAAAATGCATCTTATATAGGAATAAATGTAGCGAAGTCAAAAGCAATAATGTTAGTTCTTTCGGCATTAATTGTAGCCACTGTAGTTTCAGCAGGAGGAACAATCGCATTTCTTGGACTGATTTGCCCTCACATTATTAGGTTTATGGGAATAAACGATAATAAACATCTTGTGCCTTTAAGTGCTTTGTTAGGAGCTGCTACACTTGTAATAGCTGACTTATTGGGAAGAACTCTCATTTCACCTATGGAAATACCAGTAGGAATAATGACTTCTTTACTTGGTGGACCATTCTTTATTTATCTTTTAAGAAAAAGAAGGATGTAGTAATAAAATGTTATTTTTGATATAATTGAAAATGTAAATTTCGAACAATGATACTAACTTGCTTAAACGGTTGTAGTTTGATCTAAAAAGTCAAGTGCAAACTAGTAGGCGCATACATTTGGAGGTAATAATGCGAAAATCATATCTATTTATATCAATAGTAATAATCCTTGCTTTTATTTTAACAGGTTGCAATTCTTACAATTCTAATCACGATTCAAAAGAAAAAAAAGTTATAGTTACATCTTTCTATCCATTATATTTTTTCACAAAGAACCTTACTGTCAATATTGATCAAATTGAGGTCCGCAATCTTACTGCGGCAAATGTTGGATGCCTCCACGATTATCAAATGAAACCTTCAGATTTAATCTCCTTGGAGTCCGCAGACCTATTCGTTACAAATGGAGCCGGAATGGAAAATTTTTTAGGAAACGTTTCTGAAGCTTATCCGAATTTGCATATTGTTGAAGCATCTGAGGGTATAGAATTAATTTATAAAAACGGAATTGGTAATCCTCATGTATGGGTATCTGTAACAAATGCAGAACTTGAAGTAAAGAATATAAGTAAAGCAATGCAGATTAAGTTTCCAGAATATAGTCTTAAAATTATTGAGAATGAAAAAAATTACATAAAAAAAATGGAAATAATAAAAAAAGAAATTAAAAGTTTGAAGCCTTTGTTTTCAGGTAAAAATATTATAACTTTTCACGAGGCATTTCCTTATTTTGCAAAAGATTTTGGATTGAATATTATCGCAGTTATTGAAAGAGAGCCGGGTAGCGAGCCGACACCAAAAGAACTGAATAATCTAATTGATTTAGTTAAAAGGCTTAAAATAAAAGCACTATTTGCAGAACCACAGTATTCAAAAAATGCAGCAGACACAATTGCAAGAAATTCTGGTAGCATAGTTTATATTTTAGATCCATTTGTTACTGGAGATATTAACGCTGGTTTAGATAGTTATGAAAAAACGATGGAAATGAATATAAAAACTCTGAAAAAAGCATTAATCGATTAGTGATGGAGGAAATATTTTGCAAGTAGAGAATCAAAAAGCGGTTCATCATTCAAAAAGCGGTTTGTGCTGTACTAAAATAGAAGGGTTTACAATAAAAACGGGAAATACTACGATTTTGGATAATATAAATTTACATATACACTGTGGAGAGCTTACTGCACTTATTGGACCGAATGGAGCAGGAAAAAGTACTTTACTAAAAGCTATTATGGGTGAAGTTAAGCATGATGGAGAACTAAAGTATCACGATGCAAAGGGCATACATTTTGGGAAACCAGTAATTGGATATGTTCCACAAAATTTAGATTTTGACGTCAATTCGCCTGTTAGTGTTATTGATCTTTTTCAATGTGCAAATACTATCAGACCTGCTTGGTTAGGGCATAATAAAAAAATCAAAAAAAAGACTAATGATTTGTTAGCAATGGTTAAAGCAGAGTTGCTTATAAATAAAAAGCTTGGAGATTTGTCAGGTGGTGAACTCCAAAGGGTTTTACTCGCATTATCACTTGATCCTATGCCAGATATTTTATTGCTTGACGAACCGGTTTCAGGATTAGATAGACACGGCCTTGAGGTGTTTTATGAACTATTGAATAAAATTAAAAAAAACTACGATCTTACAATAATTTTAATTTCACATGACTTGGAATTAATTAAAGCAAATGCGGATAGAGTGGTTTTATTAAATAAGAGAATCATTTTGAGTGGATCGCCAAAATTAGTCATGTCTTCTCCCGTCCTTTACAAAACATTCGGAATGCCATTACCAGAAGGAGGGAATTAAAGAAATGTTTAAATATGATTTTATGATAAATGCTTTTTTTGCCATAATGCTTATTTCACCTATATTTGGAATATTAGGGACTATGATAGTTAGTAATAGAATGGCCTTTTTCTCAGATGCACTTGGACATGGAGCTTTCACTGGATTGGTAATTGGAAGTATTGCAGGGTTGGCTTTCCCGGTATACAGTGCTGTGATTTTTAGTATTATTTTTTCCGCGTTTATAACTATATTTAAATACAAAAGTCGAGTATCCACTGATACCGTTATAGGTGTCTTCTCGTCCTCCGCTATAGCATTAGGGCTATTTATCTCAACATCAGGCGGGAAAGGTTTTTCGGGGCTTACTTCTTATTTAGTAGGGGATATTCTTAGTATTACTAGGAATGAAATTAGTTTGCTATTAATTATATTCATAGCAGTATTAGTGTTTTGGGCTTTGTTTTTTAACAAAATCTTATTAATCTCAGTAAACAGCTCATTAGCGAGAAGTCGTGGAATAAGTACACTTGTAATGGAATTGTTTTTTACAACATTAGTTGCAATAGTGGTTACAGTTTCAATACCTTGGGTGGGTTTGCTTGTTATAAATTCTATGTTGGTTCTGCCAGCTGCAGCTTCTAGAAATTTGGCACGAAATAGCTCTACGTATAATACTCTTTCGATAATTTTCTCAGTAGTAAGTGGAATCGTCGGCTTGATATTGTCATACTATTTGAATTCAACTACTGGAGCTACAATTGTTTTAATATCTTCATTAATATTCTTTTTTACTTTTTTCTTTAAAACTGGAATAAAAAGAACTAACTGAATAATAAAAAGTTGACGATATAATAATAAATAATATATGAAATTATATTTTGGTTTATTGGAGAAAACAAGAGATGTTTTAAGTTAATCAAAGGAGGTGTAGCGGTTTGATTAGAATATTGTTAGCTGATACTTCAAAAGAAAATCGACTTCGTTTTAAAGAACTGCTTTCACCGCTTAATGTGGTTTTAGGCAATGAGTTTACTATTATTAAAGAAGTTGATAATGGAACAAAATTACTTGAAGAAATTGAAAAAGGAAGCGCAGATCTTATTATTTGTGATATGAGATTAACAGGTGTTACGGGCCTTAGCATTGTTCAAAAACTTAAACATGAAGGGTCTGCTATTAAAGTTATCCTTTTTGGTAATCTTGAAGACATGGAGAATCTTCAATTAGCCCAAAATGATGGCGCGCTTGGGTATTTGTTCAAACCTTTTAGGCGATCGGAGATGGAGCGAGTATTAAGGAAATCAATTCAACAGATAAACACTGAAAAAGTTAAACTTAAAGTTAGAATTGAATTAGAAAAAGAAGCGAAAGAAATGTCTGGACTTACTAATCAGATAAAATGGGTTGACTGGTTAAATAATTCTTCAGACAAAAGTAAATTGCCTGAATTTTGCATCGCAAGTGAACTTAAGCCAAGTTACGGCGTCGCTATTTATCAATTTGAACATTTAAAAAGCTATAAATTAGCGAATGACAAGACTACCTACCAAAATGTCCTGTTTTCATGTATTAAAAAAATCGAAGATAAAGTGGGTGAAAAAGAAATTATAACATACTTGTCAGAAGATGACAGTATTGTTTCTATAATTTCAGGTATTCAGAGTAGATTTAGTTTTATCAGAGATGTTGAAAACTCAAGATTGGATATAAAACAGTTAACTGGATTACCAATAACGAGTGGAATTGGAGATGTTTTTGATGAGATAAACGGGATATTGTCCTCGCTAAAAGGCGCAAAATATGCACTCTTACAACGTAATAATTTTGGGATTGATTGTAGTCTTCCAATTTGGTTTGTTGAGAATAAAGAAACAGAAGTAATTTATTGGTGCGAAAATCTCGAATCTGAATTGATAGAAATTGCAATGACTGGTGATGAGGACGAGTCGTTAAAAAAAATACTTCAAATTCGAGAATATGTGGAAATGCATAAAATTGAATTAAAGCTATTACCTAAATATTTCTTGAGCTTTATGGTAAGAATAAGCAAAATAGGTGGAGAGCATGATTTGTCATTTGAAAATATTTTTGTAGACGAATTTTCTACAAGAAATCTAAATAGCCTTAGGACATATGATGAAGCTTTTGATTTTTTCACTAGGGGGATTATAGCTGTGTGTAATAACTCACATAAACAAATCGTGGAAAGAAAGAAAAATATGGCAAATTCTATCGTGAAACATATAAAAAATAATATTTTTTCAGATATAACAATAGACACGTTAGTCATAGAATTTTCACTACTATCGACTAATTTGGACAAAATATCTCATGAAGTATATGGTCTCAGTCTAAAGGACTTAATTTCAAAAGAAAAAATTGAAGCTACAAAAAAACTCTTAAAAGATGGAGAACTAACTGATCAGGAAATATCTATTAAACTCGATTTGGAACACTCTCGATTTCAAGAATGGTTTTTGAGATCCACGGGATACACACCTTATGACTATAGACGCCTAACTACTGATGAAAGCTAGTTAGCGGCAAATACTAATTTCAGAATTTATAGTCAGTTAAATAAAGAGATTATTTATCATAATGAAAAATTTATAAAAAGAGGTGTTAGCAGTGCCAAAAAAATCTGTATATGTAGAACCCGTTCTTATATTTAGCGAGAAATTTGGCATGCATAGAGTTCTTTTTTGGTGTTTTTTTGGACTGCCAGGGTTCTTTTATTTTTACTTATTTTTAAAGGAACTTGTTAAATCAGTTGATATGAAGTATTTAAGTGTTGAATTTAAGTATTACTCAATTTTATTATTAATTCTTGGAATTATTGTTCCCTGGATTGTCCGATCGTATTATTATCAAATAAAAATATACAGCGACGGTATATATATAACCTCTCGATTTATATTTGAGAATTCTATGGGTATGCGTTTTAAAAATTTAGCGGAGTATTATACGGTCGTTAATTTTAAGCAGTTTCTTGCTTGCGGAAGAGGACGTATAACAAAAGGTAGAATTCGAGCATTTATACTTACGCTGGGCGTTGGTGTCATGTTAATGAACAAAGAGGGGGAACAATTTCTGCTACCTACTTATAATCATAAAAGGATTATTGAGCTTCTAGCAAAAAAAGATTGGTTATTCTAAAAACGATAGGAGTATTATGAAGTGAATGATTTAAATGAAAATAGTAATGATAAATATATTGGTTTTTATAAACATTTTAAAGGGAAAATATATGAATTAAAAGCAATCGCTATTAATAGCGAAACTCTAGAAGATTATGTCGTATATCAAGCTTGTTATGGAGAAAGATTGCTTTGGATAAGATCAAAAAGAATGTTTTTTGAAAAGTTAGAATTTAATGAAAAAATAGTTTCCAGATTTGAATATATTGGGAAAAGCAATCCGTAAATCAAAACGCAATATATTGAATCATTAACAATGTATTAATCAATATGTTGTCTAAGTCAACGTAATACATATTATTCGTTGGCTTATTTATTGAAATTAAGAGATAACATGAGATTTAAGCATCTATTGGCAGTTAATTTGCTTTTAAAGGCTAAATTTAAAGAAAAATGACTAGTTTTTATCTAATATGGCATGTTGACGTTAACATACCCATGTGATAGTATATAGAAGTCAGCCGCGCCGGACACGAAAGCGAAACGCGGAAGGCCAACGGAGAGAGCACCTTGAAAACTAAAC
>CAYZED010000001.1:283961-286772 GCA_964477445.1 uncultured Clostridiaceae bacterium | reverse complement strand
CTTCTTTATTTATTTCCACTCCTTCATCAACTTAATCTCAAGTTATAATTGCCTATTATCAATTAAGTTTAATATTTTCTTGAAGAAATATTTCCTAAACAAAACATTTCTCAAGATAAAATTCCCTTAATTTAACAATAAGGCAATTTGAGATGTAAGTCAATGGAAAAGGTTCGTGAGATAATTATATAACAAATTGAGTTTATGTTCAAATTATGGCTCTGCTATTCTGAAAAACAAAAAAACGACTTCGCTTTAGTTATCTAAAAAATTAAATAACCTCCACGAAGCCGCCTTCTACTCTAGTTCAAACTAAACTTATACGGTGTCAACTCGCCCTTTTCCGCGATGTAGTTCCAATAAACCGAGAATGCCGCTAGTGTCGCCGGTGAAGTAAAGCATTGTACGCCAGCTTCTACAGCCCATTTTCTGTGAATAATGTCGGCTCTAGAATCGCTTATAAAGTAACTATATCCATTATTGATTAAGTACGATTTAAACTGATCCCGATCTTCTGAATCTAAGTTTGGATTTTCTTTTAATACATCATTTAAGTCCACAAAATCAAACCCTAGTGGAGTCAATCCCTTTATTCCGTCTTCCCAAGCTTCTGTACTTCCTGAGAATCCAGCTAAGAACTTGCCTTTTTTTGTATATGACGCTCCAACAGCAATGAATGCTTTTGCTAAAGCTTCTTCATAGTTTGATGATACTCCGAGCACTTCGCCAGTCGACTTCATTTCAGGGCCTAGAACACAGTCCATACCTGAGAGTTTTTCAAATGAGAAAACTGGTGCTGTGACCGCGAAAATACCTTCAGGCTCTTTATATTCTTCATGAACTCCAAGTTCAGGCAATGTCTTTCCGAGTGCAATTCCAGTCGCGATTTCTACCATTGGGAATGCTGCGATTTTGCTTATAATCGGAATAGTTCTTGATGCCCTAGGATTTGCTTCAATAACAAACACTTCAGTTCCTCTAACAGCAAATTGAACATTTAAGTGACCTTTAACGCAAAGTGCTATACCAAGTGATTTTGTTACTTTAACAAGTTCTTTTTTAATTTCATCACTTAAATTCATCGAAGGATAAACCGACATACTATCGCCGGAATGAACTCCTGTAGGCTCAATATGCTCCATTATGCCAGGAATGAATACTCGCTCCCCATCACATAATGCATCTATTTCTACTTCAATACCTACTATGTATTCATCCATAAGAAGAGGTTCTCTATCTGTTATGATTTTTCCATCTAGATAAGCTAATAATTCATTAGTATTATGAACAACTAGCATATTTTGGCCCCCAATAACGTATGACGGTCTAACCATTAGTGGATAACCGAGTTTCTTCGCTATTTCTATAGCTTCTTTCATATCAGACGCAGCGGCGCCTTTTGGTCTTTTAATTCCAAGTTGTTCCATAAGATAATCGAATTTTTTTCTGTCTTCCGCAAGGTCAATCCCTTCAAATGATGTACCTAGAATCTTTACTCCAGCTTTATGTAGCTTTCCAGCCATCTTTATAGCCGTTTGACCACCAAACTGAACAAGCACTCCTTCAGGTTTTTCTTTTTCGATTATGTTCATAGCATCTTCAAAAGTTATCGGTTCAAAATAAAGCCTATCAGAACAATCATAATCAGTACTAACTGTCTCAGGGTTGTTGTTTAACATAATTGACTTATATCCGAGCTTTTTAACAGCCTGAGCACTGTGAACAGCGCAGTAATCGAACTCAATTCCCTGACCAATTCTTATAGGGCCTGAACCAAGTACAAGTACATTTTTTTCTTCTATTGGAGCTATTTCATTTACACCATTGTAAGTATTATAGTAATAAGCGGTTACTGAATCAAATTCTCCACTGCAAGTATCAACTGGCTTTGTGGAAGGAATAATGCCCAATTCTAAACGCCTTAATTTTACATCTTCTGGTGAACGCTCTGCAAAGAAGCCGATTTCTTCATCTGAGAAGCCCATTTTTTTTGCTATTCTTATTATTTCTTCATTTAAGTGTGCGTCTCTTAAAACATTTTCAAATTCAACTATGTTAAAGAGCTTAGAAATAAACCACTTGTTAACTCCTGAAATCTCTTCAATAAACTCTTTTCTCCATTTTCTTCTAGCTGCTTCAGCGATTATCCAAATTCTTAAATCATCAGGGTTTTTAAGTCTCTCAAGCAATTCTTGATTCCCCATGGATTTAATTTGCTTCAAATATAGGCCTTTGTTATCCATCTCAAGTGCTCGAACAGCTTTAAGAAGTGCGCCTTCAAAGCTTCTGTCCATTGCCATTACTTCGCCGGTAGCTTTCATTTGGGTATTCAGTTTTCTGCTAAGACCTGTAAATTTATCGAAAGGCCATTTTGGAATTTTTACTACTACATAATCTATAACCGGTTCAAAGAATGCACTACTTACGCCAGTTACAGGATTTTTAAGCTCATCTAGCGTATAACCGAGCGCTATTTTTGCAGCAAGTCTTGCTATTGGATATCCAGTAGCTTTTGATGCAAGAGCTGAAGAGCGGCTAACCCTTGGGTTTACCTCGATTACAAAATACGACATACTTACAGTATCAAGAGCAAACTGAACGTTACAGCCACCTTGAATTTTCATTTTTCTTATAATATTTATCGAAGCTGATCTCAGCATTTGATTTTCTTTGTCTGTCAAAGTCTGTGTCGGAACTGCAACTATGCTATCACCTGTATGAACGCCAACTGGATCAAAATTTTCCATATTGCATATGGTAATACAGTTATCAGCACTATCCCTAATTACTTCATATTCTAATTCTTTCCAG
>CAYZED010000001.1:264618-283951 GCA_964477445.1 uncultured Clostridiaceae bacterium | reverse complement strand
AAAATCTGATCTACCGGACTTGCTGCAATACCGCCTCAAGCAATATCTTCAAGCGCGTTTTTGTCTTTTGCAACTCCGCCCCCTGTACCGCCTAGAGTATATGCTGGCCTGATAATTACTGGATAGCCAATTTTTTCGGCAAAAGTAACAGCTTCCTCAACAAGCGAAGTTATAATACTTTCCGCGACAGGTTCCCCAATATCATTCATTGCCGTTTTAAACAAATCTCTATCTTCTGATTTTTTTATTGAGTCAAGATTTGTCCCAAGTAATTTAATGCCAAGTTTATCCAATACGCCAGATTCAGATAGTTTAACTGCTAAGTTAAGACCTGTTTGACCTCCAAGAGTTGGAAGAATAGCATCCGGCATTTCAATCTTAAGAATTCTCTCTAATGAATCTGTGTTCAAAGGCTCAATATATATACTGTCTGCTGTAGCTACGTCCGTCATTATTGTCGCAGGGTTGCTGTTAACTAGAACAACTGAAATCCCCTCTTCTCTTAGCGCCTTACAAGCTTGCGTTCCAGCATAATCAAATTCAGCTGCTTGACCGATTGTGATTGGTCCAGAACCAATTACAAGTACTTTTTTTACTGATTTATCTAATGGCATTTTCCTACCACCCTTTCTAAAAACTCATCGAATAAGTACATACTATCTCTCGGGCCTGGCGAGGCTTCCGGATGATATTGAACCGAAGAGATCCCCAATCCTGCATGCTTAATACCTTCTATAGTTCCGTCATTTAAATTAATATGTGTAATTTCGAGTCCTTCGATTTCTTCGACTGATTTTGGATCCACCGCGAATCCGTGGTTTTGGGATGTTATAACGCACTTACCATTTCTAATATCTTTTACTGGATGGTTTCCACCTCTATGTCCAAAAGGCATTTTATATGTATCGCAACCTATTGATAATGCTATTATTTGATGACCTAAACAAATTCCGAACATAGGAAGTTTTCCTAATAATGCTTTTATTGTTTTTATTGCCGAGTGTTGGGTTTCTGGGTCTCCAGGTCCATTACTGAGAACCAATCCATCTAAGTTTTCTGCCAAAATTTCTTCTGGCGAAACGCATTCAGGAAAAATTACTATTTCACAACCACGGCGTCTTAATTCTTCGACTATATTTCCCTTAACTCCAAAATCTAAAAGACCTATTTTGGCGTCATAAGCACAATATTTTTCTTCATTTGGGAATGTGGCATCATTACTGAAACTTTCGTGATCAATTTTCAAAGATGGAATTCTTACAATACTACTAACACCCATCGGTACTGCGCTGCAATCAAGTGCATAGTTAAATTCTTTCAGTGCTTCAATTACTTTTTCGAGATCAAAACTATCTTTTTCTAAGATAACTCCACGGCAGCTTTTTGAGTCTCTTACAATTTTCGTTATTTGTCTTGTGTCGATATTTGTTATGAATGGCACATCCCACTTTTTTAAATATCCTTCTAATAGTGATTCCTGTCTCCAGCTACCACCAATTTCGCTAATTTCAGCAGCCGCAAAACCTTTAACTGCAGGTCTTATCGACTCGATATCAAGAGCGTTAACTCCATAATTCCCTTGAAGCGGATATGTCATAACCAATAACTGCCCCTGGTATGAAGGGTCTGTAATAATTTCTTGGTAACCTGACATTCCTGTGTTAAATACAACTTCTGCAATAGACTCTTTCCAGTTTTCAGCTTTTGCAGCGTATCCCGAGCCGTTTAATACTAGCCCATTTTCTAAAACTAAACATACTTTTTCCATATCGCACCTCCATAATTTTTTTGTTAAAAATCAATTTTTGCCTATATATTGAGCTTTTCTTTAAAAAAATTACCCTATTAAAAGGGTAATAAATTCAAAAGAAAATCTTTTCTTGATTTCAATATTCCAATAACAGCCTCTGGTGAAGTTCCACCAATAAGATTTCTTCTATTAACTGAATTTCTGTGATTCAGCCAAACATAGACATCTTCATCAATTTCAGGAGCTGTAATTTTCATTTCTTCAATACTTAGCTTTTCTAAAGGTTGCCCCTTCGATTCAGCAAATTTAACAAGCTCTCCCGTCATTTCATGTGCACTTCTAAATGGTATACCTTTAGACACTAAATAGTCTGCAAGTTCTGTCGCATTAAGGAATCCTGAATAAAGTGCTGCTTCCATCTTTTCTTTTTTGATCTTCATAGTGGAAAGCATAGGTGTCATAATTTCTAAACAAGTTGCCAACGTATCATATGCGTCAAATAATTGTTCCTTATCTTCTTGCATATCTTTGTTATAAGCTAACGGCAAAGCCTTCATAATAGTAAGTAATGCCATTAAATCTCCATAGACTCTACCAGTTTTTCCTCTTACTAATTCAGCAATGTCAGGATTTTTTTTCTGTGGCATAATACTACTTCCAGTAGCATATGCATCATCAATAACAATATACCCAAAACCATTAGTAGACCAAAGTATTAATTCTTCTGATAGTCTTGATAAGTGCATCATAGTCATCGAAGCATTGCTAACAAATTCAATAACAAAATCTCTATCCGAAACTGCATCCATAGCGTTGACTGTCAATTCTGAAAAACCAAGCTGATCTGAAACGAATTGTCTATCCAAAGGATAAGTTGTTCCAGCTAATGCGCCACTACCCAATGGCATTTTGTCAACTCTTTTGTAACCATCAATAAATCTACTAGCATCTCTTAATAACATTTCAACATATGCTGATAGATGAAAAGCAAAGGTTACTGGTTGAGCTTTTTGGAGATGAGTAAGACCTGGCATAAGTGTTTCAGTATGTTCTTCAGCAATCTCAATTATTGTAAGAGCAAGAGTTTTTATTAGTTCTACTACCTCTTTAATAGCATCTTTAACATATATTCTGGAATCCAATGCAACCTGGTCGTTTCTACTTCTTCCCGTATGTACCATTTTCCCAGTCTCGCCAAGTCTTTTTATCAAAACTGTCTCGATAAACATATGTATATCTTCAGCATCATCAGCAATTCTTAAAGATCCGGAATTAATATCTTTTAGTATATGTTCAAGTTCTGTAGCAATTTTTTCAGCGTCTTCCATTCCTAAAATATTGCATTTTCCAAGCATTTTCACATGTGCTATGCTTCCCTTTATGTCAGCTTCATATAATCTTTTATCTATAGAAATAGATGAATTCATTTTATCTGTTAGACTACAGCTCTTCTTTTTAAATCTTCCGCCCCATAATTTCATTCCGCGATCCCCTTTCCATACACATCTGCGATTTACACTATTAGTTAACGATATACACTATTAGTTAGTAATATTCATTACCTTGCATAGTCGTTTACGCAAACAGTATGATTATATCAGCACTCGGCGATTATTTCAAACTACTTTTTTAATATTTATGCAATATCCATGTATTTTTTTAATACATGGATATTTTAATCAATTTCTCATGTGTATTATTTTTCTTCTCCGAGATCCTTTAACATTTCAGCCCTAACCTTTGTCGGAAGGCCAAACAAGTTAATAAATCCTGCTGAATCGTTTTGATTATAAACTCCATCTTCGCCAAAAGTCGCATACTTTTCACTGTATAAAGAATACTTTGATTTCATACCTGCTCCAGTTACTGATCCTTTATAAAGTTTCATCTTCACTGTGCCTGTTACATATTCTTGAGTTTGTTCAAAGAATGCATCCAATGCTTCACGAAGTGGTGTAAACCAAAGTCCATCATAAAGTAATTTAGAATATCTCTCAGCTACCAAAGCTTTATATTCCATTGTAATACGGTCTAATACTAAATATTCAAGCTCTTTATGTGCTGTCATAATTATAGTTCCTCCTGGTGTTTCATACACACCACGAGATTTCATTCCAACCAATCGATTTTCAACCATATCTATTATACCAACTCCATTAGCTCCGCCAACTTTGTTTAGTTCTTCTATAATTTGTACGAGACCCATTTCTTTGCCATTTAATTTAACTGGAACACCTTTTACAAAATCAAGTTCTACAATAGTCGCTACATCTGGAGCATCTTCAGGCCAAACTCCTAATTGTAAAATATCTTTTGGTGCTTCATTCCATGGATCTTCAAGTGCTCCACCTTCATGACTTAGGTGCCAGAGGTTTTTGTCACGACTATAAATGTTTTCTTTAGTTACTGGCAATGGAATATTTCGAGCTACTGCATAATCTATCGCATCTTCCCTTGACTTGATTTCCCAAGTTCTCCATGGTGCAATGATTTTCATATCTGGTGCTAATGCCTTTATGGCTACTTCAAACCTTACTTGGTCATTACCTTTTCCAGTACAACCATGTGCAATATATGTTGCGCCTTCTGCTTTAGCAACTTCAACTAATTTTTTCGCAATTATCGGTCTAGCTATACTAGTACCCATCAAATATTTTCCTTCGTAAATCGATCCTGATTTAATCATTGGGATTACATAATCATTTACGAATTCTTCTCTTACATCTTCAACGTATGCTTTAATCGCACCGCTTGCTAATGCTTTCTTTTTAACCTCTTCAACATCATCGCCCTGTCCTACATCTACGCAGCAAGTAATTATATCTAAATCATAATTTTCTATTAACCACGAAACGATTATCGATGTATCTAACCCACCTGAATATGCAACTACTACTTTTTCTTTTTTCATTTTTATTAACTCCTGTTTCTTTTTTATATATTGTTTATGATTATATCAGAAATTAATATATATGCAATAGAAATTAATAAATATACTATGTATTTTTTTAAGAACAAGCTATACAGTCATTGTATATACAATAAAAATGAATAAATAATGCATAAACGTTGAGTGTGTGAATAAAAAAACTGATCTACGAATATTTCGTAAATCAGTTTTCATCTTCATTTTCTGCTATTTCATTTCTATCATTAATATTTATATCTTCTAGGCTCAAATCAAGATAGCTTAAAGCTGTGACAAGACTTGTTTTAGGTATTAATTTCTCATTATAATTCGTTATAACCCACTCTAAAAACTCAGCAGGTACTTTTTTAACTTCAGTAGCTTTACATAGATCTGTATTTCCACCTATTACATTTAACAATTTTGACGCCGTTTGCTCTATTTTATCAATTTTTAATTTCTTAATAATAGCATCATTTAAAATATTCAATGATCTAAGTCTTATTAATGCCATATCATAGCTAACATTAAATACTGTTTGAATTTTAGCTATTTCTAACCCATCCCAATTTGTAACATCTTTGTCTTTAAGCTCAAGTCTAACAAATTTTTCGATCTTCTCCCTTGGCATCAGTAAACAAGCTGCAAAGTAATTTGCTTCGATTTCCGATTCATCTCTATCAAAAAAATCATCGTCTTTTATTAACATTCGCCCTTTTTCAGATAAATGCAGTCTTTGGTGGCCAATTTCATGAGCCACTGAAAAAATTTCTCTCGATAAAATTATAGAAGAGTTTGAAAATATAATTCTTTCGGAATCTTTTATCATTGCGAAACCTAAAAAAGCCTCAGCTGTAATTGGGTATCTTATTGTTCTGTAACCTAGCTTCTCAGAAGCTTCGAAAATATCCTTGAATCCATAATCTGTTACATTACATTCATCTCTAACATTTTCAGCGTTTCTTTCAATCTCAATTTGCCTGCTCTTATTCATTTATTTCGTCCTGCCTAATACTGTTATAAAGTTTACGATGAGCATAAAAAGTATCCAACATATTACTTATTAGCACAAATTTATCCTCTTGTTCATAACCCCTATCTAGTCTGAACATAGGTTCTTCAATCTTTTCATTGCTTATTGCTGATGTTATTTCGTCAATTTTAACACTTAAAATTTGAGCAATAACAGATATACTTGCAAATGAAATATCTATCAAGCCTTTTTCAAGTCTTGCGTATTTTTGCCTTGAACAATTCATTTTTTTTGCAAGTTGTTCTTGAGTGAAGCTTTTTGATTCCCTCAAGTTTTTAATTCTCTCTCCCAAAATAGCATTCATATAATCACACCCTCTAAAATTATTATACTACGATTTTAGTTCTAGTCAATGATAATGTTACAAAGTCATAACATTTACAATAATTTTCTCATTATTTCTAATCCATATTCCGAAAATTGTTTCAATTTTGCAACACAAATTGTATACTTGTTTATTATTAACAAGTATTAAACCAAGAACCCTTCGAACTTTAATTTTGACAAAACCAGCCCTCTAAACTAAAATAATCATATTGCTTGAATATATAATTAAATGTTTTAAGGAGAAATCATGCTTATAGCTGTATATAGTGTTTTAACCGTTTTCATAATGATTTTTGTGGGTTTTTATTTCGCAAAAAAAGGACTATTCAACGAGACTTCTGGTGAGCTCTTCACTAAAATGATAATTGCCTTCGCACTTCCTGCAATGTCATTGTATAGTCTATATACTAATTTCTCTAAAACAGATCTTCTTAAATACTCTATTTTTATATTTATTCCATTAATAAGCGTGAGTGTTTGTGCCTTGGTTGCTTTTTTGATTTCTTATATAATAAAAGTCCCCTTTACGAGAAGAGGACTTTTTATAACAATGTTTTTTGCTTCTAACACGATTTTTATGGGTATGCCTATTAACATCTCATTATTTGGTGAAAAAAGCGTGCCTTTTCTTCTAATATATTACGCTATTAATAATGCAAGCTTCTGGATTCTAGGTGTTTGGCTAATCAATCGAGATACTGGTACTAAAGGGCACCTTTTTATGCCAAAAAATTTAAAAAAGTTAGTAAATCCGCCTTTGATAGCTCTTCTTATAAGCATCATTATCGTTTTAGTGGAAATCCCTTTGCCTGATTTTTTCGTAAGTTCTCTTAAGTACTTAGGCGGGCTTACGACGCCGCTTTCACTACTATTCATTGGAATAACCTTCACGAGCATTAAACTAAAAGATATTTCCATAAATAAAGAAATGATATTTCTGATGTTAGGACGGTTTATTCTATCTCCTGCTATAATTCTAGCTCTGGGTCTTTGGTTTAATTTGCCTTCACTAATGCTTAAAGTATTTGTTATCCAAGCTGGTATGCCAATTATTACACAAGCCGCTATATCATCTAAATACTTAGGTGCGGACTTTAAATACGGTTCTAGCATGGTTACTATTTCAAACGTGTTAAGTTTGGTTTTTATTCCGATATATATGATGTGTTTTGGGCTATTGAAGCTGTAGCATTGTTTATTTAAAACTTCTCAAATTCTGCCCGTTTTCGAAGATATAAAAAAAACTGATCTGCAATCACTCACAAATCAGTTTCCATTTTTTCTTTTTATCTTCTTTATTCTACTTATTCCTTACATAAACATGTTTCACTCCAGGTGTGCTGGTCTCGCGCCTTACAACTTCAAACTGCTTCATAGTTTCAATCAAACGGCTTAATTTATCAAATCCAAAGTTTCTGGAGTCAAAATCAGGTTGTTTTCTGCTAATCAAATTCCCTACATCGGATAAATATGCCCATCCATCTTCACTGGTTTCATCATCAATAGAACTAGCAATTAAGTTAATTACACTTTCTTCTATTTTCAAAATGCCCGATCTACTATCTTTTGTTTGAATGTTTTCTTTTTGGGTCTTAGTACCCTGATTAGTCTTAGTTCCAGGTACAGTGATAGTTTCCGATTGATTTTCTGTCTGAGGGTTTATTTGCTTAGAGCCTTTTTTTGTTTCTGTGATTTCTAAATATATGAACTTGTCACAAGCGACTCTAAAAGGACTAGGAGTCTTCTTTTCTCCCATCCCATATACTTTCATGCCAGCTTCTCTTAATCGCGTAGCAAGCCTCGTAAAATCGCTATCAGAAGACGCTATAACAAACCCATCAACTTTATCTGAATATAGGATATCCATTGCCTCGATAATCATTGCAGAGTCTGTAGCATTTTTCCCTGTGGTATAACTATATTGCTGAACTGGTGTAACAGCGTTTTCAAGCAAAACATTTTTCCATGCATTAACAGTTGGTTTAGTCCAATCAGCATAAATTCGTTTAATCGTAGGCGTTCCATACTTAGCGATTTCTTCTAATATACCTTTTATGTATGAGTGAGAAATGTTATCTGCATCAATTAATACCGCCAACTTAATTTCTTTATTATTCATTATGTGTCTCACTTTCTACCACTTAATCTTTGCATATTCTAATTCGCATAATATAATTCATATTTTCGAATCACAGTTTATTTATGTAAATCGTGAAATACTAATCTTTTATTGCATCTTTTCCAATAACAAATTGACCAAATCGTTTAAACGGATATACAACAATTTGAGCTTTTCCCATTATTTTATTCGCTGGTATATATGGTTCGAACCATTTTCTCGCATCTAAAGAATCTGCTCTATTATCCCCGAAAAACAAAAATGAATTCGCAGGAACTTCAAAATGAACTTCATATTCATCTGGATAAACTACATACGGTTCATCAATTTTTTTTCCGTTAATAAAGACATTACCATTTTTTTCGACATCAACTTTTTCGCCAGGGAGCCCAATAAGTCTCTTTACTAATATTTTTCTTAATTCGTCTGATTTAAAAACTATTATATCGCCTCTTTTAAGATTATTGACATTGTAAATCCTAGTTACTATTAGCTGATCTCCAAGTTTAATAGTCGGAAGCATTGATCCTGTAGGTACTGTGACTTTGAAAAACACAAAACGGTTTATTAGCAAAGCTAGTACTATGGCGCATACTAATGGGAAAAACCAACCTTGGAATAATTTTTCTATTCTTAATTTCATTTTAACCTCTTTATATTATTATTTAAAAATATCGCTCTAAACGCTTATTTATTTCTGTTTTAGTGTCTTTACATTTTATTATATCTGTTATATCAAATTTTTTTCCATTTGTTATCTCAAGTCTATTTTCATCTGTTATCTCAAGTCTATTTTCATCTGTTATACCAAGTTTATTCTCATTACTTATACAAAGTTTATCTTCATTAGATCTAGCCTCTAAGGATTCAAAAAACAAAAGTCCTCTATTATAGATTTCGTAAGCTTGTTCATGCTTATTTGCCATAATATTCATATCCCCAGCTTTAAGAAAATCAGGACACTCTTTATTCAATAAAAAATCAGATACTGAATCCCAGTAAGAATAATTTATGAAAAAGTTTATTCCAGTCTCTAAGATATCTTTTTTTAGTATATCTATATTATTTTTTGCCGAGTCAGGTTCGTTTAAATTTAAATCAATACATTTAGGGCTCTTCCAGTTTGGGATATCCGCACCTTGTAAGTTTATAAAAGAATTATCGTCTGGATTTTTTTTCCACTCATCAAAATACCATTTCCTATATGAATCAGCGGTTAAGTAAAAGTTAGTTGTTAACTTACATCTGTCTCCAAAAGTATATTTATCTAATTCGAATCTTATATTAAGCTTTAAAACACCGTAATTCTTATAGAATTCAAATTTACTCTCAACATACTTAAATCCAATCAATTCCATTTCATTAACAAGGTTTTCATTGAGGAGTTTAACAAGAAAATCTTTCGGTTTCATTTCCACCATAACCTGCCCTTCAAATTAAGCCTGCCAATTTTCATAGAAAGACCCATTATTAGCGCTGGTAGTATTGAAAACATTAGTAAAACTGCACCATTAGTTATATTGAAATCATTTACCAGAGGAAGACAATAAGCATTAAAAATAAGATACCATTGCCAACTTCCATACGCTGTGTTCATTGCGAAACCTGTGTGTCCACCAAAAAAAGCTGAAATACACCACAATAATAATCCCGCATAAAAAGTTACACTAACTGAGGACATATTCTTACCTATGCCTCCGACACTCTTCAAGAATTTACTACCTATATACGAATACCCTATTAACGCAAAAAACATTAAAATCAAAGAAACGTAAATCATTCTATCCGAGATATCAATATAAGCTTCTTGGGATGCTTTTTTTACGAGGCCCGTTGCAATATGAGTCAAAAAATAAATAGCAAATGAGAAAATGCTAATTGTTAAATGAGCGGCTAATGCTCTTAAGTTATTTCTAATCAAAATGTTCCTCCCAATTTTAGTATATTTAAAGTATACCAATGTTCTTGCAGCGAAACAACAAACCCTCGTTAAAATATTGTGAAATATTTTAAATGAAATTCATTTAATTAAATACTCAATAATTAGCTTATCTATTATTAAGTGCCATAGAAACGATCATTATAAATAGTATTAATATAATTCCAGGAAGTACATAGTCATTGAAACTACGTTTTTTACCAGAACCATAGAATTCATTTTCGATATTATCACTATCTTCTTCAAAACTTTCTTCTTTATCTTCGACGTCGATTCCAAGTTCTGCTTCAGCCTGATTCAAAGCTTGGATATCTTCATTATCCAGCTCTTCAATATATAAATTTCCTTCAAGTACTTTCTTTGACAATTCAAAATCATCAGAATGTACAAAAAGTTCTATATTATCATTAACAATATTTCTAACTGGTTCTATTTTATGCGAGAATAATTTTTGTTCAGTAATTATTGCTTCATCATCAGAAGTATAAGTTCCAAGCAAAACCAATCCTATAGAAGCAAAATCTTCAGCTTTTAAAGGTTCATCTGTGATTTCATCTTCTACTTCTCCATCTTCATTTAAATGATGTCCCTCATAACCCTCACCAGATAAAGAATGATCAAAAGTTTCACTTTTCATTTCTTCAAGAACTGCTTGCACTCTGTTTTCTTGAATCCCACGTCTATCAAGCTCTTCACGTATTATATCTTTAGCTTCTTCTAGAAATTCTTCGCCCTCAATCAAGTAAAACTCTATTAGATCTTCATCGCTTAGTAGTTCTAGTCTTGTTCTTAATAGCTCGTAATTCTTATTTGAGTTCATAAACAATCCCTCCAAGTATATTTTTATTACAAAAAAACTCCCCAACATCTCTGCAGGGAAGTCATCATTCTCAGAATGCTAATTACATTCCTCTTTAACAAGCTCTTCATATGCTTCAATTGCCATATTAAGCTCATCTTCGTCTTCGATAGCTACAAGAACTTCTTCATCATCTTCATGTTCTATTCTCAAAATATATGCTTCGTCAACCTCTTCTGCATCTGGATCTCTTTCTGGATCAAAAGGAACCAGAACTGCATATTCTGTATCTTCCACATCAAAAGTAGCTAAAAGCTCAAACTCTTGCTTTTCACCATTCTCGTCAAATAATTCAATAATCTCTAAATCATCTTGCATATTAATGCACCTCATTTCTTAATGCTAAGGCAATTGTATAATAACGTAATTAGACTGTCAATAGTATCTATTCTTATGTGCTTACAAATGAATCCATTTTGATAGCCTAAACAAATGGACCTACTTTAATGTCAATGTCGCTACCTACTTTAATATCAATGTCTCTACCTACTTTAATGTCAATGTCGCTATCTACTTTGATGTCATTATCGTAGACTACCTTGAAGATACTGCCATATATCCTTCAAGAATAAGAACCGCTGCCAACATATCTATTGATTTCTTTCTTTTTTCACGTCTTACATCACCTTCTATTAAAGTCCTTCTAGCAGCTGCCGTAGTCAATCTTTCATCCCAAAGAACTACCTTCACATTCGGGAATTTTTCTTTTACTTTTTCTGAAAAAGCCATACTTGCTTCTGCTCTTGGTCCAATAGTATTATTCATGTTTTTTGGAAATCCAATTACAATAGTGGTAACATTTTTTTCCAATATCAATTTTGCTAATCTTTTAAAATCAGCGTCTTCATCACTGCGCCTTATAGTTTCAACTCCTTGAGCAGTTATTCCCAACAAATCGCTAACTGCAACTCCTATAGTTGCATCACCAACATCTAGTCCCATCATCCTCATATAAATATCTCCATTTCATTTATTACAAATACCGAATTCAAATAACTTTAATGCAAAACTCCTTACAAACAGCAGAGCAATAACCACACAAAACACATTTATCGACATTAACTATTGCTTTACCCTTTACTATTTCAAGTGCTCCAGATCCACACCTATTTACACACATGCCACAACCACTACAATATTTTTCAATATGCAATTTTCTTTTTTTTGTCTTTAACATATTTTTTAAACCTTCGCTTATAGAGCGATTCTTCACATATTCAATATTCGCATCTATCTCTGCTTTTGATTGCATCCCAACAGCAATTGAATGAAGACTTTTTAAGGCAAGGACAAAATCCATTGAACTCTCATACTCACTAATTAAGTTCCCACCACCTAGTACCTTCATTCCGTAAATACCTTTGCCAAGCTCATTTGCCAAATTAATAGAATGAATCATTTCATCTCTAGTTCCATTAATAATTCCCAGCCCTTTTTTATTAATAAGAGGGTGAATAATCTCAATCTCAGGAATTTTTAACGCCGCCTGCACAGCATTAACACTATGTGTCGAAATACCAAATGCTCTAATATACCCTTTTTCTTTGGCTTTAATAAAGTATTCAGCCGCCTCCCAATGCCCCCTGATAGTGTGCTCACTTTCCTGCTCATGAAGAAGAAATACATCTAAATAGCTAACACCCATTTCTTTCATAGCTCTTCCAAGACTTCTTTCAGCACCCTTTTTGTCAAAAGCAAAAGATTTCGTTGCAATAACAATATCTTCTCTATTTATTTTTACCTTTTCTATTTTATCCCTCAAAAATTCTTTAATATATGGATAAGTTTCATAATACTCAGCTGTATCAATAAAATTTATACCTCTGCTAAAGGCATATTCTAGCAAATTGCTTCCATCACCTAAACTCATTCTTGCTTGGAGCGGCCCTAAAGTAAGGGAACCAAAGCAAATTTCTGAAACTTCAATTCCAGTCAATCCTAATACTTTTTTCTCCAACATTCAAGTCACCTCCGAAATCAAACCTTGTATTTTCATTCTACTTTGCGAAAAGCATTTCATGAGGGTTTTCATTCTGCTTTGCGAAAAGCATTTCATGAGTATTTTCATTCTGCTTTGTGAAAAGCATTTCATGAGGGCTTCCTATACAATAAAAAGAGCTGGAAGTAAAACTCCCAGCTTGTTCTTTAGTAATTTTTTACGTACTCTCTAACCAATTCTTCAAGTAGTTCATCTCTTTCCAATTTTCTGATTAAACTACGGGCATTATTATGGCTAGTAATATAAGTCGGATCGCCAGATAAAATGTATCCAACTATTTGATTTATGGGATTATATCCCTTTTCTTTTAGCGCTTCATAAACCTTAATGATAATCTCCGAAGCCACATAGTCCTTCTCTTTTTCCAATTTAAAGTTCATAGTTTCTTCAAAATTCTTATCCATATGCCCACCCCCTTGAAGTTTTTTATATTACTTTACCCATCATTTACATTCATTATAACATAAATTGAAATTGAGAGAATCAAAAAATATGGCATTTCACCAAATTTTTATTGAAAAAGTGCTTACTTATGATGCATCCTTTTTTTAATGGACTCAAATTTCATTTCACTAAACTCTACCCATACCTGCAATATACACTACAAATTCATTCAATCCATCTAGCCCAATAAAATCATCGGAATATTTTTGGTCATATGCATCTATAGCACAAACCCCCGATCCAATCGACTCACAAGCCAAGTATAGATTTTGACATACATGCCCAGCGTCTAGAAGCATAATCTTATGTGAGTGAGTTTTGTACTTCCACTCACTTCTATAAGGAATGGCCGACCAGAAAAAAGTAACTGCTGCTGTACCTGCCCATTTTTGTCCCAATGTGCTTTCAATTATTTCTTTTTTTAGGTCTACCCTTTTTTCTACTTTAGTAAATATCAATTCCAATTGATGGGTAAGTGGTAAATAGTGATATACCCCAGCTTCAAGACCTTCAACTCTTTGTATGACCAAGTAGGTTTCAAAAGCATGAAGCGATCCTCCAGAAGGAACAGTCCTAAAAGTTATGGCATAGCTACCTCTAACTTCTTTAATACCTTGTGTCGCCCACAGCAAAAAAGAAAGTTCATCCAAAGTGATAGATTGATCATTAAAATTCCGTCTGGATTTCCTATCATTTATTATGCTAAAGATATCGTTTTTCTTAATAGAACCCTCTTCAGTCATTTTCTCGATTAAACTCTGATCAACTTTAATCAAGTCGATTATTTTCGAGCCTTCAAAAGGGTATTTCACACTTGAAGGTTTAGGTATTTTCCGATCAAAATCCGACTCTTCTAAACCATGCTCTTTCATTTTCGTTTTCATGATTTCTCTGTTTTTAATTATTTCGTTCATTAGTTTTTCCTCCTATTCAATTTTAATCTTAATCGCTCTCCAAACTTAAATTCTTCATCACGCAACAACTCGCTAGTCTGATTCTTATACATTTCCGACATTTCATTATCAACAAAATATTTTGTTGGTTTTTGGTTGCATTAAGAACTAAAGTGGCTTCGAAAAAAGTATACTTTCTTATACTAGAACAAAACCCCTTGCAAAACTGTTAGTAACCAGTAATCGCAAAGGGTCTTATTTTAATTTTCTAAATATTAAATATTAATTATTTAACTCCAATTATTGAGTAATCAATGAACGCTGCCGGTGTAAGATTTGCTCCAGTTACTCTTTTTGAATATGCCATAGCCGCAGTAGTCTCAAACAAAGGAACTAAAATATAATTATTCTTTAACATTGTAAGTGCTGTCTTCATATATGCTAATTTCTTTGTAGCATTTGTTTCTTTTAACATTTTTGCTACTGCAGTATCATAAGCAGCTGTTTTACCAGTATAAGAATTAAAAGGATCTCCAGTTGTTGTATAAAGATTTGCAACTTCTTCAGGAGCCATATTAGCGCCTCCCATTGGGATTAGCATTATTTGCAAACTTCCACTCATATACTTGCCATAAAACGCTCCCATATCTAATTGTTCAATCTTAACATTCAGCCCTATTGAAAGCAAATCATTTTGACAAGACTGTGCCACTTTTAATGAAGTTGGATCAATAACGGTTATAGTAATTACATCAGATGAATTATAACCAGCTTCTTTGAGCAATGCCTTAGCAGTATCTATACTTTTTTTAGGCAGTGGAGTAACATTATAGAATTTCCCCATAACGTACCTTGAATAAAGATCAGTAGCTGGAGTACCAAAATTTTCATAACCTACCATTAAAGCATTTTTTGTGTTTATCGCATTATAAATTGCTTTTCTTACCTTTAAATTATCAATCGCTCCACCCTTCATCATTTGGAACTGGTATTGCATATAAGTACTCGTTCTTTTAATAGCTACCTTTGTATCTTTAGAAAGCGTTTTAATATCTGTAGGAAAAACTACTGGAATTAAATCAACTTCACCAGTTTGTAGTGCCAAAACTGCTGTTGAAGCACTCGCAATAACTTTTACAGTAATTGTTTTTAATTTTGGTGCACCCTTAAAATATTTAGTATTTGCAGTTAAAGTGTATCCTTGCCCTGGTGAAACAGATAAATATTTAAATGCACCTGAACCTATCGGATTTTTGTCAAACCCTTTTGGGTCTGCTAAAAAAGCTTTTTTTGAAATGACAGACATAAACGAAAGTTGCTCATATATCTTAGAGAAATTCGTTGGTCTATCAATTCTTAAAGTATAATTATCAACCTTTGTAATTTTACTAATAAATCTACCAGACCCTTGTCCTATTGGTGCCTTCATTCTTTGTTGAATTGAAAAAATAACATCGTCAGCTGTTAATTTTGATCCGTCATGGAATGTAACATCTTTTCTTAACTCAAAAGTAATCTGTTTTCTGTCTGGACTTTCAACCCACTTTGAGGCTAAATTCGGAACAATCTTACCTTTAGCATCAACATTAACTAAAGGATCAAATAATGCTGGTGTAAGTACAGTTGTATTCGTTTTGTTTCCTGAAATGCCTGTAGGATCTAAGTTAGTTGGAAATTCAGGTATTACAACCGTAATCCCTGTTTTCACAGCCGCAGCCGTCCCAAAAGCTGACATCCCGCTGAACACTGAAAGAACCATGACACAAATGAGTAGTAATGCAATCTTCTTTTTCATTTCTTTCTCCTCCGTTTTATGTATTAGTTCGATGAAATCCCCAATTCATCGTTTGTTAAAATGAATAAATATTTATTTCGTTTTAACTTTGTTTACAATAAGTTTACACCTATTTTTTTTATTTGCAAGTCCTATTGTTTTAAGCCTACTAAAATAATTGTAACCATTTTTGATTAATATGAAAATTCAACACTAAATATGACTAGAATTCTAAATAAAAATAGCAAAATGTATTAAATAGCTAGTTATAAATATTTACAAGAAATATTCTATATAATCTTCATTGCTTTCCAAATTTCACTATCGCATATTTCTTATGTTTCTCTGCTAGTCCAGACAATGACACGTCGCGCTTTTCTTTGAGTGTTTTATCAAAAAAAGTTAAGACAAAATCCTTCATAATATCCATTAATGCATATCCATCTATCGCCGTTTTTTCTAATTCTCTTATGAAATCTGGATACAAAACACATGCATCACAAAAGAAATTATGTGTAGCTTCTGGCACTATCAGTTTAATTATTTCTTCGTTTTGGTTCCCATAGTTTCCCTCAAAAAAATTGTCATCACTCAGAATTATCATGCCTGGCACTTCAAGTTTACGCTTTGTGAGATTTGCCCCAAATTGCCATCCATCAATATTTATAGCTGCTATACAACGTTTATCAAAAATGGGAGTATTGAAGGCAGTCGCCCCACCAAAAGAGTGTCCAAAAATACCATAAGATGAAATGTCTAATTTATCAAAAAACAAATTCTTGGGGTCTTCATTTGCGAGTGAAAGCTTATTGATTAGTTCTATTACATCACTGGTCCATATTTTAATTCTACTTGCAGAAAAAGTGCATTTTTCTAGAAAATCGGATAACATTTCTGCCGTCCATTCTGTCAGCGGACCATTTTTCGAGTCACTCATATATTTCCCTACATCAGTCCTTAACGCTTCAGTTATTGCTCTATCTGCAGGTATCTTTTTATCGCCTAGTATTGTGCAAAACGCTTCACCTGTTGGGGAAACAGCCAAAACTACATATCCTTGACTTACTAGTTCTTCAATAACGATTAAATTAGACCATGCATGTGCTCCATATCCTGGTGAGTAAACAATAAGCTTAAATTTGTCTGCAGAAACTGCCACTTCAACATTTTCAAAACTATTTATTTCTAACTTACTTAATTCATCTACAAACTTTAATTTTTCATCACTCAATAAATCGCTAGCTTGCTTCTTATACATTTCCGACATTTCATTATCAACAAAATATTTTGTTGGTTTTTGGCCTACTGAATCTGATGGATAAAAGCATCTATACCCTATTGAGCGTGGTAAGTTTTCGAGATTATATTCAAGCACGGAATCAAAGTATCCAATAAAATATTTTCCCTTGGGCTTTGGAAAACTATTAATCATGTTTTCACCTCACGATTTTATTTGTTTATAATTATAACACTAACAATCTAAAACCCACTAGCTTTCGCTAGTGGGAAAAAATGTGAACCTTTATCTTTCAAATATATACTAATATGACCATTTTTCTATAAATATAGCTCCATTTGTACTCAATTTAACATTCTTTAAATTTTTGTTACAACAAGTTAGATTTGCTATTTCAAAAAGTGGAACTAATAAATAATTTTCTTTATACGAAAAATAATTAAAATTTAAATAGATATTGATTTTAAAAAAATAGCATGCCCATAAAAAGGCATGCTATTAGTATTTATGTGAAATTTATATGAAATTTAATATAATTCTTGTCGTTTTCTAAATGTAACTGTTATTGAATGCACCTAATCCCTAGCCTTATATAACTTCCAAGCCATTGCCAAAGCTTCATCAATTTTTGTGACCTCCTTCAGACCTCCCTGTGCCATATCAGGTCTTCCTCCACCGCTTCCACCATTGGCCTTGGCCACTTCTTTAAGTAGATTTCCAGCGTGTGCACCTTTTGCAATTGCACCTTTTGAGGCCATTGATAACAGAATTACTTTATCTACAGTTGGAGTTGCCATAAATATTATAGATTCGCCTAATTTATCTCGTAGTTTGTCACCAAAATCTCTTATTCCATCTCCGTCAAGACCTTCTACCTTAGTGAACAAAACATTTATGCCATTAATCATTTCAGCTTTCTTTGCATAATCATCTATCGACCCCGAAGCCATTTTTGATTTCATAAGTTGAATATCTTTTTCCAAATCCTTAACTTGAAGCGTAAGATTTTCGGCTCTCTTAACAGCTTCGTTAGGTGTAGTCTTAAGTTTGTCACAAATTTCAGAAATAATACTCTCTTTTTCTAAGAAAAGTTTATACGCGTTTTCTCCGGTAACTGCTTCAATTCTTCTAACTCCCGCCGCTACTCCACCTTCTGAAAGAAACTTAAATAGTCCGGTTTGACTTGTATTCGTTAAATGTGTTCCTCCACAAAGCTCGATGCTGTACTCTCCCATTTTTATTAGCCTTACTGTGTCTCCATATTTTTCACCAAAAAGTGCCATGGCACCAAGTTTTCGAGCTTCTTCCATGCCAGTTACATGTGTCTCAATATTTAATGATGCTAATATCATCTCATTTACTTGTGCTTCAACTGTGGATTTTTCTGCTGCTGTCATCGCTTTAAAATGAGAAAAATCGAATCTAAGTTTTTCGGCGTCAACTAAAGATCCCGCCTGTTCTACGTGCGTTCCAAGGACGTTTCTCAACGCTTTTTGTAATAAGTGAGTCGCCGAATGGTTTCTCCTTATAGCATTTCGTCTTTTTTCATCAACTTCTGCTAAGCCTTCATCTCCAACTTTTAACGAACCTTCTTTTAGAATCCCTTGATGAACAAATCTATCTCCAGTAACTTTTTTTGTGTTAGTAATTACAAAAACAAAATCTCTGCTTCTGAAAATTCCAGTATCTCCGATTTGACCTCCACTTTCAGCATAAAAAGGTGTCTGATTAAGAATTATTTCCGCTTCGATGCCTGTTATATTGCCTGAATCTATTCCAGCTTCGATGCCTGTTTTATTGCCTGAATCAATTCCAACTTCGATGCCTGTTATATTATCTGAATCTATTCCAGCTTCTTTTTCAGATTCGTTACTAACTTCGATTGATTTTACTTCTTTGCCATTCGCAATTATTACAGATACCTTGCTTTCGCAATTTGTTCTTGTATAACCTACAAATTCAGATTTTATATTCCAATCGATTTTTGCATAAATATCTTCTTTCCAGCCTTCGATGTTGCTGTCAGCTCTGGCTGCTCTGGCACGATTTTT
>CAYZED010000001.1:263052-264608 GCA_964477445.1 uncultured Clostridiaceae bacterium | reverse complement strand
TCCTCTTTATATGCTTCTTCATCGACATAGAGTCCATTTTCATCTAAAATATCTTTTGTTAAATCAAGTGGAAAGCCAAAAGTATCATGAAGTTCAAAAGCCACTGCTCCTGATAATATTGTTTTATTTTCTTTTTTTAGAATATCTATATGATTTTCAAGAATTACTAGCCCTTTATCAACTGTTTCATTAAATCGCTTTTCTTCAACATCAATGACACTCAAAATATAATCTCTTTTTTCGTTCATTTCCGGATAAGCTATTTTGTTTATATCAATAACTAAATCAGCTACTTTTTTCATGAATAAATCATTAATTCCAAGTAACTTTCCGTGTCTTACTGCTCTTCTTAATAATCTTCTCAGTACATAGCCGCGACCTTCATTAGAAGGAAGTATCCCGTCAGAAGCCATGAAAACAACACTTCTGGTGTGGTCTGTAATAATTCTTATGCTTATATCAGAGCTTAAATTAACGCCATATTTTGTGTTGCTAAGATTACAAATATAGTCAAGTTCTGTTCTAATTGTATCAACCTCAAAAATGTTTTCAGCATTTTGAACTATGATTGCAAGCCGTTCAAGCCCCATGCCAGTGTCAATATTTGGTTTTGCAAGTTTATTATAATTCCCGGCTTCATCTCTATCAAATTGGGTAAAAACATGGTTCCAAACTTCAACAAACCTGTCACATTCGCAGCCTGGTTTACAGTTAGGATCACCACATCCTCTTTTTTCACCTCTATCGATATAAATCTCGGAGCATGGGCCACAAGGTCCAACCCCAATTTCCCAAAAATTATCTTCTTTGCCCATTCTAACTATTCGATCTTCATTAATCTTAATGTCATTCTTCCAAATATCATACGCTTCATCATCTTCAAGATAAACCGAGACCCAAATTAAATCAGTTGGTATCCCTAAAACCTCAGTGAAAAATTCCCAGCCCCATGCAATAGATTCTTTTTTGAAATAATCACCAAACGAAAAATTACCTAGCATCTCAAAAAAAGTACCATGCCTATCTGTCTTTCCTACGTTCTCGATGTCTGGAGTACGAATACACTTTTGGCATGTAGTCACTCGATTTCTCGGCGGAACTTTTTGACCAGTAAAATAAGGTTTAAGTGGTGCCATACCCGAATTTATAATAAGCAAGCTCTTATCTTCTTCAGGCACGAGCGATGCACTCTTCAAACGCAAATGACCTTTACTTTCAAAAAAACTTAAAAATTTCTCTCTTAATTCATTTAAACCAAACTTTTCCATGGTTTACCTCCGTAGTTTTATGTATTATTTTTATGTATTATTTTTGTACTATTTTTTTAATGTTTCATCAACATATCGTGTAATATATATTTCTTTATTTCAAAACGTCGTGAATTGTTTAATAGTTATCTATCTATTGTCTTCAGTATGTATTTTCATTCTAATCGAAATATCCTGACTTATCTGTTCGAGTAGTTTATCAACCGTTTCGAATTTTATTTCATCTCTTATTCTTTTTACCAATTCTACTTCAATAATTTCTTCATATAAATCAGCATTAAAATCAAA
>CAYZED010000001.1:252878-263042 GCA_964477445.1 uncultured Clostridiaceae bacterium | reverse complement strand
TCAAAAATATGTGTTTCAACTGTAGTTTTTTCACCCTCAAAAGTCGGATTAGTCCCCACATTCGTTATACTAATATATCTTTTATCCAAATAATAAGTATATGTTGCATAAACACCTTTTTGGGGCAATGTCATAAATTTATTTATATCAAGATTTGCGGTATGGATTCCTATTTTTCCGCCGTTTCGCTTTCCATGAATAACTCTATTCCTAATCGAGTAGCTATGCCCAAGATAAGCACGTGCCTCTTCAAGTTCTCCTGTACGAATTAAATGTCTTATTAGTGTACTAGAAACGACGTGCGCTCGATATTGAACTGCAGGAACTATATTTACGTCAAATCCAAATTTTAAACCCATCTGCATAAGGAGTTCTGGTGTTCCTTCTCCTTTTTTGCCAAATCTATAATTCCACCCGATAACAATTGCCTTAACATTAAAAAAACCAATCAAAACTTCTTCTATAAATTCTACAGCTACCATATCTTTAACTTTCAAAAAATCTTCTAAAAAAAGATAATCTAGCCCTAAAGATTCAATAAAACTAATCTTTTGGTAATTATCCATTAATTGATGGAATGGTTTCTCGGGTGTCAAAATTTGACGTGGATGTGTCTCAAAAGTATACGCCATTGTTTTTACTTTTAATCTATGACCTTCTTCAATCAACTTATCGAAAAGTTTTTTATGCCCCAAATGAACACCATCAAAATTTCCCAACGCTAAAACCAGTCCGTTATCTCTATATACTTCATTGTAGTTCGAAAGAGTATCCAATGCTCACTCTCCTTATAGTCATTTTCTTTATAAGAATATCTCTGCTCATATTTTTACAAAATTTGTTAAAATCTATATAAAACTACTCCAGCAAAACCACCGTCGGCGGGATATGTCTTTTTAACTGCAAGACCAAAAATTTCTTCATCAAAGCAAATTAAAAATTCTTCATCCTGTTTCATTTGCTTAAAAGCATCTATAAAATTATTATCTATATTTTTAATTATTAACGGGTTACCATTTTCTAAAAATTGATATGCATCTTTCTTAACTTCCAATTTTTTTACTTCTTTAAAAAACTCGGGTAAAGAAACAATCGCGTCTCCTAGTTTTGATTCGTCTTTTAATTCATTTAGTTCTTCTAATGTAAATGCTTCATTAATATGAAATCGTCCGCTTGAAACTCTAACTAAGCGCTTCATAGCCGCACCACATCCTAAAACTATGCCTAAATCATGACAAATCGATCTCACATATGTTCCTTTAGAACAAGAAACATCGAACATGAATTCATCGGAATCTATTCTATAAATAAAATCAATGGAGTGGATTGTGATTTCTCTTGGCTTTATTAAAACCTCTTCGCCTCTTAAAGCGTATTCATATAATTTTTTACCGTCAACTTTGATTGCAGAAAATATTGGTGGAATTTGTTTTTGCTCCCCATAAAAATCTCGTAATTTTTCTGTTAAGTAATCATCAGAGAATTCAGGTACAACATTCTCAGAAACAATATTCCCTTGTGTGTCATAACTATCTGTTTCGATACCTAATTTCACAACAACTCTATATTCTTTTTTTTCGCCAGCAAGTCTGTCTGCAAGTTTGGTAGCTTTTCCAACACATACTGGTAAAACTCCAGCGGCTTCTGGATCAAGTGTTCCAGTATGGCCGATTTTTTTTGTTTGAAATATCTTTCTCATGATATTAATGACATCATGAGACGACATTCCTGGCGGTTTCAAAACATTTACGATTCCGTCCATCAATACCTCTTTTAATGATTATTTCTCAATATGCATCTTCTAATTATTGCCATATAGCGTTTTACAATTTTTTTATTTGAGTAATTTACCAATTTTTTCTATCATAATTGATTCTGCTTCATCAATATTGCCATATATTGTGCATCCGGCTGCTCTAACATGCCCTCCACCGCCAATTTCTTGCGAAATAGTAGCAACATCAACATATTTTTTTGAGCGAAGCCCAATTTTTATTTTTTCTTTTTCATGCTCTTTTAACAAAACGGCTACTTCTACAGTCGAAATATCTCTACCAAAATTTATTATCCCTTCAGTATCCGCTCCAGTGGCTCCAGATTTTTGAATGTCATCAATTGTTACTCTTAAAACTGCTACTCTATCATCAAAATATAATTTTAATGAACTGAGCGCTTTTGCACTTAATAACATTTTTTCTTTTGATGTGTTTTGATAAATCTGTTCATACATATAAGCTGTATCAACACCGTTATTAATCATATCACCAGCTATTTGATGCGTAACTGAAGTTGTATTAGTATATCTGAACTGTCCAGTATCGGTCACTATAGCTGTATAAATTGCCTCAGCAATTTCCTTTGTTATTTCAAGTCCCATAATGCTAATTATTTGGTAAACCATTTCACCAGTAGAAGCAGCATTTGAATCAATCATATTAAGCGTACCAAACGCTGTATTGCTTATGTGATGATCGATATTTATGACTTTTTTACCATCAAAATATTCTGAAACTCTTCCAAATCTTTCGACATCTCCACAGTCCAGCGCGATAATTAAGTCAATTTCATCTTTTGATTCTTCTAATATCTGATCGCCGAATTTTAAAATTTCATCCCATCCATCTAGAAACTTATATAAAGTTGGAAAGTCATCATCAATTACTGGAAATGTAGCTTTACCTGCTGATTTCAATGCTTTATGCAAAGCCAATACCGATCCTAATGCATCACCATCAGGGTTGATATGAGCTGTTAATAGTATTTTCTTACTATCTTTTATCGCTTTTATTATAGATGGGTAAATCATATATCCCACCCCATTTCATAAAAATTATATATTTGACAAACTGATTATTAACCCAAACTTGATTATTAACCCAAACTTGATTTTAACTCAAATTCGTATCTGGATCTTTTATCTCATCTTCTAAATGTAAATCATGCAAAATTTTCATGATATGCGCACCATGTTCGATGGTTCCATCTAATGTGAAGTGAACTTCGGGCGTATACTTTAATCTCATTCTCTCAGATAAAAGTTTTCTAACGTAGCCCGCTGAACTCTTTAATCCCTTAAGGGCGTTTTGTCGTTCTTCTTCTGTTCCTAAGAGACTAATATAAACTTTTGCGAATTTATAATCTGGAGTAACCTCAACAGCCACAACGCTAATTAACGTTGTAACTCTAGGATCCTTTATCTCATTCCTAATGATATCACTAATTTCTTTTTTTACTTCTTCGTTGACTCTTTCAATTCTATGTTTTGACATTTTTTTACCTCCTCAGTGGGTTGTTGTTTTCAAAAAAGTTTAGGTGCCTATACTACTATGAATGCCACAAACAGGGGTTGTTACCCCTGTTGAGCTTTTCATATATTTTTTGTTTATAAATAATACTTACTTACTCGAATCATTAATAGTAGTAACTTGCTTAGTTTAAACTTATTTTCTTGGTACTAATTCCATAATAAATGATTCTACGATATCGCCTTCTCTATAGTCGCTAAATTTTTCCATGTTAAGTCCACATTCATATCCAGTAGCAACTTCTTTTGCATCGTCTTTGAATCTCTTGAGTGATGCAAGTTTGCCTTCGTATACAACTATGCTATCTCTTAAAATTCTAACTTCACAGTTTCTAACTATTTTGCCATCAGTAACCATGCAACCTGCTATGGTTCCGATATTAGTAGCCTTGAATATTTGACGAATTTCAGCATGACCTTGAATAACTTCTTTATATTCTGGTTCAAGCATGCCCTTCATAGCATGTTCAATATCTTCAATGGCATTATATATTACTCTATATAATTTAATATCAACATTGTCTTTTTCTGCTAAGGCTTGTGCCTGTGTTTGAGGTCTTACATTAAATCCGATAATTATTGCATTCGATGCAGCTGCAAGCATAACATCTGTTTCATTAATCGCACCAACGCCACCGTGTATCGTCAATACTTTAACTTCTGCATTACTTAGTTTTGCTAAAGATTGTTTAACAGCTTCAACAGAACCTTGAACGTCAGCTTTAACAATAACTTTCAATTCTTTTAGTTTTCCTTCTTGAATCTGATTAAATAGCTGTTCAAGAGAAACTTTTTGGCCACCTTGAATTTGTGATTGTCTCAACTTGTCTTTACGCTTATCTGATATAGTTCTGGCCGTTTTCTCATCTTCAACAACCATGAAAATATCTCCAGCTTCTGGAACTTCAGACAACCCTTGAATTTCAACAGGGACAGATGGACCAGCTTTCTTAATCTTGCGACCCTTATCATCAATCATTGCTCTTATTTTCCCAAAGCTAGATCCAACAATAAAGAAATCTCCTATATTTAAAGTTCCATTTTGAACTAGAATAGTTGCAATAGGTCCTTTACCTTTGTCAAGTTGAGCTTCTACGACTGTACCAACAGCTTTTCTGTCAGGATTTGCTTTCAATTCCTGCATTTCAGCAGCAAGCAAAATCATTTCTAAGAGATTTTCTATTCCTTCTCTTTTCTTAGCTGAAACAGGTACACAAATAGTATCTCCGCCCCACTCTTCAACTAAAACTCCATATTCTGTGAGTTCTTGTTTAACTTTGTCGATATTTGCGCCAACTTTATCAATCTTGTTAACTGCAACTATTATTGCTACATTAGCGGCCTTTGCGTGATTAATTGCTTCAACTGTCTGTGGCATGATTCCGTCATCAGCTGCAACAACCAATATGGCAATATCTGTAACTTTCGCTCCTCTAGCTCTCATAGCTGTGAAGGCTTCATGTCCTGGTGTATCAAGGAATGTGATTTTTTTGCCATCAATATTTACTGTATAAGCACCAATATGTTGAGTAATACCACCCGCTTCAGTCGCGATAACATTCGTTGATCTTATTGCGTCAAGTAGTGAAGTTTTACCATGATCTACGTGGCCCATAATAGTAACAACAGGTGGTCTCTGTTTAAGATTTTCTGGGTTTTCATCTTCTTCTTTAAGAAGTACTTCTTCACTTGCTCTATCAATAGCTTTTTCTACCTGTACATTAAATTCTCCTGCTATAATTACAGCTGTATCATAATCAATTTCTTGATTTATAGTAGCCATTACGCCGAATACAAATAGTTTTTTAATAAGTTCACCAACTGTTTTTCCGAGTTTTTCACCTAAGTCTTTAACTGTTATAGTTTCACCAATTTTTATTGGTTTCTTAGGTGTTGTATCTTCTCTCTTGACTGGGGCATAATTTTTGCCTCCATGTCTATGATGAGGTCTCATCGCAGGCTTTCCAGGAACAACTTTTTTCCCTATTTTCTCAACCTTAGCTAAGTCAACTTTCGGAATGATTTTTTCAGCTTCTTCTTCAAGTTCTTGTGAATAGATAACTTTATTCTCGTATTCATTTGTCTTTTTTATTTCAGTCTTCTTTCTAGGAATAACTGGTTTTATATCTAAAGAATTTGGTACAAAGTTCGTGTTTTCAACAAACTTATCTTCGTCACCGTTTCTATTGAAATTTCTGTTTTGTGGTCTACCTTGACTATATCCTTGACCCTGTGGTCTGCCTTGACCACCACCTTGATATCCGCCTCCTGCAGGTCTTTGACCACCGCCGCCTTGATATCCACCGCCAGCAGGTCTTTGTCCACCGCCACCTTGATATCCAGTTCCTGTAGGTCTTTGTCCTCCAGCACCTTGATAGCCAGTTCCTGCAGGTCTTTGACCTTGATAGCCAGTATTTTGTGAATTACCTTGGTATCCTGTCCCAGCTGGCCTTTGACCTTGATAGCCAGTATTTTGTGAATTACCTTGGTAGCCCGTTCCGGCTGGTCTGTTTTGTCCGCCTTGATATCCTGTTCCTGCTGGTCTATTTTGTGCTCCTTGATAATTTGAGTTGGACGAATTACCTTGGTAGCCAGTGCCTGCAGGTCTATTTTGGCCTTGATATCCAGTATTTTGTGAATTGCCTTGGTACCCGCTTCCAGCTGGTCTGTTTTGTCCTTGGTATCCGCCAGATGTTCGGTTTTGTCCCTGATATGAATTGGTAGGTTTTGGTGGTTCAGGAACATATCCAGGCATAGCTTTTAACTCATCAAGTCTCTTCTGTTTTTCGAGTGCAACAGAAGCTAATGTATCTATTTTCCTTGGCTTAACTTCTTCAACAGGCGCTTCCACAGCTTTAACTGTTTCTGCGGCTTTAACTGTTTCTGCGGTTTTAACTGTTTCTGCCACTTGTGGAGTTTTCGCTGTTTTATCCGCAACAAAAGCATTTTCAGCTTTGTCAGTCTTTGCGACTTTAGCTGTTTTTTCTTTGACTTCGACTTTTTCGGTAGTCTCCACTTTTTCGGAAGTCTCAATTTTTTCAACCTTTGGCGTTTTCTCAGCTTTCTCAGCTTTTTTAACCTTGTCAGCTTTATCAGCCTTCTCAATTTTTTCAGCTTTTTGTTTTTCAGCCTTTTCTTCTGCAGCAACTTTTTCAGATCTTCTATTAACAATATCTTTAAGCTTAGTTACAGCATCTCCTTCAAGTGCGAACATATGGCTATCTGCATTGATTCCGGCTTCTTTAGCCATTCCCATAAGCTCTTTGCTTGACTTTCCAATTTCTCTAGCTAGTTCATATATCTTTATTTTGTTCAATAAGCTCACCCCCTGGTATATTTATTTTATCCTTTATAGCTTTGGCAAAACCTTGGTCACAAATCGCGATTACTGCTCTTTCGTTTTTGCCTGTAAAATGACCTAAATTATCTTTTGTTCCGTAAATTATTAGTTCACGCTTATAAAAAGTGCAACTATCGATGAATTTCTTTTTTGTATTATCAGATGCATCTTCAGCAACAATAACAACAATTGCCTTACCTGTTTTAATGGCACTTTTTACGCCATCTTCACCAAAAACAAGTTTCCCGGCTTTCTGGGCCAACCCCAGCATTCCGTAAAATTTATTCATCAATGTCTAATTGCTCCTTCAACGTCTGGAAAATTTCGTCGCCAACTTTGGTTTCCAGAGCTTTTTCTACTCTCTTTGCTTTAACGGCTATGTCTAGACATCCTTTGCTAGGGCAAATATAACAACCTCTGCCTTGTGCTTTTCCTTTTTTATCTATGCTGACTGTTCCTTCTGGGCTTCTCACAATTCTAATAAGTTCTTTTTTAGGCTTCATTTCATTACAGCCCAAGCATTTTCTCATAGGTGTTTTTTTTAACTTTTGCATAGGACATCCTCCTTCTTTAGTCGTTAGGGGTGCTCTTTATATCTATCTTCCATCCGGTAAGTCTTGCTGCAAGTCTGGCATTTTGACCTTCTCTACCAATCGCTAATGAAAGTTGGTTATCTTCAACTAATACCTGCGCAATTTTTCCTTCTCGATTAATATTAACATCCAAAATCCTTGCTGGGCTTAAAGCACTGGCAACAAATTGAGCAGGATCTTCACTCCACTCAATGATGTCTATCTTTTCTCCTCTTAATTCATCAACAATAACTTGAACTCTTTGACCTTTTTGGCCAACACATGCACCCACAGGGTCAACATTTGGTTCATAAGAATGTACTGCAATTTTCGATCTTGAACCAGCTTCTCTAGCTACACTTTTTATTTCAACTATCCCGTCTTGAATCTCAGGGACTTCTAGTTCAAATAAACGTTTCACAAGCCCTGGATGTGTTCTTGATAAAATGATTTGAGGTCCTTTTGTTGTCTTTTCTACTCTGACAATATAAGTCTTAACTCTATCATTTATGTTATAAACCTCACCAGCAACCTGTTCTTTGGCTTCAAGAACAGCTTCAGTTTTTCCAAGATCAAAATATACATTGTTCTTTTCTTTTCTTTGGATTAAACCTGTTACTAGTTCATTCTCTCTGGTAATAAATTCATCATAAATAATTCCTCTTTCAGCTTCTCGTATCTTTTGGACCACTACGTGTTTAGCTGTTTGAGCTGCTATTCTTCCAAAATCCTTCGGTATAACTTTCACTTCTGCTACATCGCCTAATTGTAACTTAACACTTTGATCTTTAGCCTCATCCATGCTAATTTCAGTGGCTTCGTTTTCTACTATTTCAACCACCGTTTTCAAAGAGTATACGTTAATGGCGCCTGTTTCTCTGTCAATCATAACTTTTACATTTGAGTGATTTGAGCCATAGTTCTTTTTATATGCCGATACAAGTGCCGCATCTAGTGCATTAAATAACTGCTCCTTAGATATTCCTTTTTCTCTGCTGATTTCTTCAATCGCTAGAAGAAATTCTCCATTCATTTGGTTGCCTCCCTAATATTTAATTGTTATATGAATCAATTACTAAAATTTAAAATAAAGTTTAACTACAGAAATAATATCCCTATCTATTTCCACATCTTTATTCTTTTCAGTAATAATAATTTTTTCAGTAGTATAAGACTTCAATACGCCATTAATCGTCTTTCTTCCATTCCATGGTTTATAAAAGCTAACTTCGATTTCATTTCCAATATTTCTTTCAAAATCTCTCTCATCCTTTAAAGGTCTATCCCCTGATGAAGACACTTCCAAACGATATGTATGAGCAAAAATCGATGGATCATTAGCATCCAGTTCGTCTAAAAGAGGATCAATTTCTCTACTTACATTTTCACAGTCGATAATATTTACGCCACCTCTTCTATCAATATACAGACGCAAATACCACTCTGGTCCTTCTTTAACGAATTCAACCTCGAGTAGTTCAAGTTTGTATTTTTCAGCTACAGGAAGCGCTAGCGCCTCTACCGCGCTCTCTAGTCTAGTTTTCCCCATTAATTAACCTGCCCCTCAAAATTTCTGATGTACATAATACGAAAGAGTGGGTTTTGCCCACTCCTTACTGTTACAGTTTTGATTTTCCAATACGACCATAGCTATTATAACACCAATACAAGCCTTCGCACAAGTGCTTTTTTCATATATTGGTGAAATGTGAAGAAATTTGTTTAAGGAATTTTTAATAAATTCTATTAAAAAAGTGATATTTGGTTTGAATCTGGCAAATCTGATAAACAGCCATGAAGTTTCAAGGTCTCTATGTTTGTTTTTGTCAATTTTGTACGTTCTCTCAAATCATCAATTGATAAAAATGGAGCTTCTTCTTTGGCCTTGATTATGCTATGTGCTGCCCCTTCTCCGACTCCTTGAACCCCTAAGAAAGGCGGTAGAATCTCTCCGTTAATTATTTGGAATTTGACCGCGTCGGATTTTTTTAAATCTACTGGCAAAAGTTTTATTCCCCTTTGATACATTTCATAAACCAGCTCAAGCATTATTCCCAAATCTTTTTCCTTGGCTGATGCATTATTTCCAAGTTTCTCGATTTCTTTCCACTTTGCCAAAACAACATCTTTTCCTTTTATAAATAAATCCGCATCAAAGTCAGATACCTTAGTGTAAAAATAAGTGGCATAGAATGCTTCAGGGTAGTGAACTTTATAATAAGCTATTCTAAAAGACATCATAACATATGCGGCCGCGTGAGCTTTCGGGAACATGTATTTAATTTTAACACATGAATCAATATACCATTGAGGAACGCCAGCTGTATGCATTGCCTCAAGTTCTTCGTCATCAAGTTTCTTGCCTTTTCTGACTTTTTCCATAATCGTGAATGCTTGCTTATTTGGAAGGTTCTGATACTTAAGATAAACCATGATGTCATCACGAGTGGAAATTACTTCTTTTAGTGAAGCAACACCTTCTCTCACATACTCTTGGGCGTTATTCAACCAAACGTCAGTCCCATGTGAAAGTCCCGAAATACGAACTAATTCTGAAAAGGTAGTTGGCATTGTGTCATTCAACATTCCTCTAACGAATTTTGTTCCGAACTCAGGTATCCCCAGAGATCCCACATTACAGTCGATGGCTGAAAGATCTACATTAAGTGCCTTGCAACTAGTAAACAAACTCATTGTTTCAGGATCATCAAGTGGAATATCAAAAACACTATATCCTGTGAAATCTTCAAGCATTTTTATAATACTTGGAACATCATGCCCAAGAATATCGAGCTTAAGAATTCTACCGCTTATCGCATGGTAGTCAAAATGTGTCGTCCTTGTTTTTGTGTCAAGATCGTCAGCTGGTCTTTGCACTGGAGTAAAGTCGTAAATATCTTTATAATCTGGAACTACCATAATACCGCCTGGGTGTTGTCCTGTAGATT
>CAYZED010000001.1:237173-252868 GCA_964477445.1 uncultured Clostridiaceae bacterium | reverse complement strand
ATTTTTTTATGCCTGTGCAACCGAAAGCTATCCTGTCATATTCAGCCTTATGAAGCCTAATTTCTTTTTCGTCGAAATATTTTTTTACATACCCATATGCTGTTTTATCTGCAATAGTTCCAATAGTTCCCGCTCTATATACATAACCTTCACCAAACAGTTCCTCAGTATATGCGTGAGCTTTCGCTTGGTATTCACCTGCAAAATTCAAATCAATATCTGGTTCTTTATCTCCATCAAAACCAAGAAAAGTTTCAAACGGAATGTCGAATCCATCCTTAATATATTTCGTTCCACAATTAGGGCAATCTTTAGAAGGCATTTCCGCGCCAGACCCATAAACTCCATCAGTCATAAATTCAGAATTTTTACATTGAAGACATCTATAATGAGGTGGTAGTGGGTTAACTTCAGTAATATCTGACATAGTAGCTACTAAAGAAGACCCTACCGAGCCTCTTGAACCGACCAAGTACCCATCATCGAGAGATTTTTTTACTAATTTTTGGGCAATCAAATACATTACAGAGAATCCATGTTTAATAATTGAACCTAATTCATGTTCTAATCTATTCTTTACTATATCAGGCAAATCAACTCCGTACATCGATTGCGCTTTAGTATAAGTCATGTTTCTAATATCTTCATCCGAATTTTTCATTATCGGAGGACATATACCATCTGGAATTGGTTTTATTTCTTCGATTTCTTCTAATATTTTAGCTGGGTTGTGAACTACAACCATCTCAGCTTCATGGTGACCTAAGTATGAAAATTCTTTTAGCATCTCTTCGGTAGTCTTCAAAAATAGTGGGGCTTGCTGATCGGCGTCACTAAATCCTTGTCCCGCCATAATTATTCTTCTATAAATTTCATCTTCAGGTTCTATAAAATGCACATCACCTGTTGCAACAACTAGCTTACCGTGTTCTTTCCCTAATTCAACAATTTTTCTTGTTATATCCCTTAATTCTTCCTTGTCTTTGAACGTTCCGTTTCTCATCAAAAACTCATTGTTTGAATCTGGCTGGATCTCAAAATAATCATAGTATTTACAAAGCTCTTGAATTTTCTTAGGTTCTGCATTTTTTATAACACTCTGGTATAGTTCTCCCGCTTCACATGCTGTTCCTAGCATTAACCCTTCTCTGTGTTCTTTTAAGACACTCTTAGGTATTAACGGTCTCTTATAAAAATGATCAATGTGTGATTTCGAAATCAGCTTATATAAATTCTTTAAACCAATCAAATTCTTAACTAAAATAATAGCATGGTAACTCTTATCTGATCTTCTTTCATTCTCATTATTTAAAATATTTAGTCCAGAAATGTTTTTTACATTCTTTTTCTCTGCTCGTTCAACTAATTTTCGGAATAAATATGCTGTAACTTGCGCGTCGTCTGTTGCTCGATGGTGATTTTCTTGTTTGATTTTAAAATGTTTACACAAAGTATCTAGTTTATGCCTTTTAATTTCAGGTACAAGCAGTCTTGATAATTGAAGTGTATCTATTATTGTTGGTTTATAATCAATATAAAGTCTTTCACAATTTGTTCTAATAAAACTCCAGTCAAAATCCGCATTATGCGCAACAATAGGTCTATTTGCGATAAATTTCAGAAATTCCGGCAAGACAGTATTTACTTTAGGTTCATTCTTTACCATGTTGTCAGTTATTCCAGTTAATTCTATTACTCTAGCTGGTATAGGCATTTCAGGATTTAAGAGTGACTCAAAACGTGAAATTATCTCACCGCGTTTAATGATTACTGCTCCAATTTCTGTGATTTTGTCATTAATCGGCGATAGTCCTGTAGTCTCGATATCAAACACGACTATTTCATCATTTAAATCATAATCAATAGGATTGGTTACAATATCTTTATTATTATCTGTAAGATAAGCTTCAACACCAAATACAAGTTTAAAGTTAAAATCTTTTTCTTTTTTCTTAGCTTCAGACCTTAATTCTTTCCATGTCTCATATGCCAATGGAAAAGACTGCACTACTCCATGATCAGTAATGGCTATACCTTTGTGCCCAAATTCATATGCTCTCTTAATCAATTTATCAACTGAACAAACAGCATCCATAGCTGACATATTGGTGTGTGCATGGAGTTCTGTTCTCTTTAATATACTAGTTTCTTTTCGCTTTTCTTTTTTTACTTCAATTATAGAAACAGGATTTAGAACCATTTCATTGTCGTATTGATCAAATCTTATATCCCCAAGAACTCTAACAAAAATTTTCTCTTTTTTAGGTTTATCATTCCCGAAATAATCCTTTAAACCTTCGAGTAGGAGCTCGTTTTTTATGAAAGTTTTACAACTAATAGCGTTTGAAAAGTCACTAATACTAAACATCACCAAATTACTACCAGTATTAAAAGTACGAATATCAAAATTAACAATTTGACCTTCTATAGCTATTCTTCCAGAACTCAGACTAATATTATCAATCGGAGTAATTTTTATGTCGAATTTTTTTCCGATAATATATCCTTCATCAGGGGTGTCATCTTTTTTTCTTCTGAATTTTTGTGTGTCTTCCCCAGCCTTTAAATTTGCACTACCATTACCCATGTTTTTACTCTTAGAGTTATTTTCAGACTTCAAATTATTACTTTGTTTGTCTTCAATTTTTATATTCTTATTTTGCACACTGCTTGAATTTGAATCTTCTGGCAATTGCCCGACTTTAGAATTCTTAGATCCACTTCCAGATTTTTTTAAGGCCGCATCGTTTTTAATACTTTCCATTACTTCTTTAATAATTTTTGTCTCTTCCTCATGAAAGCAATGCCCTTTATCATCCCTAATACATTCATCAGTCGCTTCAATCCGAAACCTTAATTCTAAATCAAAATATTCTTTGGCCAAATTTTCTAACAAATGTACAACTTTCTTATCTCTTAGCCAATTAGCAGAGGTTAAATCGTCCAAAATAATTTCATAAATCTGATTATCTATTATAATTTTTTCATTGCGCAAAAAACCAGAAAGTGCAGGAAATTTTCCGATAAGTAACTCTTTTAGAAGAGGCCATAGCTCTCCTTCTGGAGCAAATTTCAAAAATACCTTATCCACATCTAATCTTTCTGCGAAACGTTTCTCTATTGAAGATACGCTTCTAAGAGCAATTAAATTCTTTGGAACAAGTGTCATTTCTAGCTTTCTGGTTTTTTTATATAATTTTAATTTTTCTATTCCAAACTCTTTTTCGATTTCTTCCAAGAGTATTTGCATTAAATCACCCTAAATCCTACTTACAGTTAATAATTTTCGTAATTTCATCCATTAAAATGTCTACGGCAACATCTTCTTTTACTTTCTTCAAGATTTCACCCTTAACAAATAGAATATACTCACCAACGCCTCCGGCAATTCCTATGTCTGCTTCTTTTGCTTCTCCTGGGCCATTAACGCCGCAACCCATAATAGCGACTTTAATATGTTTTTCTGTAATTAAACTCTTTGTTTTGTTTCCAATTTCTAGAGCTATTTTTTCTAAGTCTACTGAACATCTTCCGCAAGTTGGACATGAAATAAGTTCTATACCAGATTTTCTGATTCCCAATGATCTCAAAATTTCTTTCGCTGCAAATATTTCTTCGACTGGATCACCAGTTAAAGATACACGAATAGTATCTCCAAGCCCCATATACAGTAAAGTTCCTATACCAACAGAAGATTTAATTGCCCCTGTCAAAACTGTCCCAGCTTCTGTAACGCCTAAATGAAGTGGATATATGCTTCTTTCTGATGCGATTTTATATGCGTCGATGGTGGTTTTTACATCTGAGGATTTCATTGATAAAATAATATTTCCAAAGTCAAGTTCTTCCAACAATTCGGCATTTCTTAAAGCGCTCTCTGCTAAAGCTTCTGCATTTGGGCTACCATGTTTTTCAAGGATTTCTTTTTCTAAAGACCCCGAATTTACTCCCACCCTAATAGGTATTTGGGCATCCTTCGAATACTTAACAATCTCAGCAAGATTTTTTTTGTTTCCAATGTTTCCTGGATTAATCCTTATTTTGTTTGCACCCGCTTTAATTGAAAGTACAGCAAGTTTATAATCAAAATGAATATCAGCAACTATTGGTATGCTTATTTCTTTTTTAATCTCAGCTATAGCATTAGCTGCAACTTCATCAATCACAGCAACTCTAACAATTTCACATCCTGCAACTTCAAGTCTTTTTATCTGAGCCACAGTTTCGGGAATATTTGCTGTTTTAGTGGTAGTCATCGATTGGATTACTATCGGATTACCATTTCCAATTAATCGATTACCAACCTTAATTTCTTTCAAGATCCATTTATAATTTCCCTGTAAAAAGCTTAATTATGTCGTTATATAGAACTAACACCATAAGTCCCATTAATAATACAAATCCTATAAAATGCACAAATCCTTCCTTTTCTGGAGGAATTGGTTTTCTTCTAATTGCTTCTATAAGAAGGAAGAAAAGCCGTCCTCCGTCTAGTGCAGGAAGAGGTAATAAATTTATAATCGCTAAGTTTAAGCTTAGAATAGCTGTCAAAATTAAAACATGCGCAAATCCAAGTTTAGCTGCTTGATTATAATAAGAAATTATACCAATCGGCCCTGAAACTTCGTCTTTGTTAGCTTGTCCGCTTACCAATTTTCTTAGAAAGTCCAACATCATACTCGTGCTGTCTACCGTAGTTCTTACGCCTTCAATAACTGAAAATCCAGTTAGGGTAAGCGCTGGTTTAAGTTGAACTCCAATAATAGCTTTATTTGCTACTTTGTCAAAAACAGGTTTCACGCTTTTTTCTATGATTTGCCCATCTTTTTTTAAAACGATTGTGATTTCTTTTCCGTTATTATCATTTAAAATTTTGTTTAAAGTTGTATAGTCATTTATTGGGGTTCCTGCTACAGAAACTAGTTGGTCACCTGCTTGTATTCCAGCTTTATCAGCAGCTTTTCCACTTATTACAGAACCAATAATTATTGTTTGGGAAAATATAAAACTGAACAAAAGGATTGCTAATATTATGTTTAAGAAAGCTCCCGCAAATATTGTTAGAAATCTTCTCCAAACAGCTTTTTTATTAAAAGCATCTGGAGCCTCGGAGTCTTCGTCTTCGCCTCTCATTTTACAAAAGCCGCCAATCGGAAATGCTCTTATAGAGAAATCAGTTCTAATTCCTTTTCGAAAATATACCTTCGGTCCCATACCGATCGCAAACTCTTCAACACCTATTCCAGTTAATCGTGCTAAAAAAAAGTGTCCCAATTCATGAACTACCACTAAGATAGTGAAAGAAAGTATTGCTACTAAGAAAGTTATTATTCCTGACATATTATTTCTCCTTGCTAATTGATGATACTAATATTTCGGTTTCTCTTCTGGCCCAAATATCCAAATCATGTATTTCCTCAATGGTTATGCATTTTTTAATTTTATTCATATTAAGAATTGTTTCAATTATCTCTGGGATTTCATTAAACTTGAGTTTTTTATCTAAATACGCCGCTACTACTGCTTCGTTGGCTCCATTTAAAACAACACAGCTTGCATCACTATCATTTAGCGCATCATAAGCAAGTTTAAGGCATTTAAATACTTTTAAATTTGGTTTTTCAAAAGTCAGTGAGTTATTTTTTAAAAAGTCTAGTCTTTCGTAATTTGATTTTAATCTTTCAGGCCATGAAAGTGAGTACCTTATCGGAAGTTTCATATCTGGTAATCCCATTTGACCAATTATTGATCCATCTTTAAACTGAACCATTGAGTGAATTATACTCTCAGGATGAACTACTACTTCTATCATTTCAGGTTTTACTTCGAAAAGCCAACGTGCTTCGATTACTTCAAGTCCTTTATTCATAAGAGTAGCTGAATCAATAGTGATTTTTTTTCCCATTTCCCAATTTGGGTGCTTAAGTGCTTTTTCAAGCGTTACTTCTTTTATTTCTTGTTCGCTAAACCCCCTAAAAGGGCCTCCAGAGGCTGTCAGGATGATTTTTTCCAGGTTTTCGATGTCACCTGCCAAAGACTGAAAAATTGCTGAGTGTTCGCTATCGATAGGTAATAATTCTACATCTAATTCTTTTATTTTTTTCATTACCAACGATCCTGCCGAAACAAGTACTTCTTTATTAGCCAGACAAATTCTTCGTCCTTTTTTTATTGCCTTATAAACTGGATTCAATCCAGCCATTCCAACGATTGCAGCAATTAACGTGTCCGATCCAAAATAATCTGCGACATCACTAATACCATCTTCACCAAAACATAATTCAGTTTCGGATGTTTTAATTCTTTCTTTTAGTATTTTATAATCACTTTCATTCTTTACTGCAGCAAGTTTTGGCCTAAATTCATAAATTTGTTTTTCGAATAAATCAATATTCGTTCCACAACTAATGGCCTCTACATTAAACAACTCAGGCAGTTCTCTGCATATTTCTAAAGTCTGAACGCCAATAGAACCAGTAGACCCTATAATGGATAGGTTTCTCATTAATATTTCCCCTTAATTTAAGTCGATTATTAAAAATTATTTAATTCCTACGACAAACATAAGATAATACAAAACCGTCGGAGCTGTAAATAATATGCTATCGAATCTATCCATAACTCCACCATGTCCTGGAATTAAATTACCAAAATCTTTTATACCGCAATATCTCTTTATATAAGAAGTTGCTAAATCACCTATTTGGGCCGTTACTCCAGTACATAGTCCAATCAGAACAAAATTTATAAGTGAAAGTTCAACCCCATATTTTCTCGCGATAAATCCAGTTAAAAGCATTAAAAGTGAACATCCTAGGAATCCTCCTATAGCGCCCTCAATAGATTTTTTCGGGCTTACTTCTGGTGCAAGTTTATGTTTTCCAAAGGTTAGACCCACAGCATATGCCATTGTGTCCGTATACCAAGCCGCTAGAATTGGGAGCCAAATCAAGAAGGCTCCACCTTTCAGAAAATAAATTTCTCCAAGTGCCGTAAAGAAAACAGCAATATAAACAAATGGAAACAAAGTAATTGAGATGTCTATTATATCATGCTTTCTAAAAATTATTTCATATGTGAAAATTACCAATATGATTAAAAATATCGCTACGTTCGAATACACTTTAAACTCTGTAAGACTAAGTAAAACATAAACAGCCGCTAGTATTGATCCTATTTTTTTTATTGGTTTAAACCCTTTATTTTCAAAGGCTCTATAGTATTCATATGAACCCACCGCAGCTAACAAGGCTATAAAAACAGTTAAAACCATTCCACCAGTCAAAATAATTCCAATAACTAAGGGAATCCCAATTATTGCGGAGATAATTCTAGTTTTCATCTAAGTCAATCCTCCAAACCTTCTATTTCTTAAGGAATAATCTTTAAGTGCTTTTCTGAATTCATTTTTTTTAAAATCAGGCCACATTGTTTCGGTAAAATATAATTCACTGTATGCACTTTGCCACACTAAAAAGTTACTAAGTCTATACTCTCCGCCTGTTCTAATAATCAAATCCGGGTCTGAGTCTTCAGATGTATACATTTTACTATTTAAAAAATCTTCATTTATATTTTCAACTTTTAATTTCCCATCAAGTAATTCTTCTGATATTTTTTTAATTGCACTTACAATTTCTGCTCTGCCACCGTAATTGAAAGCAATGTTAAACTTCATACCTTTATTTTCTTTGGTTTCTTCCATAGCAGTCTGAATAACTTTCTTAACATTTTCCGGAACATTTTCATCTTCACCAATAATATTAATTATTACACCTTCAGATTTTAATTCTTTAATTTCCTTAATCATATATTCGATAAGTAAATTCATTAAAAAATTGACCTCTTCCATAGGTCTTTTCCAATTTTCTGTAGAAAATGCGTATACCGTCAAAACTTCAATTCCAAGATTACTACTCTCTCTTACAATTTCCTTTAATGTATCAAGACCAGCTTTATGTCCAACTACTCTAGGGAATGATTTTTTTTGGGCCCATCTGCCATTTCCATCCATAATTATTCCTAAATGTTTTGGAATCCTTTTTGGATCAAGACCCGCCTCATTAATATAACTTTTTTTTTCGGATTTCAATAAAAGAACCTCCTAAATACTTTGCTTTTTCAGAGAAACTTACTTACGGTCAATTCAGAGAAACTTACTTACGGTCAATTCAATGAATTGACCGTAAACTTTTTCTCTTACTATAAACTCTTCTGCGTGTACTCTTTTTTCCAATTGGAATTTCATGGGCGTTTCAGTTTCTTTAATAACTACTTTTAGCCCTTCGAGGCGCGTTAATGCAACAGACTTTGGAAATCCTACTAGCGACATCCGATTCATTAATTACACCTCAAGGATTTCTTTTTCTTTAATATCAACTAATTTATCAACTTCTTTAATATATTTATCAGTAGTTTTTTGAGTGTCTTCTTCTGATTTTTTTAATTCATCTTCAGTAATATCATTGTCTTTCTTCAATTTTTTCAAATGATCATTAGCATCTCTTCTAATGTTTCTAACTGCGACCTTTGATTCTTCGCCATCTTTTTTTAATTTTTTAACTAAATCTTTTCTTCGCTCCTCAGTTAGTTGAGGTACAATAAGTCTAATGACCTTTCCATCACTTGTAGGATTCATACCAAGATCAGATTTCTGAATAGCTTTTTCAATAAGTGGAATAGATTTAACATCCCAAGGGCTAATCATTAAAATCCTAGGTTCAGGAGCAGAAACATTCCCTAATTGGTTAAGAGGCATCATTGATCCATAATATTCTACCTGGATTCTATCCAAAAGTGTAGGATTAGCTCTACCAGCCCTAATCGAGGCCAGTTCATTTTTAAGTACGTGGATAGTTTTTTCCATTTTTTCTTGCATGCTTTTTTCGATGTCTTTTATCATTTGCTTTCCTCCTTCACTATAGTGCCAATATTCTCACCTTTGACAGCTCTGATAATGTTTTCTGAGTTTTTTAAATCAAATACCAAGATTGGAATGTTATTATCCATGCAAAGTGAAGCTGCCGTAGAATCCATAACTCCAAGTTTCATGGTAATAACGTCTTTATAAGATAACTCAGTAAATTTTTTAGCATCCTTATTTTTTACAGGGTCGGAATCATATACACCGTCAACTTTTTTTGCGAGTAAAATAACTTCTGCTTCGATCTCGGCGGCTCTTAGTGCTGCTGTGGTGTCTGTGGAGAAAAACGGATTCCCAGTACCTGCCCCAAATATAACAACACGACCTTTTTCAAGATGTCTAACAGCTTTTCTTCTGATATACGGCTCTGCTATTTGTCTCATTTCTATGGCAGTTTGAACTCTAGTAGCCACTCCTAACTGTTCAAGAGCATCCTGTACTGCTAATGAATTTATTACTGTAGCTAACATACCCATGTAATCTGCTGTAGTTCTATCCATTTTTTCATTAGCTCGGCCTCTCCAGAAGTTTCCACCGCCAATAACAATAGCAACCTCAACACCTAATTCTGTTAATTCTTTCACTCTACCAGCTACTTCACAAATCGTATCTTCATCTAAACCAGTCGTTTTTTCACCAGCCAAAGCTTCACCGCTTATCTTGAGCAAAACGCGTTTATACTTTATGTCCCCCATAGTTACCTCCAAAAAATATTTTTAAAATCAAAAAGGCATATTGTAAATGTCCTATTATAATTACCATATTGTAAATGCCATATTGTAAAACCATATTATTAACGCCATATTAATTTTACTACAAAAGATAATTTACTGCTATAGTATTCTATTCAGAAAAAAAGGAACACCGAAGTGCTCCTTACTTTATAGATTATTTTAGCACTTTATCTGTGCCATAACTTCTTCAACGAAGTTATCTTCTTTTTTCTGTAGTCCTTCACCCATTTCATATCTTGTAAATCTTCTGATAGAAATGTTTTCACCAATTTTTGCGACCATGGTGCTAAGTACATCTTTAACAGTCATATCTGTATCTTTAATGAAAGGTTGTTCGAGCAAACATACTTCTTTGTAGTATTTTTCAATTCTACCTTCTACCATTTTATCAACTATTTTCTCAGGTTTTCCTTCATTAAGAGCCTGAGCTCTTAAGATTTCTTTTTCTTTTTCGATCATAGCTGGATCAACCTGATCTTTAGAAATACAAAGAGTTGAAGGATTAGCTGCAACCTGCATAGCCATATCTTTAACAAATCTCTTAAAATCTTCATTTTTAGCAACGAAATCAGTTTCTGCATTGATTTCGATTAAAACTCCAACTTTCCCGCCCATGTGAATATAAGAATCAACGATACCTTCGCTAGCAATTCTTCCTGCTTTTTTTGCTGCTGCGGCTAAGCCTTTTTCTCTAAGAATATCAGCTGCTCTCTCCATATCACCATTAGCTTCAACTAGAGCTTTTTTACAATCCATCATTCCGGCTCCGGATTTTTCTCTTAGTTCTTTTACACTTCCTGCATCTACGCTCATTTTCATTACCTCCATTTATAAATTATTTATATATTACTTCAAATATAAATGGTAAGAATAATCACTAAACGAATTATCCTTACCATCAATTACTAATTCGAACGAATCAGTACACTTAATCTTAATTACTCAGCAAGTTGTTCGCCTTGTCTTGCTTCAATAATAGCATCAGCAATTTTTGCTGTAAGGAGTTTAACTGCTCTAATAGCATCATCATTACCTGGAATTGGGAAGTCAACTTCTTCTGGGTCACAGTTAGTATCAACAATAGCTACAACTGGAATTCCGAGTATATGCGCTTCTTGGATAGCAATTTTTTCTTTTCTTGGGTCCACAATGAAAATCGCTCCTGGAAGGTTAACCATTTCTTTAATTCCGCCAAGGTTTTTTTCTAGTTTATCCATTTCAAGTTTAAGTTTTATTACTTCTTTTTTAGGAAGTACATCAAATGTTCCATCTGATTCCATTGTTTCGAGCTCATTAAGTCTTTCAATTCTCTTTTTAATAGTTTTGAAATTCGTGAGCATTCCGCCAAGCCATCTCTGATTTACATAGAACATACCGGATCTTTTAGCTTCAGATTCAATAGATTCTTGAGCCTGTTTCTTCGTTCCTACGAAGAGTACATCTTTCCCCTCAGCTGCAATTTCTTTAATGAAATTATAAGCTTCTTCAACTTTTTTCACAGTTTTCTGGAGATCGATGATATAGATACCATTTCTTTCTGTGAAGATGAATTCCGCCATTTTTGGGTTCCATCTTCTAGTTTGGTGTCCAAAATGTACACCTGCTTCGAGTAGTTGTTTCATTGAGATTACTGACATTTTTCTTCCTCCTTGGTTTTTTCCTCCATGATATTCACTTGCGCGAAAAGCCTCTCGGCACCATTCCGCGTATCCTATCATGTGTGTTATTTTTGTACCGTAAGTAGTATATCATACAAATTCTTAACTGACAACAAAAAGGTTCAAAGAACTTAAGCGGTATATGAGCTTCAAAGAATTTAAGCGGCTTCAAAAAAAGCATACTTTCTTGTACTGTGAAAAACTTACAATTTTACCTATTTTATTTTCCAGTAAGAGTATAAATGATCGATTTAATACTTTCGCCTTTATAGATTTTATAGGAGCCATTCTTGATTTTTGTGGTAAGACTTCTTCTATTCAATTCACTTAAAAACTCTGCTTTATTTACAACACCTGCATTACTAAGCCAATTTGCTACCGTTTCTGAAGTGCTATAGTTATCCACTTTAAAAGCTGCAAAAACTCTCGTATCAGAAGTTGGTGAAGGTTTTATTGTTGGCGTAGCGGTAGGCTTTATTGTGGGAGTGGAAGTAGGTGATAGTGTAGGTGTAAGCGTTGGTGTCGGGGAAACATTTTCTGAAGGTTTTAGGCTGGGTTTAGGTGTTTGAGTTGGTTTTTTTGTATTGAGATTATGTGTCTCAACATAATCCTTTGCTACCAGGATTTTGTCATAATTAATCAACGCTTGCTTTTCAAGGTCTTTCAAACTAATGGGTTTATTAAGTGAATTAATATTGAAAGTGGCTGTTACTATAACTCCAATACCGATTCCTAACATAATATTTTTTAGATTATATTTTGCCATCAGTTACTCCTCATTTCTGAGAGCCAAAATTAGAGACACTTCACCTTGCCCCATATTCATTTCCCTCGCAATTTCAGTAACTTCCATGCCTCTAGCGGCCATCTCTAGCACTGCTAATTGTCTGGTGCTTAACTTCTTTTTTTCACCCGAATCTTCTTCATTAACTAATTTTGATATTTTCTTTTGGGTAATTTGTTTAAGATTCTGATCAGAATAAACAATATTTGGCTTTTCAATAGGCATAACAGGATGCTTAGATGCTTCAAATTGTTTTCTGGCTTCAGATGATAGCTTTTCACAACTTATCTTAATGTCCCCATATTTCTTTTCCATATCGCTAATAACTAATTCTGAAGTATATTTTAGTTCATCAACAAGTTCCTCGGCATCTTCAAGAATTTTTTTTATTTCCTGCTCTTTCATGTCAATACTAAAATATAAATCTTCACCCTTTAGCTTATCTAACAATATCAGAGTTAATGCAATAATTACAATCGCAATGCCTATTGCCATGAAGCCATAGTTTAAAAATAGTGTCATCTTTCACCTCAGACTCTTATATCTATTTTATTTGGTTGTTTCTTTGAATCAAAAGATTTTTTCGATTTCTGATTTTCATCTGATTCTTTTTTTCGCTCTTCTAATAATTTTTCGCGTCTACTTTCTCGCTCTTTCTGGGCTTCTTCTCGCTTTCGCTCTCTTTCGCGTTCTTCGTTAATTCGAATTTCCTCGGGTTTCTCTTTTCTATTTACCTGATTTACTTTTCGCTCTAATTCCTTTTTATCTTTATTCATATCAACTAGTTCATTATTTACAGGTACTAAAAGCTCCATCATTTTTGCTTTTTGTACTTCTGAAGCTTTTGGAATAATAATTTGCATATCAACTGGTCTAACCGACATATTTTCACTACCCTTCATATACTCCTAGCTTGATTTCAGCATTAGCTCTATAAAAAGTACAAAACTTGATTGGATCTTTAATATACATCATACTGCTTCCAATGGCTATTCTACACCCAGGGAAAATCGTATCAACTACTTTAATTTTGCCCTTATTCACGTCCTCAAAAATTTGTTCAAGTTCCTGTTGTTCTTTTTTTAAGTGTTCAATCTTTTGGGCGCTTTGGAGTTTTAATTGGACAGATTTTGACATCATCTGTTTTTTGTCTTCTGGAAGCTCTCCTGCTTTGGCTATTTTTGTTAAAATATCTACTGCCTGCTTAGCTTTTTCCATATTTTCAGCAGTGACTTTCAATTCAATCTTATTTTCATCATACTTTTTTCTTAAGTCAGGATTGAGTCCAACTTCAACTTCAGTGACTGTAGCCATACTAGACCCAATAATCTTTGCCCTTACTTCTTCTCCGGCTCTAACACTTCCTCCAACTATAAGACCTTTTTTTCCTGTAACTTCAACTTTTTTCCCAGCTAAAACGTGACTTTGCATTATTGCATCGCTAGTTATATTCCCTTGTACACTGGCCTTGCTATTTTCAATGAATTTTGCAATTAAATCGCCCTTGCAAATAATTTCTGCGACTCCAGCACCTAAAACACCTCTATGAAGAACAACGTTTCCGCCAGAAGTAATCTTGGCACCTTCCACAACTCCATATATTTCAACGTCTCCTTCAGCTTCAATCTCAAAACCAGAGAGAACATTTCCGCTGACCACAACTTTGCCGTTAAACCTAATGTTACCTGTTGAGGGATCAACATCAGCTTTAACTTCATATACAGAAAACACATTTATTCTTCCATCTATAACTTTAACTTCTCCTGGTTTACCAGCAATAATCGAAAATCCAGTTTCATCAATATCTACATTTTTCCCTCTCGGCAAAGCAATTTTTCGCCCTTCTATAGCAGGAACTTTCATACCCAATACATTAATCCCGTCAATACCTATATTCCCTGGAATTAGACTTGCAAGCTTATCACCTTTATTTACATTTTTTATGAGTGACAGTTCCTTAAAGTTAACATTACCCTGTTCATCAACTTGGAAACTTTTTTCGGTATTGGTATCAAAATAGTATTCTATCTTACCATCAGTTCCATTTTGGGGCGGCATACCAACAGCAATAATAATATCCTGATTATATTTCCGATCATAAGCTAATTCGCTAATATTTTCACGATTTATACCATAACTTATGTTTCTATCTGATAAATATTTTATTATTTCCGATTCAGTAATATCTGCTGAATTAAATGGTGGAGTAATATTTATAATAACTTTCATTAAGTCCTTCGATATTTTCAAGCTAATAACACAATCAACAGCCTTCATTGATTGTGATTCTGCTATTTTTATCCATTTTTCAAAATTGCCTGCACCAACTTCTTTATTTATAGTATATGGATCAAAGTTTTCGATGCCTCGATTTAACATTTGTTCTTTAATTTCATTAGTAGTAACCATGCATCCAAACCTAATATAAACACCATCTTCTTTATAGTCAAATTCAATTACACTAATACCTTGGTATTTAGTGTCTTCAGGATTGCATTCCTCATTAATTTCTATGACAGTGGCCTTGATTTTAATATTAGTACCGAACATATTCTTTTTATTCTCTAATATTTCCACTTTGATTCTTTCCTTAGATGTATTTAGTTTCTCTGTAGCTTCAATTATTAGATTTTCATAATTACTACCCTCAAGAATAATTTCCATTAAAAAGTCCCCCACTCATGCCAAAATATTTCGAATTCGTGCTTATCTAAAAAGTTTCCTTCAACTTAGCTTTTAACCTAATTATTGATTTTGTGTGCAATTGTGAAACTCTAGATTCTGACACCCCAAGAATCTTTCCGATTTCCTTATAAGTTAATTCCTCAAAATAATATAATTCAATTATCCTTTTTTCCTTCTCCGGAAGAGTACTTATATTCTCTATTAAGGCATCTTTAAGCTCTTCACCTTCCATAAGTTCAGGTGCTGCTAAATCTCCTTCGTCATCTGCAATTTCTCTTTTTTGATCAAGCAAATCATCGAGTGAAACTAATGCATATGTAGATACCGTCGATATTTTTTTATGAAATTCTTCTAACGTTACCCCTAGTTTTTCGGAAATTTCCTTATCCGTGACAGATCTCCCAAGTTCATTTTCTAGTTCTGTATAAGCTCGCTCTAGTTCTTTAGCTTTTTGTCTTACTGATCTAGGTAACCAATCTATTTCTCTTAGATAGTCAATTATTGCACCTCTTATCCTAAGTTGTGCATAGGTTTCAAATTTGACTCCTCTATTATTATCAAATTTATCTATCGCATCAATAAGCCCAAATATACCATAACTAGCCAAATCATCAAATTCAACATGACTGCCATAACTCGAAAAGAGTCTGCCAGCCACAAATTTAACTAAATATACATAGTATACAATCAGTTCTTCTCTGATTTTGGGATCCTTATATCTCCCATAAGTATCCCATAGCTGGTTCAATTCCATATGCTGCCTCCGTCTATGCTAAGTTATACTCTGGTATAGTCATTTGAATTAGCTTCGACAAATTCATCTCCTGACATTCTCATTTCTTTTAATAATTCTGAATCATCTGGATTAGAAGCTATATCTATGACATTTTTTTCTTCTTTTAAGTCAACTT
>CAYZED010000001.1:221561-237163 GCA_964477445.1 uncultured Clostridiaceae bacterium | reverse complement strand
ACCATAGTGCTAGTATAACGGATTTTCTGCTTCATTTTATTTTTAATTTATGCTTTAAAGCTATTCTTATAAAAAAACCTATCGCTGTAAATATCACTACTCCTATTATAGCTCTTAACATAACACTTAGCAAATCTAAGCCTGAAAACAACCCAGCAATAAGGGTTGAAAAAAAGACTATCGATACCATCGAAAAGGGAATAATATCCGCTAAATTTTCTATTGTTTTTATTGTAGTGGATTTTTCTTTTTTTTCCATTAGATTGTCTTAACTCCATAACCTATCGTTTTAATTAATAAATAGCCAGTTTCTGAATATAATTCAATAGTGCGACCATAGTTACCGCCTGTATCTTCTGCAATTATTGGAATTCCGACTTTTTCAAGCGTTTCCTTTGTGGCTATAACGTTTCTATATCCAATTTTCATAACATCGCTATTTTTGTTAGTTGCAAACATTTGAGATCCACCAGCGATTTTTGCCCAAATTCGTGCTTTGTTTGCTCCGAGTTTAGTCATATCATTAATCAAGGCTATGATTCCTGTGTCTGCGAATTTGGCTATATTGCTATTATTTTTTATTTGTGAGCTATATGGCAACATTACATGAAGCATACCCGAAATTTTCGTAGTAGGATCATATAAGCAAACACCAACACATGAACCTAATCCCAGTGTCGTAAGCACACCAGGAAACTGGACAGTATTCATATCTGCCATTCCGACTTTTATCAAATCTGTCATATCAAAGTACTCCCAAACTCTTTAATAATATTTCAAAAGACCCTTCATCAGGTATGAGGAAAAAATTCCCATTAACTCGATCCCCGCCTTCGCAGAAATCTGTTTCAATAAGCATAACTTTATCTCCAACTTGTCCAAAAAGTATAACTGGCACACTCAAAATTGCTCCAGCCATATCAATTGCTAAAGATGGTACTGAAATATTTAAGTTAAGGCCTGTTAGAGTTGATAATGACGAGCAATACGAACCCGCCAAAATATTACCGACTTCTTGGAGAGCAGACTGTCCCATTTCATCTATTGAATCTCCAACTACTTCTTGCCCAAATAGAAGATTAATCAGCCTTTTTGCGGATTCATAATCCAAAATAAACATTATACTTCCGGCAATATCACCCTCTAATTTAAAATATATCCCCGCTACTAATCGTTCTTCTCCGCCTAATAGTGCAGGTACCTTTTTAAACTCGAGTATATTAACTTTGGGTACGGCCATATCAACTTTTTTTGAGATCATTTTTGCGAGTGCAGTAGCTGCATTACCTGCTCCAATGTTACCAATCTCGCGGAGGACATCTATTTGCATACTGTTTAAATTATCAAGTGAAAGAGACATAAAACACCTGCCTTTAATTGTTTAGAAGTATTTTTTCAACATTCAGAAGTATAATAAGTCTGCTTCCAACCTTACCAATCCCAGAAATATAGCCGGATTCAACATTACTTATGGTGGTTGGAGCATCTTCAACATCTTCATTGAAAATCTCAATTACTTCTGACGAAGTATCAACTACCAAACCTACAGTGATTTCTTCAACTCCCACTATGATAATTCTTGTGCTATCATTATCTGAATTTTTAACAAGACTAAACTTTTCCCTTAAATCAACTATTGGAATAACTTCACCCCTAAGATTTATCATCCCTCTGACATAATAAGGAGCTTTAGGAACCCTAGTAATACGTGTCATTTCTTTAATTTCTTTAACTCGTAATATTTCGATACCATATTCTTCATTATCTAATCTAAATACAACAAACTGTCTGCTGTTTGTGGATATATCTTCCATATTGCACCTCCTATATTAATGAATTTGTGTCTACTATTAAAGCTACTTGACCATCACCAAGAATAGTTGCTCCTGCTATAAACTTGATTCCTGATAAATATCTGCCCAATGTTTTTATTACAATTTCCTGTTGGCCTATTAATGAATCAACTATGAATGCAGTGTTTTTATCACCTTTTTTTACAACAATAGCAGTGTATTCTGTTTCCGTCTCAGATGCACTATTCTTAACATCCAACATTCTACTTAGTCTTAATATCGGCAAAACATTATTCCTGTTCAAAACTACTTCTTGACCGTGAATATCTCTAACTTGATCTGCGCTAATGGTTGTTATGTCCCTGATCACATTTAATGGAATAGCATACTTTTCATCTCCAAGTGTCACCAATAAAGCTTGAATAATGGCAAGTGTTAAAGGTAGTCTAATTATAAATTTACTGCCTCGTCCCTTTGAGTTCTCTACTTCAACTAAACCATTCAAAGATTCTATCTTTGTTTTTACGACATCAAGACCAACGCCTCTTCCAGACAAATTAGAAACTTGGTCTGCAGTACTAAATCCAGCTCTAAATAATAGTTCTACAGCTCGTTTTTCGTCAAGTTCAGAAGCTTCAATAGGTGTTATTAATCCTTTTTCAACTGCTTTTTTCTTAACTCTTTCAACATCTATTCCAGCGCCGTCATCTTCAACTTCAATAACAACACTATTTCCATCTTGATATGCTCTTAAATGAACATTTCCTGTGCTTGATTTTCCTCTTGCAATACGATCTTCTTTTTTCTCAACGCCATGATCCATAGCATTTCTGATTAAGTGTATTAAAGGATCACCTATTTCATCAATTACAGTTCTATCCAGTTCTGTTTCTTCACCAGACATATGTAAAACAATGTCTTTTTTTAAGTCTCTAGACAAATCCCTAACCATCCTTGGGAATCTGTTAAACACTCTTTCGATCGGAACCATTCGGACCTTCATTACCGCATCATGGAGGTTAGTTGTAATTCTTTCAAGATATTCTACAGCTTCATTCATATCCGAATCTCTATCGCCAGCTCCCAGTCCTTCAAGTCTTGTTTTAATAATAATTAATTCACTGACTAAATTCATAAGATTATCTAATCTATCAATATCAACCCTAACAGTCTTGCTTGTTTTTCCGCCCTTCTTTATTATCTCTTCGCCATCTTTTTCGCCATCAGACGCAACTGTACTAGGTACTGAGATAATGTTTTGTACTTGGCTAATAATACTGTTTGCGCTAGTTAATAAATCACCTGCTGAAATTTTTTCTTCATCTGTCATTGAATCTTCTTCAATGATTAATTCTTCTATTAAAACTTCTATTACGTCTGTAATATTTTCTATTTCATGTTTGACTTTTTCTATTCCTTCTCTAGTTACTATCGCAACTATGAAACTCTGGTCAAATTTCTCATCTTCAATATCTTCAACTTTAGGCTCTGACTTAAATATTTCGCCCATAGACTCTAAGGCTTGGAAAATTATAAATGCCCTGGCAGCTTTCAGCATGCAATTCTCTGAAACTATAATTTTTAATTTAAAGCACTTAGCTCTATTCTGAGAAGCATTGTAAATTAAATCCAAATCGTACTGGTTAAGATCCAACTTGAAAGTAGTTGACTTTTTACTAGAACTTGATGATTCAATAATTTCCTTATTAACAGCTTCATTTGAAAGATTATTGTTTTTCTTATTCTTTTCCCTTTTTGAATCTGATACACTCTCTTCGCTCTTATTTCCCTTATCAATACTTTTACCAACAAGTATTAAGTTTAATTTTTCAATAATACTATCAGCCGATCTGCTGCCTTCAGCACCGGTATTACTTATTGTTTCAATAGAATTTTCGAGATAATCTAGGCATTCAAATAAAACATCAACGATATCCGAATTAACGTCTAACTTCCCATTTCTTATAATGTCTAGTACGTTTTCCATTTGATGAGTTAATCCAGCTAATTTAGTATATCCCATTGTCCCAGACATACCTTTTATGGTATGAGCTGATCTAAAAATTTCATTAATAATTTTTGCGTCTTTTGGATTAGTCTCTAAAGAAAGCAAACATTGATTAAGATTTTGTAAATGTTCTTGTGCCTCTTCGATGAAAATCTCCATATATTGATTCATATCCATATATCTACACCTCCATAAACTTCAATACTGCTTTTGTGATCTCTTGAACTGGTATTATCTTATCAATTGCGCCTATCGCAACTGCTGATTTCGGCATTCCATAAACTACACTAGTGTCCTCATCTTGAGCTATTGTTTTAGCTCCAGCTTTCTTCATTTTCAATATTCCATCACTCCCGTCACTTCCCATTCCAGTCATCATTACAGCAATAGTTCCCTTATTGTTTACCACCTCGGCGACTGAATCCATCATTGTGTTTACAGATGGTCTATGACCAGTCATCTGTGGATTCTTATTTAGTGAAATACAATAATCCCCTTCTCCATTTTTTGTCAAAACCATATGAAAGTCTCCTGGTGCTAAATATGCACAACCCGGCATAAGTACATCACCATTAGCTGCTTCCTTAACATTTATATGTGACAAGCTATCTAATCTCTCTGATAGTGACTTTGTGAAACCAGGTGGCATGTGTTGAACGATTAAAATAGCAGCTGGAAAATCTTTTGGGAAAAAAGGAATTACTTCTTGTAGGGCTCTAGGGCCTCCAGTGGAAGTACCTATAGCAATAATGTATTTTAGTCTTCCTGATTCACTTTCTTTTGTCTTTATGCGTTTTATTAGAGGTTTTTTTTCTGTTTCAGTTCTTATATTTAAAAAGCTTCTAACTCTTGAGTTTGCCAAATTTCTTATTTTAGTTAGTAAATCATTTCTTAAGTCCTCTGCATCAAAATTGAACAAGGATTTAGTTGGTTTAGCCACAAAATCTAGAGCCCCCCATTCCAGCGCCTTAATTGTTGCGTCGGCTCCTTCAGTTGTTAAACTGCTTACCATTATAACTTTCGGGGTTGGACTGATATTCATAAGTTCTGGAAGTGCTTCTAAACCACTAAGAATAGGCATTTCTACATCTAATGTTATAACATCCGGTTGATAAAGTTTTGCTTTTTCTATGGCATCTTTGCCGTTTCTTCCATATTCAACAACTTGGATATCATTTTCTGACGAAAGGATGTCTCCTATTATTTTTCTCATAAAGGCGCTGTCATCTACCACTAAGACTTTAATTTTCTTACCTTTTTCAGAAGAGTCCTTCATCAAATCAACCCTTTCTTGATTAATTTTCTTTGTTCTTCAATTACGTACCTAGCGATTTCATTGTGTTCTGCCTGAGTAATATTTTCAAATTGGATTCCAAATGAGTATTTATATCTTGCCTTTGCGTCGTTATTTGATTTTCTCTTAACGCTACCAAGCATTGCTACGATTCTTCCTCTCATTTCAAACTCTAGCTCTACCCAATCTCCTTCATAAAACTCAGGTGCGCATGTTATTGCCGCACCACCACTACTTATATCAAGAATGGTTCCCGAAATAATGGCTCCAAATGCTCTCGCTTCAATATCTTCTACTAGTTTAATTTTAACATCTTTTATCAATCTTACTCTAAAATGATTTCTTCTCTGTATCTTATTTAGCTCACTTATTGGCTCTATTCTCAAAGTAGATATACGTTTAAAACTTTTACCGATTATTTTAGCAGCAAACTGATATATCGCATCACCTTTAGGCATTACAATTCGAACTTTTGTTTCAGTTAATAAATTTACCAATTTACCCTGCGATAGAGGTGTAAGTATTTCAAAGGTTCCATCTGAATTGAGTTCCTCTATCTGGCTATTTAATTGATCAATATCTCCATGCTTGTTTGAGACCTCCACCTGAATTCTTTGTCCGGGGATGAAGACTTTATATAATTCCCGCATTCAAATCCCCCTTTAACTATTAAATATATTTGTTAGTTTATTAAAAAACATCCTTATGCCAGAAATATTGTTTTCATCAGCTTCTGCATTTATTATCAAGGCATCAGCAATTTCGTTTAAATTTTTAGATGCTTCACATTTACTGTAACCTAGTAAGAAAGGCTGTTGACTCTTAACTGACTTGATAACTGCCGAATCATTTAATATGTATCCTAACTTCTGGAGTTTTACTCCGAGAAACTTTTCGCACACAATATTCAATTTGTCCATAATATTAAAAGCTTCACCAGGATTTTCTGCTCTATTTATAATTAGTTTAATATTTTTATTCTTGTCCTTTGTGGTTATTGTCTTAATTAGTGCATAAGCATCTGTTATAGAAGTTGGTTCAGGTGTAGTTACTAATATCACTTCTCTTGCTGCATAAACAAAACTTAAAACTGTATCCGATAGACCTGCGCCTGTATCAATTAAAATTATGTCCGCTTCATTATCAAGCTTCCCGAGTTTCATCATTAAATCAATCATTTGTGTTCCGTTTAGCTTCAATAATTGCGAAACACCTGATCCACCAGAAACAAATCTCACACCATGAGGACCTTCTTCTAATATTTCAACAATATCTCTATTACTATTAATAACATCAGCTAAATTAAACTTCGACATTTTACCCATAACTACATCTACATTAGCTAATCCTAAATCCGCATCAATTATTACCACTCTATAACCACGTTGTGCAAATGCAATTGCTAGATTTACTGTAATATTAGTTTTTCCAACTCCACCCTTTCCGCTAGTAACGGTAATAACTCTTGAATTCACTTTATTCCCTTTTCCCCCAAGAGTCATATATTCGGGATCTGATTTTATACTGTTAATTATTTCTCTTAACTTCTCAGCTTGATCTCTCATAAAGCCTTTCTCCAAGCAGACAATTTATTATTTTCCCGTTATCTGCTATTTCGATATCATCAGGAACGCTTTGTCCTGTAGTTACATAAGATACTGGTTTTCCTGTAACATATGCAATATTTAGTAAAAGTCCTATGCTACATGTTTCGTCAAGTTTGGTAAAAATGAGTTTATAATCTTCAAGAAAATTATAACTTTTTATGATGTCGATACAATCTGAAAACTTTGTGGTAGCACTAATCACTAAATATGTTTCATAGTTTCTCCCTGACGATAAAAGCGATTTCAATTCCACTAACTGATATTTATCTTTATGACTCCTGCCCGCAGTATCTACCATTATTATTTCTTTATCACTATATGCGTTAATAGCCTTCTGAATTTCACTTGGTGAATATATTATGGATAATGGAACTCCAATAATCTCACTATATGTTTTTAGTTGCTCCACAGCTGCAATTCTATATGTATCTGATGTAATTAATCCAACCTTTTTTTTCTCAGTCAAAACCATATTCGCTGCAAGTTTAGCTACTGTGGTCGTCTTCCCTACTCCCGTCGGGCCAATGAAAATTAATACTTTTTTATTGCCATTAAAAGCAAAAGGCTGTGGTTCTTTAAAATAGGTCGATAGTATCTTGAAAATTGTATTTCGTACAATAGTTTCGCTATTTTGTTTTTCTTGATCGAGCTGATCTATTATCTTTTCTTTTATTTCATTAAGGATAGTTTTTTCTACTTCATTTGACTCTAAAATTCTTAAATATTTTTTTACGATTTCGCTAAAATTCTTTTCTTCATAGTTATCTTTTACAGCGTCAAATATTCTCGATACCATTGTTTTTAATTCGTCAATTTCTTTTTTTGTGTCATACGAAGGATACTCAGTTGTTATCTTATTTTCATTGTTATGTCTATCATTATTTTGAGTTCTATTATTTGCTATGCTAGAAACTGAATTAATGGTACCATCAGAACTTTTATTCATATTCGAATGACTCGCATTTATCGCATCTAAAGCTTCTCTTATTTTTTCGTCGCTAATATTTCCACTATCAAGAGTTTCCTGTCCTAGCCTATTTCTAAGTTCTGCTTTAAAATTATAAGTTGGATTAGTGTTAGTGGTACTTTCCTTCCTACTATTCTGAAAAATGCCAGAAGAATCATCAACCGAAAGATTCAAGGAAGTAGCGGCTGGTTTCTTCGCGGGCTGACCATATTCACTATCTACTGTTGCAACTACTTCAACAACTGGTTTATTGAAAAAACCGAGTATTCCCGATTTTCTTACTTTTCTCGTGCTGATAATTATTGCCTCGCGTCCAAGTTCGGCTTTAACTTTCTGCATTACTTCTTGAGCTGTATCGCCCACGAATCTTTTCACCTTCACTAAATACTCACCATCCCAACTGACTGAACCTCTGCATTCGAGTCTATTTCATTATATGAAAGAACTATTAATGCAGGAGCAACCTGCTCTGTCAATCTCTTATAGTATAACCGTACAATCGGGGAAGCTAAAACAATCGGTTGTTCTCCTACTGAAGTTAGTTTTTGAACTTCTTTCATAGTGCTATTTATTACGGACTGTGCAACTCTTGGATCAATATTTAAAAATGCACCGTATTCAGTTTGTTGAACTGAATCCATAATCATTTGTTCAAGTGCAGTATCTAAAGTAACAACCTTAGTATTTAAATCGGTAATAAATCGCCTAGTGATGCTTCTCTTCATGCCTTGTCTTACATATTCAGTCAACATATCAGTATCTTTAGTAATCGAGCCATAATCAGCCAAAGTTTCCACTATAGTAACCATATCTCGTATAGATATACCCTCTTTAAGTAAGTTGGCTAGCACTTTCTGGATATCACCTAATCCTAATAACTTAGGAACGACCTCATCAACCAGTGCTGGATGATTCTCTCTAATATTGTCTACAAGTTTTTGGACATCTTGCCTTCCTAATAACTCGTGTGCATGCGATTTTATTACTTCTGTTAAATGTGTTGAGATAATTGATGGTGGGTCAACGACTGTATAACCCATCATTTCTGCTCTCTCTTTTTGGCTTTCACTAATCCAGACCGCAGGTAATCCAAAAGCTGGTTCCGTAGTGGCTATACCGTCCAATTCACCTTCAGCTGTTCCAGGGTCCATTGCAAGGTAGTTATCAAACATTAATTCTCCCTTGGCAACATCAATACCTTTTAACTTAATAATATATTCATTAGGTCTTAGCTGAATATTATCTCGTAGTCTAATTACTGGGACTATCATACCTAAATCAAGTGCGCATTGTCGTCTTATCATAACGACTCGATCTAATAAATCTCCACCTTGACCTGCGTCCGCTAACGGAATTATTCCATATCCAAACTCTAGTTCAATAGGGTCAACTTGAAGTAAACTCATTACATTTTCCGGTTTTCTAATTTCTTCCACTTCTACGTCTTGTGCTTTTATCTCTTCTTCGATTTTTGCTTCTTTTAGAGTTCTTTGTAGTGCATATCCTACACCAGCTAATGTTGCAGCAATGGCAAGGTTTGGAATTAGCGGAAGCCCAGTAAAAGCTAGTATAGTTAGAATAACTGCTACTAAATAAAGTAGTTTCGGTTGTGAAAATAACTGACTAATAATGTCTTGACCCATGTTAGAGTCCGATGCTGCCCTTGTGACAACCATACCAGCGGCTATCGAGATAAATAATGCAGGGATCTGACTTACCAGTCCATCACCAATGGTTAAATTCGTAAATGTAGTTGCAGCTTCGCTTAGAGTCATGCCCATCTGAACAATTCCTATTATGAACCCTGCGGAGATATTTATAATAATAATTATTATTCCGGCTATAGCATCCCCTTTAACGAACTTACTCGCCCCATCCATAGCTCCATAAAAATCTGCTTCTCGTTGAATTTTTTTTCTTCTTTCTCTAGCTTCATTTTCGGTAATAAGTCCAGAATTTAAATCTGCATCTATCGCCATCTGTTTACCTGGCATTGCATCGAGTGTAAATCTAGCTGAAACTTCAGCAACACGTTCAGAACCCTTAGTAATTACTATGAACTGAACAATTACTAGGATAAGAAACATAATGATACCCACAACGGGATTACTTCCTGTAACAAAACTACCAAATGCAGATACCACCTGGCCTGCATCTGCTCCTCCAAGTATAAGTCTGGCAGTAGCGAAATTTAATGATAATCTAAACAAAGTTGTTACCAATAATAGTGATGGAAAAACTGAAAACTCAAGTGGTTCCTTAATATACATGGAAATCATAAATATTACTAAAGACAAAGATATATTCAAAGTAATTAATATATCCATTGCTTGGGTTGGCATCGGTATAATAATAAGGAGTACTATTCCAACGATTGCTACAGGTACTAAATCACTAATTTTTGGCATTTATTACTCCTTTACTTTTTTTTAAGGTTATACACATATGCCAGTACCTCTGCAACTGCTTTATACAAGTCTGAAGGTATGCTTTGTCCTATTTCTACAGTTTTAAACAAAGTTTGTGCTAGTGGCGGATTTTCTACAATAGGAATTTTATGCTCAAGTGCTTTTTCTCTAATTTGCTTTGCTATTAGGTCTTTACCCTTTGCAATTACCAATGGTGCTTCTGATACTTCAGCATCATATTTTATGGCTATAGCAAAATGTGTAGGATTTGTAATAATAACGTCAGCCTTAGGTACTTCTGACATCATTCGTTTCATTGCCATAGCTCTTTGTTTTTCGCGAATTCTTCCTTTAATCTGAGGATTTCCTTCTGTTTGTTTATATTCATCTTTTATTTCTTGTTTGGTCATCTTTAGCGTTCTCTCGTGCTCAAAATATTGAAACGTAAAATCAAATACTGCTAGTATAAAAAGCACCACGCCAGCTCTTATTCCTATGTTATACAATGCGTCTGCAATATATTGTGACGTTTGTTTAAGATCCATGCCAATAAGATCAGGTATAACAATATAGTTTTTAAACAAATAATCATAAATAAAGTATCCTATAATAACTATTTTAAATAATGATTTTAGAAACTCAACCGAAGCATTTCTGGAAAAAAGTCTTTTGAAACCTTCAAGTGGATTCAATTTATTTAAATTCGGCGTCAAAGGTTTTATTGTAAAAATAACTCCTACTTGCATATAATTTGCAATTAATGAAACTAAAACCGCTGCTGCAAGTATAGGTGCCATAATTTTTCCGAAAGCCAAAATTTTCTTAAATGAAATAACGGTCATGTTTACTATAGTGAATTCACTATCAAGATCTTTAGGAAATACAAATCCATCTTGAACTACTCTCATTAAATCTCCAAAAATCCAATTTGCAAAAGTTTTAATTGACCAAAACACAACAATTAAAAGCAATGCTGTAACCAATTCTCTTGATTTAGGTATTTGTCCTTTTTCTCTTGCCTCTCTTCTTCTCTTAGGGGTGGCGGGCTCGGTCTTTTCTTCCGTGAATAAAAATAAATCTATTTCAAATCCAATTGGATTAAAAATCAACTCTAAATCATTTCTTTCAGTTCTCATAAATGTTTACCTCAAAATCCACTTACACCATGCTCTTCATTATTAAAAATAAATACGTATACATTTTATCAAAAAATAAATTCATTACCCTAAAAAAAACTGGAAGCATAAAGTATAGTGTAAGTAAACCAAGTCCAAGTTTCAATGGCATCCCAACTACGAAAATGTTCATCTGAGGAACCGTTCTTGACAAAATTCCAAGTGCAACTTCTGTCATTAAAAGAGCTGCAAGTATTGGCATACTGATTTGGAAACCAATTAAAAATGTTATTGAAACTACTGAAACGATATTTGGTAATAATGAACTAGAAAATACAAGCCCCGAAAGTGGAATTATTTTATAACTCATAAATAAAGCATTAAACAATACATGATGCCCATCGACCATTAGAAAAAATAACGCTGTAATTATATAGAAAAAATTACCAACCAGTGGTACCTGTGAGCCCATTAATGGATCTAATACATTAACCATGCCGAAACCTATCTGCATATCCATAACTTGTCCTGAAACGTACAACGATGCAAAAACAACAAAGCTGACATAACCCATTATTATTCCAACAAGAAACTCTTTTAAGACCATTCCTGTAAATTCAATCATATTACTATATTCGAGATGAACTCCAGTCATAGAGGGAAGAACAATAATTGCTACAAAGAACGCAAAACTAACTTTCATATAAGATGGCATTTCGCGTCTTCCGAAAATCGGAGTAATTACGAAAAGCGCACCCATTCTAACAAATATAAGTGTAAATATTGCTATTTGATCTGGTAAATTAACTAGCCAATTTGTCATAATTATCTAATATACCTTGGGATGTTTTCAAATAAATTGATTGTAAAATCATTCATTAGTGCCATCATCCATGGTCCAAATATTAAAAGAGTTAAACCGACAACAATTATTTTTGGGACAAACGATAAGGTCGCTTCTTGAATCTGGGTAGTTGCTTGAATTATACTAACTAACAATCCAACTAATAATCCAAGTATCAAAACAGGTCCTGAAACGAGAAAAACAATTCTTATCGCTTCTTGAGCGATATCTACAACTACACTTTGATTCATAATACCGCCTATCTGTTAAATGTTAGAATAATAGCTTTAGTTAGCAAATTCCAACCATCAACCATTACAAAAAGTAAAATTTTAAAGGGCATTGATATCATTACTGGGGGCAACATCATCATTCCCATGGACATCAGCGTACTGGAAACTACCATATCTATCATTAAAAACGGTATGTATAGAAAAAAGCCTATTTCGAACGCTGTTTTTAATTCACTTATAATGAATGCTGGGATTAAAGCTTGTGTAGGTATATCCTTTGTGTCTTTAGGGACTTCTCCTCCATTAAGCTTGATAAAAAGCGCTAAATCTTTATCTCTAGTATATTTCATCATAAATTCTCTTAATGGATTCATTGCCTTAGTGAATGCCACAGACTGAGTTATTTTACCATTTACATAGGGTTGGTATGCTTGCTCATTAATATCTTTTATGACTGGTGACATTATGAAAAATGTTAAAAATAGTGAAAGTCCTATTAAAACTTGGTTCGGAGGCATTTGTTGAGTTCCTAATGCATTTCTCATAAAAGAAAATACGATTACTATTCTCGTAAAGGAAGTCATCATAATGAGTAATGATGGTGCCAAAGATAAAATAGTTAAAAGAAAAACTATCTGTAAACTCAGTGCTACATCCTTAGGATCGGAAGAACTGGATACGCTTAAATCAACCTTTGGGATTGTGAGGTCAGGTGCTGCATAAACAACAATAAAGGTCCCCAGTATTATTAATAAAAGCGGAATAATTATTTTCAGAAGTTTTTTTAACTTAATCATTACTATTGTTTCCTCTGAACATTCTCTGGAGCCTTTTTAGTTTTCCTTTAATAGTTGAATCAAAGGGTTCTGAAAGCTCCATGCTCTCTTTCTTAAGTAGTTCTTCAAACTCAGATACATTCTCTTTGTTTAAATCGTCACTGTTTATCTCTGAAACTAACACTAATCCTTTCTGTGTATTACTAAAAAGGAAGTTTTTCTTTCCAACTTCAATTAAAATCAGATTCTTATCTAATCCCATGGGTAATATTTCTAATACTTTCATGTTTTTGCCTTTTAGTCTACCCGCTGAATTTTTCCCGACAAACTTAGTGCCATAATAAGCCAATGCTAGTACTATTCCTATAACAACAATTAGATAAAAAACAGTAGCGATTGTAGAAAAATCGCTTGTTCCCATTATCCAAGTACCTTTTTAACTGCTTCAACTATTCTTTCAGCCTGGAAAGGCTTAACAATAAAATCTTTAGCTCCTGCTTGAATAGCTTCAATAACCATTGCCTGTTGACCCATAGCAGAGCACATTATTACCTTTGCTGCACTATTTAATTTCTTAATTTCTTTTACAGCTTGAATTCCATCTACTTCAGGCATTGTAATATCCATTATTACCAAATCAGGATTCAACTCTTTAAATTTTTCTATAGCTTTTGCTCCGTTTTCAGCTTCTCCTGCAATAGTAAAACCATTTTTAGAAAGTACATCCTTAATCATCATTCTCATAAAAGCTGCATCATCTACTACTAGAATTCCATTTGCCATTTTATGTCTTCCTCCTTTTATCCTGCCAAATCTTTTCAGTTCTTGATATATTTTTATTGTAACTTAACTCTTTTCGCTGTGCTTACTATATCGGTTATACGAACCCCGAAGCTTTCGTCTATAACAACAACTTCCCCTTTCGCAATATACTTTCCATTAACCATAATATCTACAGGTTCACCAGCTAATTTGTCCAATTCTAATATCGTACCTGGACTAAATTCCAATATGTCTTTTATATATTTTTTTGTTCGACCAAGCTCAACCGTGATTTCAAGTGGTACATCCATAATCAGTTCCATGCTCTCTTTTTCTGGCGCCCAAGCATCACCTGCTTCGAAATTTTGGTATTGGATTGGTTGAACGTTTACCATCCTTGGTTCTTCATGCTGCAATCTTGCCTCTGGCATTCTAACATCGTATTGAGGATTATAAGAAGGCTGAGGTTGTTGAGGTGGTGTCTGATACTGTGGTTGTTGTGGTTGTTGTGGTTGCGTGTTCGGTCGAGGCTCTGCTGTTACCTGTGGCTGCGGTTGCGGCTGTGGTGGCTGTGTTTGTGTTGGCTGTTGCGCCGCAGCAGTTGAACTTCTCCCACCCATACTATTAAACAAATTTTCAACTAAGTCCTTTGCAAACTCAATAGGTAGTATCTGCATTATTTCACTATCTATTACATCTCCGACTTCCATCCTGAATGAAATCTTTACAATTTTACTAGTAGGATCAAGTCCACTAATAGTGGTCTTTGAATCATCTGTAAAAGATATTATAAAAGCTCTCGGAGGGGAAATATCAATCTTCTTGTTAAACATAGTAGCTAAAGAGGTCGCACTTGAACCAATCATTTGATTCATTGCCTCTCCTATCGCTGATAACTGCAAATCACCAATTTCTTCTCCACTGTCTTCACCTTCACCGCCCATCATTAGGTCGGTTATGATTCTAACATCGCTTTCATTAAGTACTAGTAGATTGGTACCTTCTAGTCCATGTGTATACTGAACATGCACTGCCACATATGGTTTAGAATAGTTTTGGGCTAACTCATCCCATGTAGTAACTGAAACTTTAGGTGTAGTAATATTTACTTTATTATTTAGTAAAGTAAACAAAGTAGTTGCTGAAGTTCCCATGCTTATATTGCCAATTTCACCAAGTGCATCTATTTCTTCTCCGGAAAGCCCTTCTTGCGAGTTCATTTCAGCAGAAGCTTCGTCCTGAGAATCTCCACCAGAATCACCTCTAAGTAGTGCATCGATTTCCTCCTGGGAAAGCATCTCACTCATCCGAATCATCTCCTCTCCTGATTACTTCAGTTATTTTTATCGCAACTTTGTTTTTCTTAAGTCCTGGTTTTCCTCTAAATTTAAGCGAATTTCCTATAAACACATCTATATCGCTATCAACTGAACTATTAAGTGGTATTACATCACCAACTTGCAACTCCAAAAAATCTTTAATGGTAATTTCATTTTTCCCGAGAACTGTCTTTATTGGGATTAGAGTCGTATTAATTCTTCGTTCAATTACTTTTAGTTCAGCTTCGGTTAACTCTTTAGTTACCCCTGAAAACCAAAATTTAGTACTAAGTTTAGATATAACTGGTTCAATAACCAGATGAGGAATACATACATGTATCATACCTTCTATAGTTCCAATTTTGATATTTAGCGTTATTAACGCTACGGTTTCATTAGGGGACATAATTTGAGCAAACTGAGGATTGGTTTCTAATTTCTTAATCTTCGGTCTTAGTTCTATTACATTTTTCCAT
>CAYZED010000001.1:214964-221551 GCA_964477445.1 uncultured Clostridiaceae bacterium | reverse complement strand
CCATGGATCCTTAAAGAATGAGACTAACTGATTAATTATTCTTTCTATTAAGCTAAGTTCAATTTCTGTAAAACCCCTAGCTCTTTCAAAGCCTTGTCCACTTCCGCCTAAAACTCTTTCGATCATTGCAAAGGCAATATTTGGCAAAACGTGGACAATAATATTACCTGATAATGGAGCAAAATCCACAATTCCTAATATCGAGGGATTGGGCATCGAATTGCTGAATTCACCATACGTCAACTGGTCAACCGATGCAACATCAATCTGAACTAAAGTTCTGAGATATCCAGACAGATAAGTTTGTAAGAGTCTAGAAAAGTTTTCATGCATAATCTGCAAAGTACGCATGTGGTCTTTTGCAAATTTATTAGGCATTTTAAAATTATACTCTTTAATCTTACGTTCTTCTTTTTCTTCTTTTATGTCACCAATATCTAATTCTCCGGAGCTTAACGCGCTTAGTAGGTTATCTATTTCACTTTGTGACATAATATCTGCCAAGATATCACCTCCTCTGCTCCGTTATTATGTGATTTTTATTATACTTCTATTGAGAAATTATTTCCACAAAACTAATCTCCGCTACTCTTCCTTCTCCAACTATTTCTTCAATTCCTGCTTTAATTTCTTCTTTCAAATGCTCTAAATTTGAACTATCAAAAGATGCTGTGCTCTGAGCTCTTAAAATCCCAGTAATTCGATCCTTTATTTCAACAAGTTTTTCTTTAGCTTGGACAGGGAATTCTGTTCTTACAGCTTTATCTTTAAAACCTTTTAATGTTAGTTTAATGTGCATAGAAATCTTAACAATTTTTTTACTATCTGTAGTGTTAGTAATAAATACTAGCGGAGCAGGTTCAGCCGCTTCGCCTTCTCCTCCACCGCCTCCAGGTATCATGCCAAGTTCAAACACGTCAGTATCAACCTTTATAGGTGATTCTTCTTTTTCGGTCTTATTTATCATCATATAAGCAAAGATGCCCCCGCCAATTATTACTAAAATTAAAACTACTATTATGATGATAAGCAATTGGTTCCCCTTCATATAAATACCTCCATTTTTTTATCATACTATAGTCTACCATATTCCAAATAAAGCTTCAATAAAACCAATGGTTTCAAGGACTATATATTATTTTTTATTAACAATTATAGTAGCTCTTTCAAAAGTTTTCGCTCTGAATTCCATTATCTTCGAGACTATTTGTTCTGGAGCTTCTGTTACAATATATTTTTTCCCATCTGTGAGAGTTACAACAGTGTCAGGAGTAGCTTCGATAGTTTCAATAAGCTCCGAATTTATGTACTTTAATCATAGTTAATTTCCTCCTATATTATATCAGAAACAATCAATAGTAAATATTGACTCTATGCTATATATTGTACAATAAAGAATTATTATATGCTAGATATTGTTTAGTTTATAATTACAAATTTTTTTAATATAATATTCCTCACTGTTGTATTAATTATCTCAAAATATTTTGTTCATTAAAATAGCTGTACCAAAAAACCAAATGGTACAGCTATTTATCTATGAATTGATTATTTGAGTAAATAATAATTGTTTATCGTTATTCACTTATTAATAGTATATAAAATAATTATTAATTACCTCTTAAGGTTAACCATTTCTTGTAACATTTCATCTGAAGTAGTTATTATTCTGGAATTTGCTTGGAATCCTCTTTGAGTACTAATCATTTCAGAAAATTCTCTTGATAGGTCAACATTAGACATTTCAAGTGTTCCAGGATTTAAACCGCCTAGTCCACTCGAACCTGGCGATCCAACAATTGGTTCCCCAGAGTTAGAAGTTGCAATAAACATATTTTCAGAAGTCTTTTCAAGTCCAGATGGATTCTTAAAAGCTGCAAGTGCCAATTGGGCAATTGTTTTGCTTTGACCATTTGTGAAAATACCGTTTACTTCACCCGTGGGTCCGATACTAAATGAATCAAGCGCTCCTTGCGCATATCCGTCTTTTGAGGTAACTGCTGCACTAGATTCATTTGAAAACTGTGTAAGTCTAGACATATCAAATTTCAAAGATATTGGTAATGATCCATTAGTAACAGGTACTTGAACACTTATTTTCCCAGCGTTTAAGGTTCCTGTATTCATAGTATTTGCCCCTGCGAGATTAAGTGATCCATTCGCATTAAAAGCTAATCCAGTAGCTGCATCGCCTGCATTTCCAGCATAACCGATGCCAGTGGTAGTATTAAGAAACTTCCCTGTATCCATACTTTGAACGTATACAGCCCAATCACTAGATGTCCCTGGAGTTGTTCCATCTTGTAATAAGCCTTTTACATAAGTGAATTTAAGACTGTGTTGACTTCCAAGTGAATCATAGAAGGAGGAAGTTGTTTCCCAGTATTTGGTTCCAGTGGAAAATGTTAAAGAGTCAGCTGCAACACCAGCACCAGCAGTAAAAATCGGGACTGATATAGTGCCTCCATTTATTTGTGACAAATTATTATCAAGGTTTCCTTCTAATGTAGCAATCGTGGACTCTTTTGCAGCAACTGCATCTGCTTTGGAAATTTTAACACCTGTAAGATTGCTTGATAAAATGCCAGTGGTGTCATCCATCATGTAACCCATTACCTTGTACCCATTGGCAGCCACAAAATTTCCAGCTTCATCTAATGAAAAATTGCCAGCTCTAGTGTAGCTTCTATCTATCCCAGCGACATCATCTGATAGCATGAAAAAACCATCACCATTAATCGCCAAATCTGTATTGTTATCCGTTCTTTGAACCGCGCCTCTAACTTGAAAAGTATCAATAGAAGCTATAGATATTCCAAGACCTACCTGCTGCGGGTTTGTTCCACCTTTTCCAGTTTGTGCTGAACCAGCGCCTCTTAGAGTTTGATTAAAAACTTCCTGGAAAGTTACTCTTTGACTCTTAAATCCCACGGTATTAACGTTTGCTATATTGTTACCAATTGTATCCATTTTTAACTGGTGTGCTCTAAGCCCAGATACACCAGAGTACATTGACCTCATCATAAGTCTTTTCCTCCTTTAAATATGTGTCTTCCATCGTTCATTCAGGAAGACCGAGCCCCCTATGAAAGGTCCGGCTCAAATTATCATTGCTCCATCAATGTTCGTAAAAACATTATCTTTTAAGTCATCACCTGAAATAGCAGTTATTATAGTTCTATTCTTTATATTTGTAACAAGTGCCTTTCCATCAAGCATTATTAATGCTTCTTTTATACCTTTTGCTTCTGCTTTATCTACAGCATCACTTACTTTTTTTAAATCGTTGCTCGTCAGGTTAATATTTCTTTTTGTAAGTCTTTCCTCGGCATGTTTACTAAGTTTTACAGTTTTCTTACTATCAAAAGTGCTTTTCAGGACATCCGAGAAGGAATTGCTGTTTTCTATTGCATTATTATTTTGCGGTTTTGCTTGAGGTATATTTCTTTCTAATGGAAGGATTGGCCTATTATTAATTATTACCGGCATTAGAACCCCTCCTAAATATTGTTTTGTGTTTTATTTAACTTCGATTTTTTAATCCTTTACTTTATATATTATCGCCTTTTACTTCTTGAACTTCTTCCATTTTAATAGCTCTTCCAGCAACATTTAATGTAACTACACCTTTTGCAATTTTAAATGAATCAACTTTTCCTTCAACATTTTCCTGAGTGGTTACAGTTCCTGTTTCATCAGTTTTTGTTGTACTAACCATTGCAATAATGTTTTTCCCAATTAAACTTCCAGCAGAAGAAATCTGTGTATTAAAGTCGACATAACTGAGCTGTGTTGAAAGAGTCTTAGGATCCGTTACTTGTGTAATTTCATCATATTTAACCTGTGTTGTACCAGTCTTAGTAGTTAGGTTTAATTTTATATCACCTGACAATATTTCCATGGAAGCAACTATCCCGGCTACATCAGTACTAACTCCAGTTTGTAAGTCTTTGACGCTTGCAATCACTGCTTTTCCAACCATATTAGATGCGGTTTGTTCTCTTATTGATTTGTTAGTATTCTGTGCTTGTTCAAGTGAGGAAAACTGAGCCATTTGTGCTATAAATTCTTGATCTTTCATAGGTTCAAGCGGATTCTGATTTTTGAGTTGTGTTATAAGTAAATTTAAAAACTCATCCTTACCCATTTCTGTAGAAAATGTCTTCGTTTGTTTATATTCAGGAACGTATGCTTTAACATTTGCAAATTGTGAACTCACTGTGCTAGTATTTGCGGTTGCCATATCGGCACCTCCTTAGTTTATCCTTTTATATCGAGTCTCCCAAGATGTCTAGTATATGGATTTAATTTAAAATTGTTTGTTTCAACTAAATTCGAGTCAATATATGAAACTGAGTTTGTACCACTACTTTTTAGTCCAACGGTTTTTGAATCGCTTTTTTTGTTCCATCCAGTAGGAGCATTCCATTTCTGAGAGTCAGTATTTCCTTGATTAACGCTAACATTTATTGCCTGAACGTTAATGCCTTTTTCTTGAAGCATATCTCTTAATGAATTCATATTTGATTCTATAATAGATTTGACTTGCTGATTTTCAGCCTGGAAACTAGCTGTTAATAATCCTCTTTCAACTGATACTCTGAGATTAATTTTACCGAGACTCTCCGGTTCAAGTTTCATAATCATTTCACTCTGTGTAGAACCAACGATTACTTCCGCTTTCTTAACTATTTGACTAAGTATTTCCGTTTTATCAACTGTTAGCGCAACTATCGGTTTTTCTATAGTTTTCGTCTCAATAATTTCTTTTAAGTTTGATGAAAAGCTATTTGGGTTGATAATTTGTTCTCCTGTTTTTACACCTTTAAGATTTCCTTCTATGGACTTAGTTTCTAATCCATTTTTTTTGTCATCGCTTTGAGTTGCATTTGAACTTGAGCGATTTGTTTCAGAAGAAATGTTTTTTTGAATTTTCTGTATTCCTTGGTTTTCCACATTTTCCGTCTTAATCTCAACTTTATTTTTTGCTAAAAGCGTATCTTGTGATTTATTGTTTGAAGAAATTTGCCCAATAACTCGTGGGCTTTCTTCTTCATTATTTAGTTGAAGACTATCCTTTAGTATTGAACTCTTTTCAACACCTGATGTATTACCTTGACTAGCTACTTTCGCATCTAAAAGCGTTTCATCTTTTAAAAATTCGGATTCTTGATTTATAACTAATGAATTTTTGAGATTCTCGAACCCTCCAAGAGCTTGAATTATGAATTTTGCGTCTGCTATTTCATTTTTTATTACCTTCATTTTGTCATTAGTCAAAGACATAAGATTCTTAAATGTATCATCAGTTTTTTCTGTCGCGTTTTTTGTTGATAATTCAGTTAAAGAATTCAAAACTTTTTCTGCCGAATTAACAAACTCTTCCGGATTGTCTTTACTATTTATGGTTTTAGTTAGTAACGCTGAAATATCACTGATTTTGGAATCAGTTTGTGCCGATTTGCTTTGAGCTGCTTGAGTGGTCTCGGTTTTTTTTGCCCCATTGTTCGCGACTTGTCCCTGCATCAAATTAATAAGCTCTGAGATCTGTGTAAGAATTTCTTGAAAATTTGAATTCAATGTAGTAGTTAAATTCTTTTCTTCTTCAGTCAAATCTTTGCCTTCTGTATCTTTCGCTATGCTCAAATCTTTGATTTTAGAATTCGTATCATTTTGATTTACTGCCTGTGAATTGTTCTCGGTACTCGATTTTGAATCTACAGTTTTTGAATCTACAGTTTTTGAATCTACAGTTTTTGAATCCACAGTTTTTGAAACAACTTCTGTAGAATTATCATTTGAGCTTTCTTTTGAGTTTACTTCAGAGATTTTTTTAGAATTATTTGAATCTACTACAGTTTTTCGATTTGCTTCAATCGGCTTGTTTTCTGTTTGAATATCTGGTTTTAAAACATTTTTTTTGGCTTCACTATAAAGTTTTTTTGATTGCAGAGCTTTTTCGTCTTTATACTGCTGCAGGCTCTTGTACTGCTTTAACATCAAGTCTTGATTAACCTTTGAAGAATTTTTAGAGGATATTGCGTTACTAAATTCTTTCACGAATGTACTATCCTTGTTTTTGGACTCGGTATCAACTTTAAATAGATTCGACGATTTTTCATTGGTATTAACTTTGACTGAAGCCATTTGAATCTGATTTAATAAAAATGCCACCTTTTTCACCTCTCTTTCCTGCTAAATATATCGGTAGATTTAACAGCAAAGTTGAGATAAAAATGATGGCCTATTAATGTATATTTAATGTTTTTATTGTTTCTTTTACTTTATTTCCGTGGTCATTAAAACATCACTAGGGGATTGGGCTAGTAGATGGAATAGTTACTATTTCCTGCATAATTCGGGCGCCTTGTAGTGGGTCCATAAGAGAAATTATTGAAATTGCTTTAGTAATCTGCATAGCCCTTAGAATAGGAATGATTGTTTCTTTAGAATCCATGTTTATCATAATATTCATCGCCCTAGTAGCATCCATTTTTTCAAAATATGCAGCTTGCTCTTTAACACTATTTAAACTTCCATTCAAAGCTTCTTTTAGAGTAATTATGTCTTTTTCCCTTGCCATAAGG
>CAYZED010000001.1:202058-214954 GCA_964477445.1 uncultured Clostridiaceae bacterium | reverse complement strand
GTCTGCTTCACGCTTTGTTAATGCAGCTTCTTTAACTTTTAGTTCGTTTGCTTTAGTTACTAAATCAGCTTCGCGTTTTGTTATATCATCTATATGTTGTTTTTCCTTTAGTGCCGCCTGTTCTTTTTCATAAATAGCAAGTTGTTCTGGTGTCATATCCATAGCAATGGGTTTCATGATAGGACCAATAATTGGATATTTCGATAAAAGTCCTGCAACTTCTGATTTCATGGATTTTCCGCCAATGTTGAACACAAAAACTGCACCAAAGAAAATAACTGCTGTTAAAACAATAATTAAACCTAATAGGATTATTGTTGTAAAAAACCGCTTAATTATACTATCTTTTTTTAATTCTTTCTTCTTCTTAATATTCTTACTTGGTTCAACTTCAGGTATTGCTTCTGGCCGACCCGGTTTAACTCTTTTTTCCAATTATATGTCACCTCACTGATTTTAAAGATCTTCTTTTTTTGTCTCTTTAAAAGATACTAAATCATCTACAATCTTTTCTTCTCGTTTTTTTTCTTCATAATTAAATTTTGATAAATCAATTTCCTTAAGCTTCTCGATCATTTTCTTTTCTTGAGATGCTTTTACGACTTCTAAACGACAAGTTTCGCGGTATTCTTCTGCCATTTTTATTCTAAGTTTTTGTAGTTTTTCGGCTTTAGAAAAATATTCAATGTATTCATTCATTTCTTTAAGCCTTCCAGCGGTGGTTCCAGCCACTGATACCATGCCAAACTCTTCAGTCATATTTGTTTTTTCTTTTTCTAATCTTTTTAGCTCGTTTTTCTCTTTTTCCACTCTTTTATTTGAGTTCCCTAATTCCGTCTTTTTTTCCACTTCTAAAATTGCTCTTACATCAAGCAGCCTTTGGAGTTTAAACTTATGTGCCAATGTTATCAACCTCCAGAATTTTTGACAAGTCAACTAATACATCTTCAAATTCACATTTCTCATGAGTACCCTGTTTAAGAAAATTATTTATACTATCAATCTTTACAATCGAATCATCAATTGAAGGATTACTGCCTTTAACATATGCACCAATATTAATAAGATCTTCTGCATCCTTATAAACAGCCATTATATTCTTGATTTTGTTTGACATATCTTTATGTTCCGAATCAACGATATTGGGCATAACCCTACTAACACTGGATAATATATCTATCGCAGGATAATGATTTCTATTTGCCATGTTTCTCGATAGAACAATATGTCCATCAAGAATCCCTCTTACCGTGTCTGTAATAGGTTCATTCATATCATCCCCATCAACAAGAACTGTATACATGCCTGTAATTGAGCCCTTTTCAGATGTCCCTGAGCGCTCAAGGAGTTTTGGCATAATTGCAAAAACACTTGGAGTATATCCTCTGGTTACTGGTGGTTCACCAACAGCCAACCCTATTTCCCTCTGAGCCATAGCGAAACGTGTTAATGAGTCCATTAGAAGCATAACATCTTTACCTTGGTCTCTGAAATATTCCGCAATCGCTGTAGCCAGTTGAGCTGCTTTCAATCTAACTAATGCAGGCTGATCTGATGTAGCGACTACAACAACTGATCTACTAAGTCCTTCTTCCTGAAGATCGTTTTCGATAAATTCCCTTACTTCCCTACCTCGTTCGCCTACAAGTCCAATAACATTTACATCTGCTTTAGTATTTCTAGCAATCATACCCATTAACGTGCTTTTTCCAACCCCAGAGCCTGCAAAAATTCCTATTCTTTGACCTCTACCTATGGTTAATAGTCCATCAATTGCTCTTATACCAATTGGTAAGACATCCTTAATCTTTTTTCTTGTTAGCGGGTTAGGGGGGCTATTTTCAACAGGATACGCTATTTTACTTTCAAAACTACCTTTTTCATCAATTGTATTTCCAAGTCCATCAAAAATTCTTCCTAACATAGATTCATCCACTTTGACTGTAAATGTTCTTCCGGTCGCTTCAACTCGGCAACCCGATCCAATCCCACTCATTTCACCAAGGGGCATTAAAAAAACTGCATTATTCTTAAATCCCACCACTTCTGCCATTACTGGCTTCATTCCTTTAAGAGGATGAATAAAACATAGTTCCCCAAGATTTGCGGAAGGTCCATTAGCCTCTATTGTTAATCCAACTATTTGAGTAACCCTACCAATATATTTTATTAATTCATTACTTTCAAGCGCGATTTTGAATTTCATAAGACTAAAATTTTCCATTACACAATCGCCCCTCTCAACTATTCTCTCTTCAAAACGAAATCAAAAATTTTCTCTAATTCTTTCAGTTGCACATCAACACATGCGTTTATTTCTCCTGAGGGCGTATCAATTATACAAGACCCTTTAACTAATGCAATATCCGAAACAACGGTTAACTCACTCAATCCTTCAACGCTTCTTAAAATCATTATTTTATTTTCATTCACAATTTCATAATCTTCCTCTGAGACTCGAAGTGTAGCCTTTTCAATAAACGATCCCTTACTTAATGCATTTTTTACGATTGATAGAATTGCCTCTGGTGTTTGATCGAGTTCTTGACCTATTACTTTTCTTCCAATATCAATAATCAAATTAATCACACTCGATTCAATTTCTCTCATCTGTTTTGTTCTTCGGTTATCTAAAAAGTCCCTTATTGATTGTGCTTCATCAACTAATTCTCCAATTTTTTTCTCAGCTTCTCTAAGCCCTTTATCATATCCTTCTTGATAAGCTTTTTTGTTTAAATTGTCAACCTCTGCATACGCAGATTCTCTCATTTCAGAGGCTTCTTTATTCGCTTCTGAGACAATATTCTTATATAAATCTTTTGCTTCCTCGATAATTCTTTCTGCTTCAGTTTCAGCTTCCGATGGTTCAATTAAGTCTTCATCAGTTTGAACATTTTCATCAAAACTATCAATACCAAGAGAATCATCTGAGTCGCTTTGCATCTCTTTGTTTTTTATAATTGGCTTAGGTATATGTTTAAAATTAGCTGGAAAAATATTTTCCAGCTTTCTTGGTTCATTTATCTTGATATTATTAGACTTGTATATTCTAGACAATTATCTCATCGCCTCCGCCTCTGGATATAACAATTTCACCAGCATCTTCAAGTTTTCTTATTACGTTAACTATCTTCTGTTGTGCTTCTTCAACGTCTCTTAATCTCACTGGTCCCATATATTCCATATCATCTCTTATCATTTCAGCAAGACGTTTTGACATGTTAGAGAATATAATTTTTTGGACTTCTTCTCCAGCACTCTTTAGAGCTAGTGCCCAATCACCATTTTCAACTTCGCGTGTTATTCTTTGAATTGATCTATTATCTAGCATGGCAATATCATCAAATACAAACATTCTCTTCCTTATTTGTTCTGCAAGGTCTGTATCCTGAACTTCCAACGTTTCCATAATATATTTTTCTGTTCCTCTGTCAACAGAGTTCAAAATTTCAACCACAGCTTGGATACCACCAGCGATACTATAATCCTGGGACACCATTGTGGATAGTTTCTTTTCAAGTACTCTTTCGATTTCTTTTATTACTTCTGGTGACGTTCTATCCATCTGAGCTATTCTTCTTGCAACATCAGCTTGTTTATCCTGGGGAAGAGCTGAAATAATACTTCCTGCCTGAGGAGGTTTAAGATATGCGAGAATTAGGGCAATCGTTTGAGGATGTTCCCCTTGAATAAAGTTAAGCAATTGACTTGGGTCAGCTTTCCTGACAAAGTCAAACGGTCTAACCTGCAAAGAAGATGTAAGCCTATTAATAACGTCCATAGCCTTTCCTGAGCCAAGAGCTCTTTCCAGGATTTCTTTAGCATATGAAATACCACCCTCTGAAATATATTCTTGTGCAAGACATATTTCATAGAATTCTTCGATAACTGAATCTTTATCTTCTGGAGAAACAGTTCTCATATTTGCAATTTCAAGTGTTAGTGCTTCAATTTCATCTTCTTTAAGATGTTTGAATATCTGAGCAGAATAATCTGGCCCCAAAGCAATGAGCAAAATAGATGCTTTTTGTCTGCCAGTAAAATCATCAACAACCTGCGACGGTTTTGCCATGTGTATTTAACACTCCTTCAATCATCACTTATCCAATTTTTTAATAGTTGAGCAACCGCTTCCGGTCTACTACTGACAAATTTTTCGAGCTGCTTCCTTAATGCATTATGGTCATCAGCATCAATTTCCGGTACATCAATATCCGGACGCTTTGGTACTTGGTATACTTTCCCATCCTGTCCTGTAACAGTAATGGTTTCTAAAGGACCTCCACCAGCCATTGCTAACCCTTCTTCCAATTTAGGTACTCTACCTCTAACAAATATAAAGAGTGCAAACGCAAACACACCAATTCCAAGCAATACAGATGCTATCGATAAAATCAATTTAACAAGTTCAGATTGCTTCTGTGTGGCAGCTTCATTGGCGAGCGCGGCTGCCTGAGAATCATCAAAAGGCATTATTGTTATTTTCACTAAACCTGTAAGTTCTGCATCTGTATATGACTTTCCAGTCATATACCCTTTTAGAGCATATCCGACTAATTCAACAATACTACTCTTTAAATTAGCTTCATCATACCCATCAGGAAGTTTACTCTGATTTAATAAAACTGTGGTGGATAAATTTTCTATATTGCCTTTTTCTTTAACTATTCTCTTCTTTATTTCATTTATTTCATAATTAACGGTATTAGTGGTCTCATTATATTTATCCCCAGATGTCGTACCTTCAGGGTATGTCGTTGTACTATCAGTGCCTGAAGTAGAATTTGATGAAGTGCCAGGCACACCACCTGTAGAACTGTCTGCCAGAATTTTCTCAATTTTATTAAAACTTCTGACCACTCCTGTCTTGGTCTCGGGATCAGGGACATACTCTACCGTATCCTGGACTTCGTCACTAAAGTTAAGATCGACCGCTGCAATAACACGAACATTAGCAGCACCAAAAGGCGCCTCTAAAAGTTTATATACACTCTTTTCAATATCTTTTTTAAAACCGTTTTGGAGATCCATATTGGTCCCTGTAAATCCATCTGACGTGTTTGAATTTAATTCTTCACCTGTTTGATCTACTAAAGAAACATTTTGGGCTGGCACGCCTGAGCTATTAGAGATAAACCTTACTATTCCATAAACCTGTTTTTTATCAAAAGGAATTGCATTAGATTTCATAGTTATCATAACTGCAGCAGATTTTTCATTTTCTTCTGGTTTCAAAACAAACCCATTATCATCAGGTATGTTAAGTGTAACGCTAACTTTAGCAATACCTTCGACATTCATCAATCCTCTTATTATGGCATTTTGTTTATTCGTATTTAGACGCGCTTTTTTTTCAATCTCAGTTTCCATTATATTAGAAGTAGTATTATCAGCTGGTATAGAAGCATCTGTAACAATACCTTCGGCATACATATTAGCGCTTAATTCACTTGCTTTCCCTTTAAGTACATAAATCGTACTGCCTTCTACTTTATAAGCAATCTTTTGGTCTTTCAAACTTGTTACTATATTTCCTATCTCCGTTTGAGAGATATTCTGAAATAATGGTTCATATTCTGGTTTAGTAACGAACAATATAAAGGCAATAAGCAAAGCTAAACCAAGCACGATACCAGCCACCAATCTAATTTTTTGGCCGTTTTCGAGCTTAGCCCAGAATTCTAATAAACTTGTCTGAAGTTTCACAAAAAACTCAGGCACCTAATCACCTCTATCATTACATCTGCATTCTCATTATTTCTTGATATGCCTCTAAAATTTTATTTCTAACTTGTACCGTCATTTGGAAAGCGACATCCGCTTTCTGCATGGCAATCATAACATCTTGAATATTATCAGTTTTTCCTGCGGCAAAATTAATTTTTAAAGTATCAGCATCGTTCTGTAAATTATTTACACTAGCTATCGCATCATTTAAAAATGACCCAAAATTAATCGTCTCACCAGATGTAGCATTATTTGTATCTAATGATCCAATAGTTTTTCCGATAGGATTGTTTGTTACACTTTTTATTAACTCAGTCCCCATATTTATCATATTTCACACCACTTATCTAATATTTTAGTATTATTAGTTTTGGTTTCAGAATTTATCTTCCAATTTCTAACGCCTTCAAAGCCATATTCTTCGTATTAGTCATTGCAGTTACATTGGCTTCATAGGACCTAGTTGCAGTAATCATATCAACCATTTCAGCCATTATGTCCACATTTGGCATTTTCACATATCCGTCATCATTAGCATCAGGATGTGATGGATCGTACACTTCTTTAAATGGTGATGTGTCTTCAATGATTCCTGATACCTTGACCCCGCCGACCATCGTTTTACTAGCTTCATTAAGATATTCGCTAAAGGGTTTTTGTCCATTGCTAGCTTCAAAAATAACCATTGCTCTTCTATAAGGCCCACCATTCGCTGTTCTTGTTACGTTAGCATTAGCAATGTTCTTCGATATAACATCCATTCTTAGTCTTTCAGCCGTCAATGCAGATGCACTAACATTCATACTATCAAAGAAGCCCATTTATACTACCTCCCCCCGCTTATAGCGGATTTTAGCTTATTATATTCACCTGAAATCATTTGAATCAACCCATTAAATTTAATAGTATTCTTCGAAAGTTCTGCCATTTCAACATCTTCATCTATATTATTTCCATCTTTTCTTGTTCTACTAGATGTATCTTGTACAATTCTAGGTTCCATACTGGCCATGACAGCCATTTCACTTACTGGTAAAAACTTTTTATTCCCCGAACCAGTTTCTCTCATTGGAATTTCAGGGCCAGTTATATTACTCAAAACTTCATCAAACGTTACGTCCGATCGTTTAAAATTCGGAGTATTAGCGTTTGCGATATTATTTGTTAGTACTTCATTTCGCATCCAAGAAGCATTTAGTGCCTTCTCAAGGAAAGCAGTCTTACCCGCAATTTTTTCAAACATTTCGCTCCTCCATTCTACTTGTAACAAACAAATATACCCTCTTATATAATATCAGATAAATTATACTTATGTACATAAAAATTTGTGTAATTAAATAATATTATCACTATATATGGTATATATTTATTTGTGTTGATAATTAATCTTAGTTCTCATTAGTATTATCGATACTTTATATCTAAAAAAACAGAAAGGATATACCAAAAGATAAAAATCTTTTTAATACATCCTTGCATCTTAAAATCTCAAACTATTTACTTTAGCTACCAACTTTTCATTAAGAATAGTAATCCTAGTACCTTTCATTCCAAGTGATTGTGAATCAATAACCCCAGCACTTTCTAACTTTCTCAGTGCGTTAACTATTACCGACCTAGTGATTTGAGCTTTATCAGCTATTTTACTGGCAATTAGTATTCCGCTTTTAGCACCTTTCATCTCTTCGAATATATGTATAATTGCTTGTTGTTCAGAAAATGAAAGTGTGTCCACTGCCATTTCAACTACTGCCATTTTTCGATCTTCGGCTTCTGTTTCATCATGTTTAGCTCTTAATATTTCCATCCCTACAACAGTCGCACCATATTCAGCTAGAATGAGGTCTTCCATATGAAACTGCTGTCCATATTTACCAATTATCAAAGTCCCAAGTCGTTCTCCACTGCCATACACTGGTACTATAGTAGAAAATCTCGTACCTTTACTGCAAGTGGTTTTTGAGTCGAAGGTGCAAATAGTTCCTTCATCCATAGTGTTTGCAACAGTTTCACTATGAGACAATATTTTTTTATTATAACTATCAGGCAACTTTTTTTCAGGCAAAATTTCTTCTTGTAAAAAGTCACATGTATCTTTAGTCCCTAAAGCAAATCCAAGTATTCTTCCCTTTCGGCTAGCAACATAAACGTTTGCATCTAGTACTTCACTTAAACTTTTACATAAATCTAAAAAAGAGAGTTGATTTGAACTTGACGTCTGAAGTACCTTGTTAACCTTCCTCATTTTTTCAAGTAATCCCATTATTTCTTTCCTCCAAAATAATTCAAAGAATTATATATTTACTAATTTTTTTATCCGTTTTTAAATTCATTTTTAATTTTTTAGTAATTCTAGATTATGTATTTATTCAAGTCTTTTGGAACTTTCCTATCTCCCATGGCTTTATTTACATACTCTCTATCAACTAATATTTGCTTTTCTGTTAATTCTGGAGCGATAAAAGAAAGATCTTCGAATAATTTCTCCATTACTGTATAAAGTCTTCTGGCGCCTATGTTCTCATTCTCTTCGTTCATAGTGACTGCAACTTCTGCAATTTCATCTAGTGCATCTTCTCTAATATCTAAATCAATACCTTCTACCATCATCAATCCTTTATACTGTTTCACTAAAGCATTATTTGGCTGTGTTAATATCTTTCGGAATTCTTCTTTCCCTAAACTATCTAATTCTACTCTCACTGGGAATCTACCCTGTAGTTCAGGTATCAAGTCTGTTACTTTAGCAACATGGAATGCCCCGGCGCCAATAAAAAGCATAAAGTCAGTTTTAACCGGTCCATATTTCGTATTTACTGTGCTTCCCTCAACAATTGGGAGAATGTCCCTTTGAACACCTTCTCTTGAAACATCCGGCCCTGAAGAATAACTCTTTCCAGCAATTTTGTCTATCTCATCGATAAAAACTATCCCTCGCTCTTCAGCTCGCCTTATAGCTTCTTCATGAACACCATCAATATCTATGAGTTTCTGAGCTTCTTGCTGGGTCAGCAATTTAAGAGCATCTTTGACTTTAAGCTTCCTACTCTTAGTTTTTTTTGGCAAAATTCCGCCTAAAGCATCATTTAAGTTAAAAGTCATCATTTCAATTCCGACGCCCTGAGACATATCCATAGAAGTAGCCGAAGTATCTTCAATTTGAACATCTACAATTTGCTCATCGAGTTCACCTAAGAGAACCTTTTGTTTTATGTAAAATCTGTTATTCTTTATTTCATTTTCTTTTTGAATTGTTGCCTCATCTTTAACTGGCTCCTTAGAAGTATATCCCATCAAAGCCTCGAACGGACTTTTATTACCTGTTTCTTTTTTATGAGGCAGTGGAAGTAATGCTTCCGCCAATATATCTGCAGCCATTTCTTTCGCTGATAATTCAACCTCAGCCGTTTTTTCTATCTTCACCATTCTAATTGATGATTCTACCAAATCGCGAATTATAGAATCAACATCGCGACCCACATAACCTACTTCAGTAAATTTAGTGGCCTCTACTTTAATAAATGGAGCATTAACCAATTTTGAGAGGCGCCTCGCAATTTCAGTTTTTCCAACGCCAGTGGGTCCAATCATTAAAATATTTTTTGGAGTCACTTCAACTCTTAATTCTTCTTCAAGCATACCTCTTCGGTATCTGTTCCTCAGAGCCACTGCTACAGAGCGTTTAGCTCTATCTTGGCCAATAATATATTTATCTAGCTCATCAACTATTTGTCTTGGTGTAAGCTCTTTATTCATGTCTATAGCTCCTCAACCGAAATATTTTCATTAGTAAATACACAAATGGATGCTGCAATTAGCAAAGCTTTAGTGGCGATTTCTTTCGCCTCTAAATCAGTGTTTTGGTATAAGGCTTTAGCCGCGGCCAAAGCGTAATTTCCACCAGATCCAATAGCTATGACATCATCATCTGGTTCAATTACTTCCCCATTCCCTGATATAAGTAAAAGTGATTCGTTATCCATCGCTAATAAAATGGCTTCCAAATTCCTTAAAATTTTATCACTGCGCCATTCTTTTGCTAACTCCACTGCGGCTCTTTTTAAATTTCCACCGTGTTGTTCAAGTTTTGCTTCGAATTTTTCTGAAAGTGTAAACGCATCAGCTACAGACCCAGCAAATCCAGTAATAACTTTTCCATTGAATAATCTTCTAACTTTTTTTGCTGTTGATTTAATAATCGTGCTCTGACTCATTGTGACCTGTCCATCACCGGCTATAGCGCCTTTTCCATTCCTTTTAACGGCTACGATAGTAGTTGCGTGAAGCATTTCTTCCTCCATAACAAAAAGGCCATTGAAACGATTGGTTCCTCTGCCTCATTTTATTTAAAATTTTAAAGTTGTTCTAAAAAATGTGAATATTCTAAAAAATCAAAATAGTTTCCAAAGAAAATATATCATATTAATCTAAAATATTCAATATAACTTTAGTTTCGGATATTTTCATCAGTGCTCGTTCCGCATAGAGTTTATACTTCTCTGGTTTTTTTAATTTTTTTGGTCGCTTTCCATCAGGGGTAACAATACCAAGAAATTTTTCGCCGAGTGATTTGATTTCATCATTTGTAAGATTTGGAAATATACCAAAATTAACATTCATGGGTTGAAATTTTTTATTTGTGTTATCAGTAATATAATGGCACAAAGCTCCATGAGCAGTTTCTGGAGGAAATACTATCGGATCTTTTCCTTCAATGATTCGACTTAAGTTAATTCCAGAAATCAAACCCGAAGATGCAGATTCGATATATCCTTCAACACCAGTCATTTGTCCCGCAAATAGAAGATTACTTCTTTTTTTAAACTGCATTGTCGGACTAAGTAATTCCGGCGAATTTATGAATGTATTTCTATGCATAACCCCATATCTTACGAATTCAGCATTCTCGAGTCCCGGAATCATACTAAAAACTCTTTTTTGTTCACCCCATTTTAAATGAGTCTGGAATCCTACTAGGTTAAACAGAGTTCCTTCTTTATTATCTTGACGCAACTGAATAATCGCATGTGCATCACGTCCTGTCTTTGGTACTTCAAGCCCCACTGGCTTTAAAGGTCCAAACAACAAAGTTTGTATGCCCCTTTTTGCCATTGTTTCGACAGGCATACATCCCTCAAATACTTTTTCTTCTTCAAATCTATTCAGCGGAACGACTTCAGCGTTTATAAGTTCATTCCAAAAGGTTTCATACTCATTTTCTTCCATAGGACAATTCAAATAATCTGCGTCTCCTTTATTATATCTTGAAGCCCTAAAAATTTTATTCATATCTAATGAATCCAGTGTAACTATAGGAGCTGCAGCATCATAAAAATAAAGGTGTTTACTCTCAGTTAATTTTGATATTTCTTCTGCAAGCGTTTCACTAGTCAGTGGTCCACTTGCTACAATAATATTTCCTTCTTGCGGCAATTCTTTAAATTCTTCTCTAACTAGTTCTATCAAAGGATGCTCTTCAATCATAAAAGTTACCATTGAAGAAAAATCTTCACGATCCACTGCTAGCGCTCCACCAGCAGGAACCGCACATGCATCGGCACATTTCATTATTAAAGAATTTAGCATTCTCATTTCTTCTTTTAGAAGTCCAACTGCATTCTCTAACATGTTTGAACGTAATGAATTTGAACAAACAAGTTCAGCTAGTTTATCAGTGTGATGTGCTGGTGAATTTTTTATGGGTCTCATCTCATACAACTTAACTTTAATTCCTCTGGTAGCTAATTGCCAAGCCGCCTCGCATCCCGCTAAACCGCCTCCGATTACTATTGCATTTTGTTCAGAATTTTGTTCAGAATTTTGTTTATTGATTTCTTCTTTATAGTTCTGTTCCAATATATCCACAGCCTTCTTTATTGCATTTTTTTATATACTTACCTTTAACGTACTTCTTGTAAAGAATAGTTCCACACTCAGGGCAGTTTTCATTTATTGGCTCATCCCAAGAAACAAAATCGCACGTTGGGTATGTATTGCAACCAAAGAACTTTTTACCCCTTTTAGTGGTCCGCTCTATTAACTCTCCAGTTTCGCATTTTGGACATTTAATATCGAGTTTCTTTACAATTGCTTTTGTATTTCTACATTCTGGAAATCCTGGACAAGCTAAGAATTTTCCGAATTTTCCCTGCTTAAACACCAGCAATCTTCCGCAGAGTTCACAAACAACTTCGCTCTCTTCATCTTTAATCTCTATTTTCCCAATAATTTGTTCCGCTGCTTCAAGAGTTACCGCAAAAGGAGTATAGAATTCTCTTATCATATTTTTCCAAGGAACATTACCCTCTGCTATTTCATCAAGAGTTTTTTCCATATCGGCTGTGAATTCAACATTCACAATTTTCGAAAAGTATTCTCTCATCAAATCAGTGACTTTCTCACCTAAATCGGTAGGAATAAAAAATTTCTTCTCTTTTACAACATAACCTCTATCCTGTATTGTTGAAATAATCGGAGAATAGGTTGACGGTCGTCCAATACCCTTTTCTTCTAGTATCTTAACCAAAGTAGCTTCAGTAAAGCGAGCTGGAGGTTCTGTAAAGTGTTGTTTTGGTTCCAATTCTTTTAAGCTGAGGACTTCTCCTTCAGATAAATCCGGTATTGTAATATCATTAAATTCTTCTTTATCTTCTTTTCCATCACTGTATACTTTTAAGAACCCCGCGAATTTTAACAAACTTCCCGCTGCTTTAAAAATGAACTCTTTTTTAGATTTTTTTGCAATAATATCAATGTTTACAGTATCATATATTGCAGATGCCATTTGACTTGCGACAAATCTTTCCCAAATCATTTCATATAATCTGAATTGATCTTTTTCAAGAGATGCTTTGATAATTTCTGGATCTCTATTTATAGAAGAAGGTCTAATAGCTTCATGTGCGTCCTGAATTTTTTTACCTGTTTTTTGAGCTTTATTGCCATTTGATAAATATTCAGCACCGTATTTATCTTTTATATAAATTTCTGCTTCAGCTTTAGCTTCATCTGAAATTCTAACCGAATCCGTTCTAATATATGTTACAAGACCAACTGTGCCTTCACCTTTAATATCAATACCTTCGTATAGCTGTTGCGCCAACATCATGGTTTTTTTAGTCGTAAAGCCAAGTTTCTTATATGCTTCCTGTTGCATTGTGCTTGTAGTA
>CAYZED010000001.1:199092-202048 GCA_964477445.1 uncultured Clostridiaceae bacterium | reverse complement strand
ACTTAGATGCGTCCAAGCAAGTTTTGCACCGCCTAGTAAATGAAAGTGGAGATGATCTTCTTTTTTCACCTTTTTTTATTTTACTGACTTTGTATTCTGCCTTATCAAGATCCTTGAGTAATTTGTTCATAGAAGCTTCATCATTTATTTCCAACTTCTCTCCAGCTACTCCAAAAAATCTAGCATCAAATATTTTTTTACCATTTATTTTTGAGAGCTTTGAAATAAGCGACCAGTATTCTTTAACAATAAAGCTTCTGATTTCGTTTTCTCTATCACAAATAAGTCTAACCGCCACTGACTGAACGCGGCCAGCACTTAAACCTTTTTTAACTTTTTTCCATAATAATGGGCTTATTTTATAACCAACTAATCTATCAAGAATTCTTCTTGCTTGTTGCGCATCAACCAAGTCCATATCAAGATCCCTTGGGTTTTTTATGGCAGTAGTTACAGCTGTCTTAGTGATTTCGTTGAAGACAACTCTTCTCACTTTTTTTTCGTCAAGCCCAAGTAATTTACTAAGATGCCATGATATAGCTTCTCCCTCTCGGTCAGGGTCAGTCGCCAGATATATTATTTCCGCATTCTTAGCTTCTTTTTTTAATCTGTTTGTGATTTCGCTTTTCCCACGAATAGTTATATATTTAGGTTCAAAGTCATTTTCTAAATCAATTCCAAGTTGACTCTTCGGCAGGTCTCTTATATGTCCCATTGAAGCTTCCACTGCATAGTCTTTACTTAAGAATTTTTTTATGGTTTTTACTTTAGCAGGGGATTCTACTATTACTAGAGCCTTTTTCAAATTGTTCACCTCATTATTATATTGCTTATAGAGTTCAGCAGTCCTAATTATATTAGTCGATTTATAAAAAAGCAATACCGAATTCAGAAAATTTAGAAATTCACAAAATTATTCAAAATAATACAGCCTCATATATACCAAAATTGTTCTTAATTACTCCCATCATCTCCAATCCAACTAGTTCTGAAATAACAGTCTTAATTTCAAAATTTAACGAATCAGAAATTTCGTCGATACTCAGAGGTTTTTCTTTAAGTAAATCAAATATTTTTATTGATTCTTCCGTCAAGCTAATATCATTTTCCCCATTTTGCCAAATATACTTTTCAGAATTATCATTTTCAGAAGCATCATTTTCAGAATTATCATTTTCAGAAGCATCATTTTCAAAAGCATCATTTTCAGAAGCATCATTTTTAGAAGCATTCTTTCCTACTATCCTCTTCTTTTCTGTCTTTACTTCAGAGATTTTAAAATTGTCAAATTCAAACGAACAACTATCTGAAGAATTAATGCCGATGTCAAAAATAGTTCTTTCATTATATTCAGCTAATATATCATCTGGTGTAATGGCTATAATCGCACCATCTTTAACTAGTTTATTAGTCCCACGGCTAGTATAACTATTGATGTTCCCAGGAATCGCAAAAACATCTCTGCCCTGTTCAGCTGCATACTCTACAGTAATTAAGGAACCACTACGCTCTCCTGCCTCAACAACTAAAATACCATCTGAGAGCCCGCTGATAATTCGATTTCTTTTTGGGAAATTATATCGTATAGCTTCTTGAGACGGTGCAAATTCACTTATTACTGCTCCTCGTTCACAAATTTGCTCAAATAAATCTCTATGAGAATCAGGGTAGGGCTTAAGTATCCCACTACCCAAAACGGCAACCGTAAAGCCCCCCGCCGCCAGGGCTCCGCGGTGGGCAGCTCCATCTATGCCAAGGGCCATGCCACTAATTACTGTGACACCGGCCCTGGCCAATCCGGCCGCGAATGCCTCAGCGGCGCGGATTCCGTAGGAGCTGCATTGGCGGGAGCCCACCTCGCCTATGGCGAGGTAGTTCTGGTCATTAAGACGATTCATGCACGAGCTGAAGTTTTTCGTCTTAATGAACAGAACGGGCGGCGGCGACGGGATGTTCCGTAGTCTAATGGGATATTCTTTATCCTGTATTGTTATTGCTTTAATATCCCTATTTTCATAGGAACATCTAAAATCTTCAAATATAGATTCTTTAAAAACGATATTAAATGAGGACTTTAGTTTTCCCCTCATTTTCAACCACAATTCAAATTCTGGTTCATTATCTTTATTTATGTCTTTTCCATTTGCAAATTCAGATAATTCCTTAATAGACTTTTTTGCACTTCCAAAAGTTTTTAAAATTCTAATATACTCTTCCATAGACATACCTTCTTGAGAAGCCAACCAAATTTCAGCGATTTTTTCTTTCAAAAACACCCTCCTATTTTATTAACACAAATTATTTCCTTTTAAAGGCTAATGATTATGTGTAATTATATTCACATAATCACATATTTACGCATTCATATATTTACGCATTCATATATTTACACATTTATATATTTACACATTTATATATTCAATTATAAGTCATTGACTAATCGCTTATTTCGACCTTAATTTCTTTCTCAAAAGGATTTGTACGAATAGCAAAAGAGTATAAATATGGATATTCTTTTCTTAAATGCTTCATATATCTTAACCACTCCAAAACCAACTTAGAGTAAGCTCTTCTTAAATCAATCTCAAGGTGTTCTAAGTCTTTATTTGGAATTTTTGATAAGTCAACTCTCATATCAAGTTCTTCAATTAAATGGAAAATATATGTTAGTAGTTCAGAAAAACTCTCGTGTTCAAGCAGCGAGGAATTCTCCAATAATTTCACCATAAAATCTCTTCTGACTGATAAAACTACCTTTAATTCTTGCATATAAGTCCTGTCAACAATAAGTTTTCTGCCTTGTTTTTCAAATTTTTTTGTTTCCATTTCTGTTTTTTGCATTGCTGAAATGAAATTTTTTTCACTCCAATTATTACTCATTTTAAGACATTCTCTTTTTTCATCTGCCAACGGATCAGTCTTAACTGCATAGACTAATAACTCTCTACCAGCTTCG
>CAYZED010000001.1:190110-199082 GCA_964477445.1 uncultured Clostridiaceae bacterium | reverse complement strand
TCGCTAAAGAATAGTCCAATTACCATGTTGAGTTTTTTTAATTTTGACTGACGATCTCTTTCATCAATCATTTTTTGGATTACCAATGTCACTAATAAAACTTCAATTGGCATAAAGCTTAAGGTTCTCCAAAACCACATGACCTCCTCTTTAATTTGTCTGAAAAAAATAAAATCTAGCCCATAAAATATTATTGAAAGTCCCACCAACCCCGTAACTATAATTTTTGTCCACTTATCTTTTATGAAAGGCATATTTTTTCTCCTAACTTAAGTTAATTTAATTTGCAATGGGTAAAGAGTCTTTGCAAAGCTTATTTCAATATTTAAATGCGTAATTCTCAATGAATAAACTGAATTCTTTTGAAACAATGTTTCAACGAAGCTGCCTTTGTGCTTTTAGGTTATTATAACCTCAGTTCATTTATTTTGAAAGCTTCTATACGCGATAGCTTCTGATAAGTGAGTAGCTTTAATGTTATGTTCACCTTCTAAATCTGCAATTGTTCTCGCTACTTTGAGAATTCTGCTTACCCCTCTGCTACTTAGGCCTAAGTATTTTGATGCGTTTTTTAGTAAATCACTTTCACTTTTTCCGATTTGACAAAATTCATCTATTTGCTTTGAAGTCATTTCTGAATTTATTTTTTCAATACAACAACAGAACCTTTCAGATTGAATTTGTCTTGCATTTTCAACTCTTTTTCTTACTACTTCTGATGATTCGCCTGAGTTTTTTTCAAACATTTCACTTATTTCTATTGAAGGCACTTCAATTTTCAAATCAATCCTATCAAGTAATGGCCCCGATAATTTACTTATATAACTTCTAATTTGATAGTCCGTACATTTACATTGATGATTTTTTTTGCCAAAATGACCACATGGACAAGGATTCATACTCCCAATTAGCAGAAACTTTGCAGGGTATTTAACGGCGCCACTTACTCTTGTTATAATAATTTCATTTTCTTCTAAAGGTAGTCTTAAAGCTTCTAACGTCGCCCTACTAAATTCAGGCATTTCATCTAAAAACAAAACCCCATTATGTGCCAAGGTAACTTCTCCTGGCTTAGGATTTGCACCCCCTCCAATAATTGCTATTGCTGATAGAATATGATGAGGACTCCTAAAAGGTCTCTCACATATTATTCCCTGTCCTTCTTCTAGTTTTCCTGCCACACTATATATTTTAGTTGTTTCTATTGATTCACTTTTTGTCATCAGTGGCATAATAGTCGGCATTCTTTTTGCAAGCATTGTTTTTCCCGAACCTGGTGGTCCATAAAAAATTAAATTATGACCACCTGAGGCTGCTATCTCCATAGCCCTTTTTGCTGCTCTATGACCTTTTACATCGCTTAAATCAAGAATATTTTCTTTTCTTTGTTCAATATTTTTTAATCGAAAACTATGTTTTATACCGTCAATTGCATCCCCCTTGAAAAGCCCTTCATGTGCATCTCGAAAATTATTCTTTTCATTAAAATAATCAACTAAATCTTTCAGACTTTTAACTGGTATTATCTTAACTTTTTCCGCTAATTTCCCTTCTGCGAGATTTTCATAAGAAACGATCAACCTAGAATTTTTTGATAGCTCTCCAATTGACAAAGCCATCGGCAAAATTCCATTCAATCCCTTAACGCTTCCATCAAGTGACAATTCTCCGAGAAAACAGGTGTTTTTCAGCTCTTCAAAGCTTATTGTTCCCATTAGCGACATCAATCCCACAGCAATAGCTAGATCAAATACAGCGCCTTCTTTTCTGATATTAGCGGGCGCTAGATTAACGGTTATTCTTTTATAAGGAAATTCAAACCCGGAATTCTTGATAGCCGCTCTTACGCGTTCTCGAGATTCTCTGACGGCAGCATTAGGTAATCCTACAATATCAAACCCAGGCAAGCCGTTAGAAATATCAATCTCTACATTTATAAGATGCCCATCAATACCGTCAGTAATACTACTAAGCACAGAAACAAACAATATTTCCTCTTTCTAAACGAAATCTCGTTTTACATATTTTGTTAATATGCTAATTATATAATATATGTAATTTATTTGCAACTGTCGTTTTAAAAAAAGACAACCATTAAATGATACCAATTTGCGTAATGAAACATTTTAAGAAGAAAAGCAAATTGATATGAAATTATGATTGTCGAGTATATAAATCTATTGAATTCATGGTCGATTCATGGTCGATTCTATTTTGTATTTATAATGAGTTCTCCATCTTTCACTTCAAAACCAGTCACAACAAACAATACCTTCCCAGTACTTTTATCTGTTACTGTCATTGGTCCTAAAATAATATAGTTTTCTGAATTTACATTAGCTTGTGGTGCATATTGTTTAACGGCTGCCATAGCAACGCCAACAGGTATAGGTGAATTACCAACTGATATTGAAACTGGTTTGATACCAATTCCTTCTGAGAATGTTTTGAACTCGACATCTGCAGAAACTCCAAATTTAGAGGCTTTTAAGAAAGGAATTCCTGATGGTGCAAGTGAAGCGGCTAAATCCGAGGCTTTAAACGAAGTCGAATACCCAAGGAATTTTTCATTATTCAAATTTCCCGAAGCAGTCACACCATTTAGATTAACAATCATTTTGATATTTGCCTTATCACCTTTTGTGCTAATGTTCAAAGATTCTACTCTTGGTCCTGAAGATCCTGAACCAAAGTTCAAAAAGCTAGTTTCATTAAAGAGTTTCTGTGTCATAGCCTGTGAATATGCTTCTTTTATAATAATTCCGCCTTTTTTCGCGTCCTTCAAAGCTGACTTATAGGTTTGACTTAAGTCAGCCGGAACATTATCAACCTTTGTAAAATTTTCATCCACTGTGCTCAGTCCTCTAAACCAAAAATATCCATAGCCACCTGCTGCAATAATCAAAACCAAAATTACCAAAGAAATCTTTTTTAACATGTTGACCTCCTAAAAATTATTTTTTCTAAATTCATATGCAACCAATGCTGTCGCTATAGCTGCATTAAGTGATTCTGCTCTTCCTATCATAGGGATTGATACAGTTCCAGTTAATGAGTTCCTTACTAGTTCGCTAATACCTTTTGATTCATTACCAATTACAATAATTACGTTATCTTTAATTTTAACCTTTGTAAAATCCGTATCTGAATGAGGGTCAGTTCCAATTATCGAGAATTTGTCATTTTTAAATTCGTTTAGTGTCGCAGAAAGATCGTCACTAAAGAAACATTTTAATCTAAATATTGATCCCATGCTAGATCTAGTTACTTTGTCATTATATATATCAACGCATCCTCTTCCAAGAATTATTCCGTCTATTCCAAAAGCATCCATAGTCCTTAAAATAGTTCCCATATTACCTGGGTCTTTAATTTCATCTAGAGCTAGAATACATAGTTTATTTCCTTTATGGTCAACAAAACTTTCCTTCGACGCTCTCTCTGGTATTTCGATCAAAGCCATAATCCCTTGAGGATTTTCGGTAAACGAAGTACTGTTAAAAAGTTCTTTGTCAAAAATAGTGATTTTTTTTAGATTGTCTTGTCTGTACTCTTTTTCGGAATTTCTATCGATTACTTCCCAAAGCCATTCTAATCCTTCATAACCACAACATGCACTATCATATATATCTTCTCTTATTACTAAATTTTCAATAATAATAGCCGCCTGCAGAGCTTCTTCAACTATTTTAAGTCCCTCAACTACATAAAGTCCTACTTCTTCTCTATTTTTCTTTTGGTTTAAAGATTTTATTAATTTAACTGTTTTATTATCTTTGCTTTTTATTATTTCCATATTTATTTATTCTTTTCCCTCTCACTTTTATTTGCCTTGCAGTGAATACCATTATCAAATCAATTATACTATTATCCCTTTGCTTTTAACAATAAGAAAAAGCTATGATATTAGTTTATTAACATCATAGCTTTTTGCCTTCATGAAAAAAAGTATTTATGCACTTACAAACTAAGAAATCTTAGTTTTCGCGAGTTCTGCGAGCTCAGTAAAGCCAGCTGCATCTTGAATAGCCATTTCAGAAAGAACTTTTCTGTTAATGTCTACTCCAGCCTTTTTTAAGCCATCCATAAATCTGCTATATGACATTCCATTAAGTCTTGCAGCAGCATTTATTCTAGTTATCCAAAGCTGTCTATAACTTCTCTTTTTTAATTTTCTACCGATATACGCAAACCAAAGTGCTCTCTTAACAGTATCTTTAGCTATAGTATATTTCTTGCTTCTGCCACCTACATAACCTTTAGCAAGTTTAAAAATCTTTCTACGTTTTTTATGAGCATGTACCGCTCTTTTTACACGTGCCATTTCAAATACCCCCTTTTACTACTTATAAGGTAATAACCTTCTGATAATTTTTGCTTCTGTTGCTGTTGTATACGCGCCTTTTCTGAGTCTTCTTGTTCTTTTCGTTGTCTTACCTGTCAAAAGGTGGGATTTATAAGCGCAACCCCTCTTTACTCTTCCGGTCTTAGTAAAGCTGAATCTTTTGGCGGAAGCTTTGTGTGTTTTTTGCTTAGGCATTTTAGAATCTCTCCTTTGCTTGAACTTGTTATTTTATCTGTACTACTTTAGGGGCAAGAGTCATTGACATATTCTTGCCTTCTAATTTGGCAGGTTTTTCAATTATGCAGTGCTCGATAACCATTCCAACGAAATGCTTCATTACTTTGTCACCGATACTGTATGCATGATCAACTTCTCTGCCTCTGAAACGGATAGTTACCTTAACTTTATCTCCGTCTTGAAGGAACTTCACTGTGTTTTTCGCTTTAACCTGCAGATCATGATCCTCAATTGATGGAGAAAATCTGATTTCTTTTAAGTTAATGATTTTCTGATGCTTCTTTGCTTCTTTGTCTTTTTTACTAAGCTCGAATTTATACTTCCCAAAATCCATAATCTTACATACCGGCGGTTTAGCCGTCGGAGCGATTTTCACTAGATCTAACTGCTTATCTGCAGCAAGGTCTAACGCTTGTCTGGATGTCATAATTCCTAACTGTTCACCATTTACATCAACTACTCTTATTTCTCTGTCTCTTATCTCTTCATTGATTTGCAAATCTTTTACATTACTGATAAGTGTTCACCTCCAAAACTAATTATAAAGCAATAAATAATAAGGCAGGTAGATTTCTCCACCTGCCAAAACTACAACAAAATAAATATAAAATACTTAATTCGAGTCGTTTACAGCCGTACCTTTTAGGATAATTCCCTGAGGTGAGAAGTGGAACTTCTACTTTTTCAGCCCTTATAAACTTACTTAAGAAATTTACCATATAATCATGGTGTATGTCAAGAACTATTTAAATAGTGTTCTCTATAACACGTGAATCCTGGCTTTATATTGTCTTTTCTCTAATTTCTTTTTCGAGCTTTGATATAAAGTCAACTGTGCTTAACGAACCCAAATCGCCTTCTTTTCTGGCTCTCACTGCCACATCACCGTTTTCAACTTCTTTATCTCCCACAATAAGCATATATGGAATCTTTTGAAGCTGTGCTTCTCTGATTTTGTAGCCAATCTTTTCGCTTCTATAGTCTGTTTCAACTCTGAAATTATTTGATTTTAATTGATCAGATAGTGACTTTGCATATTCATAGTGTCTTTCAGACACAGGGATAACTTTTACTTGAACTGGTGCTAGCCATGCTGGGAAAGCTCCTGCATATTTTTCGATTAACAAAGCCAAAGTTCTTTCATAGCAGCCAATTGATGTTCTATGTATTACATAAGGAAACTTCTTTTGACCATCACTATCTATATAATTCATACCGAATTTTTCGGCTAATTGGAAATCTATTTGGATAGTAATTAAAGTATCTTCTTTTCCATGAACATTTCTTATTTGTATATCGAGTTTCGGGCCGTAGAAAGCTGCTTCTCCATCTTTTTCAACATAATCTATCTTTTGATGGTCAAGTATTTCTCTCATCCTGTTTTGAACATCTTCCCACTCAGATTCTTCGCCGATATATTTTTGTTTATTATTCGGATCCCATTTAGAGAATTGGTAGGAAACGTCGTCTTGGAGACCAACAGTTTTTACCATGAAATTAGCTAAGTCAATACATCCAGCAAATTCAGTTTCCAGTTGGGATGGAAGGCATGCAATATGTCCCTCAGAAATCGTGAACTGTCTTAATCTAATTAGTCCGTGCATTTCACCTGATGATTCATTTCTAAACAACGTAGCTGTTTCAGCATATCTCATTGGAAGATCTCTATAGCTTCTAGCTCTGTTTAAATAAGCTTGAAACTGGAATGGGCATGTCATAGGTCTTAGAGCAAATAAATCCGCTTCATCGCCACTTTCATCACCCATAACAAACATTCCTTCGCGGTAGTGATCCCAATGACCAGAAATTTTATACAAATCGCTTTTTGCGAACATAGGTGTCTTGGTTATCATATATCCTCTTCGCTCTTCTTCATCTTCCACAAAGCGCTGCAAAGTCTGAATAATTTTTGCTCCTTTAGGTAATAGTATAGGTAATCCTTGACCAATATAATCAACTGTTGTAAATAGTTCAAGCTCTCGACCTATTTTGTTATGGTCTCTCTTTTTTGCTTCCTCAATCATATTAATATACTCATCAAGCTGAGCTTTCTTTGCAAAAGCAGTTCCATAAATTCTCTGAAGCATTTTATTCTTTTCGCTACCACGCCAATAGGCTCCGGCAACGCTCATTAGCTTGTAAGCCTTCAATATTCCTGTCGAAGAAATATGTGGTCCGGCACAAAGGTCAGTAAACTCGCCCTGTTTATAAAAAGAAATCTCTTCTCCTTCAGGAAGTTCACGAATCAACTCTTCTTTATAAATTTCGCCTTGAGCTTTTACATATTCTATCGCTTCATTCTTTGGTAAAATGAATTTTTCAAGCACAAGATTCTCTTTTACAATTTTGTCCATTTCCTTTTCGATTTTCAATAAATCCTCTTCTGTAAAAGGTCTTTCTGTATCAAAATCATAGTAGAATCCGTTTTCAATTGATGGACCTATAGCTAATTTAACACCCGGAAAAAGTCGTTTGACCGCTTGTGCCATAGTGTGTGAAGCTGTATGTCTCATCGCCCATTTTCCACCATTATCCTCAAAAGTGAGAATTTCAAGTGTGCTATCATCATTGATTTCTGTTATCAAATCCACCAGTTTGCCATTTAAACTCGCGGCAAGCGCTTCTTTAGCAAGTCTGCCCCCGAATCCCTCGACGATTTTGATGATAGCAATTCCTTTTTCGAACTCCTTAACAGAGCCATCCTTCAAAGTTACTTTTACCATTTTAATTTCCTCCTTTAATTCCATAAACAATAAAAAACTCCGTGCCATAGATAAAATATATCTATGGGACGAAGTTATAATTCGTGGTTCCACCCAGCTTTATGAGAAATTATTCTCACACTCAAAAATCTTAACGCGATTAACGTCACAATCTACTCTTCTTTCAAATTTCAATCAGCGGTTCATGGGTGGTTTTCGGAAAATTTAATCAGAAAGCTCACAGCCACGGCCTTCTTCTCTGAAGATGTAAATAGTCTTACTCGTCCTAGTCATTACTTTTATTAAACTTCATTATATTTTAAAATTAAAAGAAAGTCAATAAAATCAAAATATGATGATGTTTTAATTTCAAAAAAATAATATAATAAGATATGTCGTGAAATATGTGAATTAATATAAATTTATATAAGAAGGTGAAGTAATGTCAAGAACGGCTATTGTTGCTATTGTTGACCCAAACACAGTTATTAGACGACGCATAAAAGACATGTTATCAGAAAGTGCCGCTGAGGTTTACGAACTTAACAGTCCTAATGAACTTGTTAGTTTTATTGTTGAAAAACAGTATAAAATCAATCTTGTTATTACTGACATCGAACAAGGACCGGGAACGGATTTTTCGGGTATAGATGTCTTAAGAATTATTCGAAATAGGAGCACCAGTATTCCTGTTATGATTTTAACCTCTGATAGTAGACGTGAAATAATAGCGAAGTGTGTGCATGAAGGGGCGTCTGAATACACACTCAAACCTTTTGATGATGCTTTTTTGAAAACAAAAATAATGAAATTCTTAGACTCTGAGACACTTCAAGATACAAGCATTATTCGTTTTAATCTTAGTGACTATTTGAATGAAGAAATATACAAAGCAAACAAGGGAAGCTACGCTTTCGCTCTCGTAAAAATAAGCTATATTCAGAAGGATGATAAAGAAAATGCATCAGATAATAATTTTTACCGAATTGCCGAATACTTATTTAAAGAACTAAAATCTGTTTTCTGGGATGGAGATGTTCTAATTCACCACGGATTCCAGGGACAACTGGGTTTCTTTCCTTTTTGCGGATCAGAAAATATCAAGTTTTTGATAAATAAAATTACAAACCAATTCTTACATTTAAAAAGTGTAGAAAATACATTGGCAAATTTTGACATTAAGTTAAATTATGTAATTTACCCGGCACATGCAAACAATGTGAAAGAGCTACTCAATAGACTCTCTGACGAACTCATTGTTATTAGTAGAGTTGATGAAAATAGAATCTCTTAAAACGCAATCTCAAGCGAAGATTCCTTATAAAAAAATCAAACCACCAAAATCAATAATTTCTTTTTCTGAAAGAAAAACTAAACCAGTTCCATGACTCTCACAAAAGTCATGGATTTTCTTATTTATTGACTCATCCTTATATTTTCCGGTTAAAAAAAGAGTTCTTAGCGTTTTGTCTGTAATTTGCGTTTTGTCTGTAATTTGCGTTTTGTCTGTAATTTGCGTTTTGTCTGTAATATCAGATGAACGAGTTTCTGAATAAAATCCCGATGCACCACCAATGAAGCCATACTCATATCCGTCCAGAACAACCCCTCCCGGGTCTAAAATCAACACATCTATCCCCTTTGATTTCATAATCTCACAATTAGCACCCCCGCACCATCCTCCAGTA
>CAYZED010000001.1:161590-190100 GCA_964477445.1 uncultured Clostridiaceae bacterium | reverse complement strand
CTTTTTCTGATACTTTTGCAACTGAACACCTTGCGTATCCTTGTTTGACATTAATTGTCTCAAATCCCCTATCTATCAATTCATCTATTACCATTTGATCAACAAAATCAAACCTACCAAACGCAAAACTACCAACGCGCAATACATTATAACGTATGTCAGAAGGATATTTTTCTAACACTGCAGTTTTGCCCTTTATTATCTTATAATTAGAGCCTTTTTCCGACCTTAATCTAACGCTCATCTCGTCGTAAATAGAAGGATCGACGACGCAGCATTTTTCATCCATCTCGATAAGCTGAAGGTCAGGATGACCATTAACAGGTTGTGCAAGATTGTTTTGTTTAACACTAAACATGGTTTTCAAGCCTAGAAGCTCAAGGCTTTTTATTATTTCTGGATGTGTTCTATAATCAAGAAGAACTAGTTTCATATTATTCGTTTTCCTGTTCTAATGCGAGCTTAGCATAAGCAATGGCCTTTCGTAATTTGTTTTCCAACAGGCGTTTTGGTGGCAGCTGTGTCAAATACTGTGCAACATGGATTCCGCTCTTATCAAGTTCTAAAAGTTCAACTGTTTCCTGATCTTTTTCAGCGCAAAGAATAATACCTATAGGTTAATTTTGCACACAGTGTGTGCAAAATCTTCTCGGCTTTGGTTAATAATTTCCGAGACTTTTTCAAATATATTATCCACTTTTATAATTTTTTCACCCATTAAAACATCTCCTTTTAAAATACTATATAAAGAATTATACCATATTTTGGATATTGTTAACAAGAATTATTCTATACACCTTTTCACAAATTCTATCGGATGCTGTGTGCGTTCCGCCGTCTCTTCAATCGACAACCCCTGCCCAACAAATCTCTTAATCACAGTTTCCATGCTTTCACCCACTTCAACAATGTGCATATCTGGATCGTAAAAACGAATTACTCGCTGTCCCCATGGATATTCAATCACATCATGGACATAATTTATTTCAAAATTTTTGAGTCCCTCTATAAATTCTTCAAAATGTTCCTCTTCAAAATACAGTTCAAAATTGTTAGACTTGTTCAGAACATCCTTCTCAGTTTTTCTTATAAAATCCACCCAAGTGTCTTTTGTCTGCAAAGAGAATGCTTTTTCAAAGGTAATGTTTGCGCCAAAATCCATTTCTACTTTTTGATTCAGTATCTCTTCGTAGAACTTTCTGGATATCGCCATATCTTTTACAACTATTAACGGCATTTTAAATTTCATATTTCAATAATCCCTTCACTCAAAGTTTTCTTTTGTATCATTTTATTTAAGCTTTTCCTTCATCGGTTTCGTATAGCTGCTTGAAAGATTATATTTCTCCCGCAACTCATTGACCGTTTTATACAAAGAATTTTTGTATTCCTTGTCAGCACCTCCGGTCTTGTAAAGCTTTGCCAAATCATCATAAAGATGTGGAAGTTCCTTTTTTATAAAATCAAAAAATACTGTTCTTGTTTTGCCTCTCAGGTACAGTGTTCCTGGTAAGACATAATGAACATCGGAGTCATAAGCCTTACTAAAAAGCAAATCAAAATTTTCAAAACTATCTGTCAGGTATGGAATTATCGGCATAACATGCAATCCAATAGAAGCGTTTGTTTTTCTAAATTCTTTCAGCATATTGAAACGTTTTTCCGACTCCACCCCACCAGGCTCAATAATCTTCCTTATATTTTCATCCATAGTAGTAATGGTTGCTGCAACATTTATATAAGTAATTTTTGACAACTCACCAATCAAATCATAGTCTCGAAGTATCAAATCTGATTTAGTGGAAATAATGGCTGGAGTTTTGTATTTAATCAGCAGTTTCAAAATTTCCGGCATCAATCTGTATTTTTCTTCTGCCGGCTGATAGCTATCAGTAATACCACCAATATTTACAATCTCCCTTTTCCATTTTGGACTGCTAAGTTCTTTCTCAAGCTGTTCTACGATATTGGTTTTTACAAAAATATCACTAAAATAATTTTCAGCGCCAAGATAATCATGAGAATACATTGCATAACAATACTTACAGCCATGCCCACATCCCCGGTAAATATTCAAATCCCAACTATATGGTATACGTCTTTTTAGGTGATTCATCGCACTCTCACAAGTGATTTCTGTGTATTTCAACTCTCCCATATAAGCTCCATTTTCTTATTTTATTTACTCACTGAGTTTACAATCGGAAGCCATACTTCACATTTATAGTTTGGCGAACTTGTATCTCCCGCAGGATAAACTTCGATGTCCGGAGCATCTGCATATTCATAACCTGATGTCGGAAGCCAGTCTGTAACGATACGTTTTTGAAGTTCTTGTATCGCATTTGGCATAGGTCCAATGCACTCAAATATTGCCCATGTTGCTGCAGGTACTATGTATTCATGCATATTGTCAAAAATAGTTTTGTCAGTAAGCGAAACATCAGTAGCAGAAGCAATATAATAGTCAAAATCTTTTCCATTCATACATGTGCATACACCTAATAGCCCAAAAGGTTCCTTATTTGACAACTGTCCGATTTGTCCAATCATCCCACTCTGAATGACCTCTCCCCAAAACTGTGGCACTTGAACAAAGTTTTCTTCTACATCCAAATCAAAATGCTTTTTTGCCCCCACAATACGAAAGGCTTCTTTTTTCTCAATCTTGTAATTCATCTCTACGTCTCCTTTAATCGAAATTGAGAAGGTCATACGTGGATGTGCTTTCAGAACAATCCCCTCACCTTTGGCAGCGGACGGTGCTACTCCGTGTACATTCTGAAAAGCTCTATTAAATGAGGTTGGAGAATCATACCCATATTTCAAAGCCAAATCAATAACCTTTATATCATTGCTCTGCAATTCAAAAGCCGCCAATGTCATCCTTCTACGTCTTATGTATTCTCCCAGAGAAACGCTCGCAATATATGAGAACATTCTTTGGTAATGAAAGGGTGAACAGCATGCAATTTGTGCTGCTTTATCGATATCTATTTCGCCAGTAAGATTATCTTCTATATAGCTTATTGATTTGTTAAGTCTTTCCAACCATTCCATCGTATTCGCTCCTTTGATTAAATTATATTTGAGAATTAGTAATGTGTCCTCTCAATTCATGCACAAAAAAGAGAGGAGTGTTTAATATGTCGAGACAAATCATTTAAGCAAAATTTTGTTTTGATCATTTTCTTCCAAAAAAATTCAATTTTACTCATAAACTTGTAGCTCCATACTTAACCAAATCATATAGTCTTTTATTTTGATAAATCCGCTCCTTACCAATCTTTTCCGAATTAAGAAAACCCTCTTTTTCAAGAGAAGACAAGTAACTCACCGCAGTCTTTCTTGTCACAGATAAGCCATTTTCAATGAATATAGTTTTTGTATAAAATTCATAAAACAGCAAATCTATTAATTCTTTCGAATAAATTTTAGGAAGCTTTTCTTTTATCTCAGCACTCATTGTTTCAACTTCAGAATTAATTCTTTTTACTAACCCCAATGTCTCTCCAGCGGTTTCTTCAATAGCTATGAGAATAAAGACAATCCATTCCTCCCAATTCTCATGGGTTCGGACTTCCTGTAGAAGTCTATAATACTCTGATTTATTTCTTATTATATAGCTACTTAAATAAAGGATAGGACTATCAAGCAAATCCTTCAATACCAAGTAAAGCACATTTATGATTCTTCCTGTCCTTCCATTGCCATCATAGAAGGGATGAATGCTTTCGAACTGGTAGTGGATGACTGCCAGCTTTATCAATGGGTCAACATCATTATAATCTTCATTGATATATTTTTCGAGATTGCCTAAAAGCTCTCTGATTTCGGCTTCCCCTACCGGCGGTATATAAACAGTCTCACCGGTTCTTTCATTTCGGAGTACTGTACCAGGCAACTTTCTTATTCCCGCACGATTCTTTTCAATAATACTTTGAATCTCAACAATCATATTAGTTGTTATCATTTCTCGATCTTTAACCAACTCATACCCTTGCCATAAAGCGGTTCTGTAATTTACAACTTCCTTTGCGGCAGAAGTTGCTCCGCTAGCATCGCTTATCGCTTTATATAGGTCATCATGAGTCGTTATAATGTTTTCAATGGCAGAACTATCCTTGGCCTCATTAATCATAACTGCATTTATTAAAATGTGCTTATTAGGTATGGTGTCAGCATAACCTTTCAATTCAGCCAAGGCACGATTGGTTTTGGATAGCTGTTTTAATACGGCCTTCGTTTCCAATTCAGTATTTGGTGGTAACTTAGGTAACTTTTGCTCACTCATTACTCACACCCCCATTATATAGGTATCATATCGCTAAATTTTACCTACGTCAATTTTATATGGGTAAAATTTATAATAATTTTACCTGCATTCCGTTGCACTTCATATTCCCTACCATGTCCATAAAAAAATATCTCTCTACATGTTTGAATACAAACGTTCAGCGAGCTTTTCATTACCATTTTTTTATGTATTTTATAAATGCTCTAAGCCTTATATCATGGCTTAATGAAAACATACCTTTATCACATGGTGCAAAATCACATTGACAGCATCCTTCAATGCCTTTTTTCTGACAAACCACAGTATTATATACTATTTTACAGTTGATAGATTCCTTGACCTATCTTTACTCCGATATTGTAAGCCTTATTCAAGGCATCTGAGTGAGCTAATAAATCACTCGGTTTTTCAACTCCGCAAATAGAAAGTTTATCAACAGGCTTAATCGCAAGATGCCCATAATAATGCTCTATAGTTTCAATAATATGTTTATTCTCTGCTTCATTAAGCCCGGTCCTTATTGCAACGGATATGCCTTTTCTATTTTTAACAGAGTATTTTCTCTGAGGATTCGTATCACAATAAGGCGTGCTTCTATCAAAAAATACCTTTGTTTGACCTGTAATATCTCCCCAATATGAAGGTGAAATCAGAACTATGTAATCAGACTCAATAATTTTATTAAAAACCTCTTCGAATCCATCATTTATTTCACACTTTCCGTTACTGTAACATGCCTTGCACCCGATGCAGTATTTTAAATCAATATCCCCAAGGCAGAATTTATTAATTTCACCTGAGTATTTACCATCTCGAGTTATTCCTTCGATTATTTTATCAGCAACAATAGAAGAACTGCCGCTATTTCTTGGACTTCCGATAATAATTGTTGTAATCAAATTAATCTCCTTCCCTTTAAACTTATATCAAAATAACCACTTAATAAAAGCAGTTTTATCATTTAATTCGGCATGCATAAAAGTTCCATCTACATGAGGATCGCTAGCCACCAGCTCAGCATCAAAGGCCTGTTGATATAACTTAACAGCTTTATCGCTCGAATAAGATTCCAAATCTATTTGGAAAATAATCTTTACTAATTCTTTTGTTATTTACCCCTTCACATCATCCATTATGTCACTTACTAACAGTTAAAAAGCAAATCTATAATGCCTGTTTTCAATACCGAATTTTTTACAACATCTTGTTCAATGGCGACTTTGCTTTTAGAAAAATCAATAAACAATTCGTAATTATCTTTTATTACAGTATATACTTCGCCTAATGACTCAAGCTTTTTATTTTCAATACACGTCACGATTTCCAAAATAAAAATTGAAAGATAATCATACATATGTTCGATATATATTATCAAAGAAGTTTGTTCTTGTAATGCTGAGTGTGCTATTTCATTGCGAATTCTATAAAGTCTTTGAACTTGCCACTTGACCTTATCATAATGATTCTCAATTTTCTTTAATGCATATTGCAAATCACAAATAAGCCTTTTTACTTGCCCACATCGATAATGAAGCATGGTGTTAATATCGCATTTTTTAAGCAACTCTAGATATAATATTTCATCTTGAAAAACTTCTATTGTCTCTTTTACAAGACGGCGCTTAGATTCCTGTCTTAAATCAATACATCTGTCAGAAAAATCATATCTGATTCCGCATCGTCCGCAATCCTCGACAAAATTCCTTACAATGCGATAGATATAGCGTAAACATAAAGCTGCTGGTAAAATTTCCTTGACATTTGAAATTATATCTACATACATATCCGTTCTCGCTAAAGACTCTATGGCTACCCACAGATTCATATATTTTTCTTCTTGAAACAGCGAAGATCTACTTATATTGGTATATGCGAATGCTCCTTGTAGTTTTGTTTGTATGTTTTTCTTGTTTTCTGCCTTAAAGATATTTCGGGTACTTTCAAAAATATTGCCGGAACTATCTAAATAATCATATGTTTGATATAATTCATCTGATTTAATTGGTTTATGATATTTAGTAACAGTATTTATGGATATGACAAGAAGCGATTTAATATCCCAAGTACCTATTAAATTATAAAAACTTGCAAAATTCATCAACTCAGACATGCTTTTGATTGCAATATGAGCAGCAGAATAAACATCTGTAGCATCAACCTGTAATTGTATGTAAGTTTTACCATTCTTAAGAATAGTTTTCATATCATCAAAATCGAAATACTCTTCAACTAATTCTGCATATGTTTTAATTGTTATTCCAATACTTTCAAGCTTATCTTTACTATTATTATAGATAAGTGGAACCTGTATTAATGTATCATGCTTTACATCAATATGTGAATCTAGTTCTGATTTAAATTTTCTCCACTTTTGTTCAAGGCTTTCATCGTTTTTAAAATGTCTAATTAGTTCAAATAACGCTCTCGCTGACCAACCATTACTAATGCTCTGGCTTATTATTGAATTAGAATATTCAATGATAAGTTCATTGTTTTGATTCAATATACTTATGTAAAGTTCTTCAAATAAATTATTTAAGTAATTAAGCTTCAGCTTATTCATTACATATTTTACTTGATAACCTAGTGTTTTTTGTTCATGCTGTTTATCAGCTTTTTTCCCTAAGTGAGTTCTTAATCTATTAAGCAATTCTTTCTCGTGTTTCTCCAGTATTTCATCTTTGTTAATAATTTGCAAAGCTTCAAGTCTACAGCAATCAATATTGTGATTTGTTGTATAAAGCCCATCTATAGTCTTTTGAATTACTAAATCAAGTTCAATCAATGCCGTTAAAGAATTTAAAATTCTATATTGATATACATCAAGAGTATAAGCATGTAACATTTCTTGCCAAACCTGTACAAATGGTATAAGTTCATCATTAATTTTGTGATTCCTAAGATCTTGGTCGTTACTATTTTTTAACATTTCTTCACCTCTTGACATTTATCGCACTTCGAGCTAAAATTTAATTAATAAATATATATTTTCATTGAATACAAGAGGTACTTTCTTTAGTGGCGAGGCTTAAAGCACACACAAAAAGAAAAACCCTCTTTTTTATTTATCATCATTTTGAAAATGCTTCCAATTTCAATTTTATTCCATATTGCGAATTCCGTCAAGAAATTTCGAAAGAAAAAAAGTAATAATAATTCAACCTTATGTAACTTAATCATTCCCCCACCAATTCGGTATAATGGTCGTAAATCCATTATAATCCTCGTAGTTCATTCGGGAGCGTTCAATATCGCCTTTTATTTCTTCCTTGCCAAAAGGAATTGACCACACAATGCTAAACAGAGCATTAATTGCCGTGTATAATGCCATTCGTCTAAAAAACACCTCTGTGGCTCTTCCCCATCAAAATAGCCATATATTTGCTCCTTTGCAAACGGAATGCTTTTTTCGCGAGTAAATACCATCAATCGATTAAACTCTTCAAAAGGATCAGCATAACCCCAACGATTAAAGTCAATAATACTGATCTCTCCATTTTTATCAACAATCATGTTCCCCAAATGATAATCCCCATGACAAAATGTCCGTTTTACATCCTTTAATCCTTTATTATTGCCCAATAACCAGTTTTCTTTGAGCCTTTTCGTTCAATTACTCCTTTTACTTTTAATTCACGAATAGCGCGTTCTATGGTTCTTGATTTTAATCCATGCTGTTCTGCAACTTCTTCTGCAGTAACTTCAGGATTATTATAAATACTCGATAGTACTTTTTGTTGTGTAACGGTTAATCCGACATTTATTCCGACATTTAATCCGACATTTGTTCCAACATACGAGTGTTTATTTTCACTTACAAAATCACTGCTATTTTTTTCTTCTTCAAAGTCAGATCTATAAAATACTACCACAAACCCAGACTTTAAAATCTTAAATTCCACTCTTACACCATTCTCTTTACAGATGCTATAAATCCTTTTAATTCCAGAGCCCCAGCTCTCAATGTCCTTCGAAAAGTAAAGAATCTGCGCAATCAGCTTATTCCTTAGAATTGAGCGTTCTTCACCATTTATAAAATCTTCCGGGTTATATCCTTCCGGAAAATCTCCGGGACTATAAATTTCAATTCTGTCCTTAAAGATGGCAACCTCATTGCTTTTATTGTTTTTATAATCTCTGTGAGCAAAAGAATTCACGATTGCTTCACGTATAGCCTCAACTGGTATTTCAGGAATTTCCTCTCGCTGCATTTTCCCAAATTTGACACGCCATTTTATGATGTTCTTTATATACAACTCGGCTACATCAATCAATTTAAAAATATTCCCGCTTTCACGCTTGATATCAATAAACGTAAGTCTTTCCACACCTGCAAAAACTGCCATCTGAAGGTCAACAGTTCCTGTTCCAAAAAGCGTACTAGCGGCATTTGTTAATAACTCTCCAGATACTAGCTTCAACTTCTTCAAAATTTCTACTTTATTAGTAAAAGGGAAATCAATTCTTCCAACCGCATTTGCACGCTCAATAAAAATTTTCAATGTATTCTCTTCTATTTCATCAATAGAGAATGGATTTCTCTCAGGTGCTTCTATATCCCAAGAAACTGCATTCTGTGCCTTAAGAAGAATCATTTTTTGAAGTTCTTTTGATGTTATTTGCCTATCCTCGTCTGCTACACGCAGGTATGCTCTTCCAAAAGCAAAGTAAGGAGTCTCAGTTCCTTCGAACTTTATCCTGATGCAGGACTTCTCATCTAAATTAAATTCAGTTATTTCCGGATAGATTTTTGGTTCAATATGGTTTGCAATAGAGCGGCTAACATCACGCAGTGTTTTATCTGAAACCACTTGTCCAACAGGTGTCCCGTCATTTTTAATGCCAAAATAAAGTTCACCAGCACCATACTTGTTAAGGATAGCAACTATGCTGACTATGGCTTCTTTTAATTCTGAAGTGGTTCTCTTTAGTTCTAAAATCTCACTCTCTTCAAAAAATTTCACAGACGCACCTCCTATACATTTTCTTCCAAAATAGTTTAACACAAAAGCACCACTAATTCAATCTGTCTCTCTTAAACGATTTTACTTTTCTCTCAATTACTTTTTCTCCTGCTTTTAGGATATCATTGAGCATCTCAGAATTTGGATTATGCATTTTCATATTTGCATCAACTGATTTTTCGCTATAATTAGCATAACAGTATACGCAGCCATTTGAGCAAGTGTTATATGTGCCGATATCTATGCTTTCCATACAACCACAGTTTTGCCTTTGATTTTTATCCTGTTTCAAATCAAGCTCATAACCGCATACTCTTTGAATAACTCCTTTATCTATACAACTGGCTTTTCCAATATCATAATTGGACAAATCCATTCGTTCGCTACAAGCTTTTACATCCAATCCATAGTTTCCTGTTATTTGTCCAATAAACACTGAAAGTTCAGCAATTTCCTTTTCGGTAATATCTCTTATGGAATCTGTTTTCAACTTTTCATAATAGTCTACAAAACTAATAGTAACGCTCTCCGTGTATGAATGCAGGCTCTCGCAAAGCTGTAAAAACTGTTCCATATGGTAATTTATTGACAGCTTGCTGTTTAAAATAATAGGATCATACCTCCATAATACGCGCTCTTTACCGATAAAATTACTTAGCTTAATGAACGTATTCAAAATTTCATTTTTATCACGTATATTCTTCTCAATTGTGCAATCATATGGGGTAATCGTAAGTTGAAAATAATATTTATAGCCCATATTATCAATATCTTTGAGATGAGGAATTATATTCATGGCATCTTTTGTCCAAAAAACAATGCAATCTACAACATCAGGAGATAACGAGATTTTACTCACTTGTGAATGATTCATAGGATTTCTGGTTAGAACATATCCTTCTTTCAAGCGGTTTATGAACCAATCAGAATAGTAACAAGGAATATCAGTGCGTCTTGATGCGGAAATAATCATGATAATAGCTCCATTTCTGTAATTCCTATGTGCAAAACAGTAATACCTCTTAAATCTGCTTTATTCACCATTGACCTGCTCTTCACCCTTTATCTTCACCCTTTATCTTCACCCTATCCCTCTTTGATTATACTAAAATTTCCTAAGTATGTCATTGGACTATAGATATTTAGTCCTCACGTCATAAAAACAACAAAAGTCACTGAAATCAGTGACTTTTTATTGAAACAATTATTTAATTTACATATGGAGGCGACACCCGGATTTGAACCGGGGAATAAGGGATTTGCAGTCCCTGACCTTACCGCTTGGCTATGTCGCCGGAAATTTTGGAGCGGGAGACGAGATTCGAACTCGCGACTTTCACCTTGGCAAGGTGACACTCTACCACTGAGTTACACCCGCTCGTTTTATAATAAAATACGCATTATGCGCAAGTTATTTCTAGTGGTGCCTTGGGGCGGAATCGAACCACCGACACGAGGATTTTCAGTCCTCTGCTCTACCGACTGAGCTACCAAGGCAAATATAAATGGCGACCCAGAAGGGGCTCGAACCCTCGACCTCCAACGTGACAGGCTGGCATTCTAACCAACTGAACTACTGGGCCACTTATATACGTTTCTCAACGCAAGATTTAGTATATAGTAATAATAAATATAAGTCAACGTATATTTAGGCGATTTTGTTTGATTTTGTTTGATTTTCTCAAATTATATATGATTTATTCAAAATTACTCGCTCTGCCGCAAAAATGCTTACTGTAACTGCGTTTCTGGCACTTTCTTCGAAATAATTAATAAATCTTCGAGCTCTTCTTTATTGAACTTATGTCTCGTATTACAAAAATGACAATGCACCTCTGCTTCGCCCATTTCTTTAATTATGGCTTGAATTTCAACTGTTCCCGTACTAACTAATACACTAGCCATTCTTTCTCTGGAACAATTACATTTATAATTAAGCTCCATTTTCACGGGTAATTTGTATGGTAATCCATTCATAATATGTTCCGCTATTTCTTCCGGCTTCATTTTTGCTCTAAGCATATCTGAATATTTCATACCTTTACTAAGGTTCTTTTCTAATTTTTCAATTTCTTCATCTGTTGCTCCAGGCAAAACTTGAATCATATAGCCCCCAGCGGCCACCACCTTGCCCTCTTCGTCAAGTTGAGTGTCAAGTTCGATATAGGTAGGTGTTTGCTCAGAAACTGCGTAGTAAGCCATTAAATCGCCAGTAATGCTTCCATCTGCCAAAGGTATTTTCCCAATATACGGCTCTTTCATTCCCATGTCTTTTATGACAGTTAGAAAGCCTTCTCTACCCACTAAACTTGATATGTTGAATTCTGAAGTCATTACTGATTCTGTGCTTCCATCTTCCTTTTGAATTAAATTAACCTTATGATTTTTATTTGTAACTGCCTTCGGGTTACCAGGGAATGCTTTAATATTCCCAAAAGAATCAGAAACCGACACTAATTCTCCAAGCGTTCCATTTCCTTTTATCTGAAGAGTGAGTTTATCTTTATCTGACTTTAAATTATTTCCCATTAAAGCTGTTATTGTAAGAAATTTTCCTAATGCAACAGTTACCGCCGGAGATGTCTCGTGGATATTTCTAGCATATTCCGCAATCTCTGTAGTTTCAGTTACAAAAATTCTAATAGATACATCTTCGCTTAATCCTCTTATTAAATAGTTTTTCATTTATTTACCACCATTCAGTTTTCTATTTTTTTGCTGAGAAAAAAACTCTCTCGTCCTTTTCTCTTTCTTCACTAATTCCGTCTGTTCCAAAAACATTTATGTCTTGAAACCCAGCATATTCAAGCATTTCTTTGATTTCATTTGAAGTATAACCTCTTTGTATATGGTGTTCTTGGAATTTCCTATACAAAATCACATCATTGTTTTTTTCGGGCATCAAAAACGTTAAATCTAATTCAACAACTCGAGACTCTTCATCATATGAATTGAACCAGTAAATCTCATATTCTTCTCTATTTTCTTTAAAAGAATTATTCCCTAAAATATTTTCAAGTTTCCATATAGAGCTAATGTCAAAAACTAAGCTAGCTCCAGCCTTCAATGCGTCAAAACATTTCTTAAAAACCATAACTAGCTCTTTTTCGGTTAGTATATAGTTAAAACCATCGCATATACAAAAAATCGCTTCATAACCATTCCCAAGATCAAAGTATCTCATGTCTTGATTAACAAACCGTATATTTTTACGCAAATTAACATTGTCTTTTTTTGAAAGCTTCTTCTCTGCTTCAGTGAGCATTTCCTCTGAAACATCAAGCGCTGTAATATTTAATCCTTTTTTCGCTAGTCTAAGGGTTATATTACCTGTTCCACAAGCTAGTTCTATAACTTTTGCTCCAATGGGCAGTTTTCCAGTTAGCGTTAATATTATATTTACCCATTCATCATAATCAACGTCTTTCATAAAAACGTCATATAATTCGGCTAACTCAATGTATTCATTTCTAAATATATACTGTTCTGTTTCCATGTTTATTTTTTTTCCCTTTTCGTCTTCTAAATATAATTCCCAAAATAAATCCAATAATAAATATCACAGCATATGAAAGATATCTTCCAATACTGATCCCAAAAATCTTCTTCCCTAAAAACTCACTAAAATTAATCGTTGGCTTATCGGTGTTTTCTGTATCTATTACAGATTCAGGCTCTTTAACTATTGGTTCTACTTTTGTTTTTATTAACTTATTTCTTATTAGCAAAGAGTTAATTCTTGTAAACTCATCGGGTAATGCTTTTTCAAATTTCTTTATTATTTCATCATTGAGTTTATAACATTCTTCTTCGCTTAATCCGCTATTTTTTATCGCAGTCAGTTGCATGATCATCATTCGCGACGCAATTTGTGGAGAACCTACTGTAAAATAATCAAAATCTTTAATACGAGAATTAAACATCTCATAGTTTTTATTCTTATATGATGCTTCTATCGAAACAAACTGAATCATATTTCGTATCGAAGAAGTGTCGATAGTTGAAGAAGCTACTAAGTATTTTTTAGTTAGATCTTCCACGGTTTTATAATCATTCTTTTTTATCGCATCAGCAATAATTCTCGCTGAATAATAGCCTTTGTAAATAGTCGCTGTTATTTCATCTTGAGTATTTTTATAGGAAATAGTAAGTTTATCTCTATCATCCTCTCCTAACAATATTGCCTTACCTAAGACAACAGAAGAACTTGACTTTTCATTTCCCGTTATTTTCACGCTACTATAATCCGCTAAATTCATAACACCTGAATCAAGTGTCACTTTATAATTCCCTAAATAAATTGCTTTTGTGGTAGCTTTAGGGATATAAACTTTTATTTTTTTGTCTACTAAATATTTTTGTTTATATACTAATGTTAACTCCTGTTTAGCACCAGCTGCAATATCTCCTCTGTAAACATTAAATGTATTAACCTTTGGCAAAGTGGCAGTCGGAAACATCGAAGCTAAAGTCGTATTTTTATATAATTTCAAAAATTCAATTGAGTTATCAATATTTAAACTTAACCCCTCTTCATTCTTATATGGTAAGGCAAGTGCAATTTTTTCAGCCTCTTCTGCATCATTTTTTAGGATACATTGGAATTTAAAGTACATGTAGCCTTCTTTAATTTCTATATTAATCTTCTGATTTTCAATAATAATATATTCTGTTGTTAAGAATTCGGGAGCATAAAGCATATCGCCATCAGTAATACTAAGAGCAAAACATTCCGTAGTTCTTACAAAAAAAGTAGCTAAAAAAACCATTATCATTGTGAGTAAAATCTGACGTTTCGGGAACATTCTCAATTTTCAAACCTCCCTGAAGCATATTTATATTATGCCATTTATTTCTGCCAACCCATAGAACACACTAATCCCAGTTCCTAGTATTTTTTCATTAAACTTAAATTTATTATTATGCAAAGGCGCATTACATCCTGTGTCATTATTACCAATCCCTAATAGAAAAAACACACCAGGTATTTCTTTTTGGAAATATGAGAAATCTTCCGATACTGTAAGGAGAGTTGAACTAATGTACTTATCTCCGCATACGTCCTCTACCATTTTGACAAGTTCAGGGTCGTTTATAACAGGTGGATATAGAACTCTTATATCTGCTTCTACACTGCACTCAAATGATTTTGATATTTCGTTAGATAATGTATCAATTCTTCTAACTATAATATTCATAACTTCCTCAGAAAAAGCCCTCATAGTGCCTGCCATAACAGCTTCGCCAGCTATTACATTTCTGCGCTCTCCCGCTTTAAATTCGCCAACAGTTACAACAGCCGTTTCAAGTGGATCAATGTTTCTGCTTACTATGGTATTCAAAGCGCTAATTAACGAGCAGCCAGCGATTAGGGCATCTGTTCCTCTGTGTGGTAAAGCTCCATGACAACTTTTCCCCATTACTTTAATGTCAAATTCTCCAGTGCCCGCAAAGAATGCTCCTGCACGACATGAAACATAACCTTCAGGTACGTCAGGATAGACGTGCAATCCGAATATGGATTCTACATTACATCTTCTTAGAATTCCAGTTTCAACTATTGGTTTAGCTCCGCCTGGTCCTTCTTCCGCTGGTTGGAATATAAACAAAAGATTCTTTTTAAGAGACTCTTTCTTTTCTGAAATCAATTTCATAAAACCTAACAAAATAGCCATATGAGCATCATGCCCACAAGCATGCATAAATCCAGGATGTTCAGAAGCAAATTCGAATTTTGTTTCTTCTTTAACGGACAGTCCATCTATATCAGCTCTAAAAGCAATAGTCGGAGCTCCAGGAATTACTTCTTCGAATACAATTACTCCTGTTCCTAGTGGCCCTTTAGTGGGATTAAATCCAAGTTTTTTTACATAATTCCATATGTATTCTGTAGTAAGGAACTCTTCGTTTCCAGCTTCAGGAATTTTGTGCAAATCCCTACGCACTTCAATTATCTCTTTGAGTAAGTTTTCATCAACAATAAGTGGTTTTCCCATAAATCTTCTCCTCATATTTCGATATAATATATTTTTTAGTATTAGTATCGCTATTAGCGTTAGCTGTAAATCATGTCCAATATATTGTAAACTAATTAATTTTCACTAAACTCTATTTTATCAGTTTTTCTCCAAACTTTCGAGTCCCTATACCATATCTTTTCATTATTACTTCTTCTAAAATTTTGTTTGTCAAAATAAAACTATCCGAAGAATTCTCATCATTTACTGGATATTCTCCCAAATCATTTAAGACATTTGCCAATCCTTTGTATCCGTATGTCCTAATAAAAGTGTTAACATATAATTCGCAATCAGAATAATAGCTGTTTATAACAGACTCTTCACTGGCATTCTCAATATTCAAGTTCGAGAGTTCAATAAGTGAAACGGTTGGCTTCAAAATAGCATTATTATTTTGCGAATTTAAGCTGTTCATAGTTGAAATGGCAATACCTTCTGATAACCAATATGGTATATTATTTCCAGTAATTTCTCCTGTAATTAAATGAGACATTTCATGAGTTAAAACTTTCTTTAAGTATTCTCTAAACTTCTTTACTACTTCTTTGTCACCTAAATTTTTAGTAATAAATTTATAATCCAAATCACTCAAATTTATTTTAATACTTTCGCCATATTCATTCCAACCTGACATATCAAACTGGATAGACGGCTTAATGAATTCTTTAAAAATGTTGCTATTAGAATATACTTTTAAACAAACGTTATATATACTTCCGTTAAAGTGTTCTGTTGCTTTAGTATAAGCAAGTTTTGATTCCTCAAGAATTATTGGGGCAAGATCCTTAATCTCTGGTGCAAAATACAACTTATCATTTCCATCGGTCTTCGTACAAAACTCAACATCGCTATAATAAGCTCGTCCTTGATTTATAACAAATTTTGCCCAAAAAGAACTATTGTGAATTTTCGAGTTTATGAAATATGACTCATTAATCTTAGCCATATATTCATTTTTAAGTAATCCTATACCTTGTTCGATGAACGTTTTATTCTTGTAATCTTTAAAAGAAACAATGTTTATTTCATACTGCGAACCACCATTTCTTTTAATATCTTGCATCCTTCTAACAAATTCAGTTATCAGTTCTGGCTTTTCAGGATCAATTAATTTGCTGATATTGGTATTAAAATCAGTTCCATCTGCTGAATCCCTAAATATAGTTTCTAGGTTTATTCCCCAATCAAGAATTTCTTTTGGAATACTTGCTGAGCAAGAGACTAGATTTATCAAGCAAATTATTATAAGAATCATGATGATAAGTGATATTCTTATGTTTTTAAAGTGCAAACTAACACCTCCTTGTTTTTAATTAATAACACTATTAGATTTTATCACAATTTTGTGTACTTTTTAAAAAAACATTGCCTAAAGCGATATTAATTACTATAATGTTATAAAAACGAAAAGAAGGTATGAAAAATGGATATTTTATTAGTTGGTTCTGGCGGAAGAATGGGCAAAAACATCGCTAGACTTATAAAAAATAACCCAAATGCAAAAATTACAGCTGGCGTTATTCGAATTGCTGCTGGCGTTTCAGCAGAAGATGTTTTAGATAATACTGATTTTCCTGTATATAAAAACATTTCCGATGTCAAAGAAAACATTGATGTTATTATCGATTTTTCATCCCCTGACTTAATTGGAGATATTTTAGAATATGCCTCAAAGAATGCGACCCCTATAGTTATTGGAACTACAGGGTTTAGTAAAGATGCCTTAGCTTTAATTGAAAATTCTAAATCAACTCTTCCAATTTTTAAATCTGGAAATATGTCTATTGGGATTAATGTTATCGCAGAACTTGCCGCCAAAGCCGCAGTATTATTAGGTGATGATTTTGATATTGAAATTACCGAAAGACACCATAGAGAAAAGAAGGACAGTCCTTCTGGCACAGCGTTACTCTTAGCTGATGAAATTAATTCCGCTAGAGAAAACAAGTATGAATATTGCTATGACAGAACTACTAGATCTACTCGCAGACCTGCGAATGAAATTGGAATTTCAGCCATTAGAGGCGGTACAATTCCAGGCGATCATACCATTTTATTTGCTGGGCATGATGAAAATATCGAAATAAGTCATTCTGCATTATCTCGTGAGATATTTGCCAAAGGTGCTATTAGAGCCGCAATATTTATGGCAGATAAGAAACCAGGTATGTATAATATGAAAACATTAGTGAAGGAGCTAACTTAATGGAAAAACATTTAGAACTAACAAACCCATATGAAATTGCAGCATTTATAAAAAATGCAAAAAAAACAACCCCCGTGAAAGCTTATATCGATGGGAATCTTGAAAATTCAGATTTTGGAGATATAAAGGCCTTTGGTCAAAATAATTTTTGGGTACTTTTTGGTGAAAATACAGATGTAGTATCTTTCATAGAGAAAAACTCAGAAAAAATAAAAAAACATGAAATTGAATCTGACAGAAGAAATTCTGCAATCCCTATGCTTGATAAAAGATTTATCGAAGCTCGCATTGAGCCAGGTGCTATTATTAGAGATAGAGTTCTTATAAAAAAGAATGCTGTAATAATGATGGGTGCTGTTATTAATATTGGTGCGGAAATTGGCGAAAATACCATGATCGATATGAATGCGGTACTTGGAGCCAGAGCTACCGTAGGCAACAACTGTCACATAGGGGCTGGTGCTGTTCTAGCAGGCGTTCTAGAGCCACCAAGTGCTTCACCTGTTATTATAGAAGACGGTGTACTTGTCGGAGCTAACGCCGTAGTTCTTGAAGGTGTTAGAATTGGAAAAGGTTCCGTAGTAGCTGCTGGATCTATCGTTACCCGAGATATTCCTGAAGGAATGGTAGCAGCCGGAATCCCAGCTCGAGTAATAAAAACTGTGGCAGAACTAGATGATGATAAACATAAAATACTAGACGATCTCAGAGGATAATCCATTTTCTTTTAAGAAATCGATGATTAAGCTTTCGTATTTTTCTTTATCCACTATATATGACTCAGCATGACGTGCGCCAGGGACAATAAAAAGTTTCTTGGCGCCTTTTTTATTTTTATAAAGTGCCTCAGTCATTTTATTAGGTGTATAAGTATCATTTTCACCGTGAAAAAACAAAATTGGGGCATCAATAATTTTAACACTCTTAAGTAAATTCACATCAGCAAATGCAATTCCTGCTCTCAGCTTTATCCACAAATTCACAACTGGTAAAAGTATCACACTTAAAAACCTGAAGCGTCTTTTTAATTGATAGTCAATAATTTCCTTCCAACCGGAATATGGGCAATCAGCAATTACAAAGCTAACTCTTTTATCCATGGCTGCGTGTTCTATTGCCACGGCTGCACCCATTGACTCTCCATGTGTACCTATTAATTCGGAATCTGGTATTCTTATCTTGATCCAATCAATAATGTTTTTTAAATCATATTTTTCATAAAATCCAAAACTCACCATATCTCCACCGCTTTTCCCATGATATTGATTATCAAAAATTAGAATATTGAATCCTAACCGTTTAAAAATACCAATATATTTTATCGCGCCCATAAGGTTATAAGCAAATCCATGAATTAGAACTATTGTTTTTTTACTTTCGTCTTCTGGTATAAAAACACAATGAATTTTCAACCCTTTTTCTGAAATTACTTCCACCTCTTCTTTATTGAGTTTTTCAAAAGAATCAAGCTCTTCACTAGCGTATTTCTTCTCAATTTCAACAACTTCATCATAATTATATGCCTTTGGGTGTATAATTCGTTCTGAAATTCTATAACCAGTATATAAATACGCCACTATAATTAATGATATTATAAATGTAGCCATTAGTAGTGCAAAAAAATCAATCGACATTTATAAGCCCTCCGAAATTTCTTCATTCTTAATTTTGTTATTCCCTTTGCTTTTTCGCCTCTCCATAAGCTCATTTATCTCTTTTTCATAGCCATTATGAGTAGGTGTATAGTAGATTTTGTCCTTAATTATATCTGGCAAAAACTGCATCGAAACAAAGTTTTCATCATACCCATGGGCATATTTATATCCTTTCCCGTAATCCCATTCCTTTGCTCCAGAAAAAGCTGGATTTCTGAGCCACAAAGGCACTGGCCCCGTCTGTTTATTTTCAATATCACTTAACGCTTCATCAATTCCAACATAAGATGCATTACTCTTTGGCGCGCAAGCCACATAAACAGCCGCTTGAGCTAGAATTATCCGTCCCTCTGGCATTCCAATCATCTCGACTGCATGTGCCGCAGAAACTGCAATATCCAAAGCTCTCGGGTCAGCATTACCGACATCTTCTGAGGCACAAATAACTATTCTTCTCGCTATAAAATTAGGTTTTTCACCGCTATAAATCATTTTTGCGAGATAGTGCAGCGCCGCATTCGGGTCTGAACCTCTCATACTTTTAATAAAAGCACTTATGGTATCATAATGATTCTCTCCATTTTTGTCATAATTTATGGCTCTTTTTTGGATGCAGTCTTCAGCAATCTTTAGGTCAACAAGAAGCACACCTGTATCATCCTTCTCAGAGGTTAAAACCGCTAGTTCAAGTGCGTTAAGAGCTGTTCTAGCGTCTCCATCAGATACATTAATTAAGTGTTCAAGCGCATCTTCAGTAATTTCTGCATTATATGCACCAAGTCCTCTTTCGGAATCCTTTAAACAAGCTAAAATTATCGATTTAATACTTTCATTTGGGAGTGATTCCAGTTTAAATACAGTTGACCTAGAGACCAAAGCACTATTTACTTCATAATAAGGATTTTCGGTGGTAGCACCTATTAAAATAATAGTGCCATCCTCAACATGCGGCAAAAGCGCATCCTGCTGTAGTTTATTAAATCTATGTATTTCATCTATAAACAAAACAGTCTTCCTTGAACTCATTCCTAAACTGTCTTTCGCCTCTTCCACTACTTTCCGAATATCAGCAACCCCAGATGTAACTGCATTTATTTGTTCAAAAGAAGCTTCAGTAGTATTAGCGATTATTCGAGCAAGCGTGGTCTTACCGCTTCCTGGAGGTCCAAAAAAAATCATCGAGCTCAACCTATCCGCCTTAATCATTCGCTGCAACAACTTACCTTCAGCTACTATATGTTCCTGCCCGAAAAATTCTTCTAAAGTTCTAGGCCTCATTCGCATCGCTAATGGACCATCTTTTTTTATTTCTAAATTTCTATTCATTTCAAAAATTGAAATTTGATTTGTTTTATTTTTCATATATTCTCCCAAAATTTTCTATTTATAGATTCTAAATTATATTTTTTGATTTCGTTATATATTATTCTATTCATCATATAATTATCCTATTCATCTTGATATACCTCTCATTATAACACCGAACATACGTTCTTTCAATGTTTGTTTGATTGACAATTGCATATTCTCATGATACCATATTTTAAACAAATAAATGCTCTTATCTAGAGTGGCGGAGGGACAGGCCCTGTGAAGCCCGGCAACCAGCTATATGTATGGTGCCAAATCCTACAGTATAACCGATTTTCACTTAATCGTGGTCGGAATAGCTGTGAGATGAGAGAAGCGGATTTTACAATCAGCTCTCTTTCATCACGAAAGAGAGCTTTTTTCATTCGTTCTGCTTGATTGATTCTTCGTCACTAAATCTTAAGTGGCTCACTTACGTATCATATATACGCGCACTCTCCACTTAAGAATTGTTCCTCGACTGAATCTAAGCAGAACGAATGAAACTGTAGATTTATTAAAACTAAAAAAAACGTAAAAAAGTATAAGGAGAAATTTTATTATGAAAAAGAAACTTGGCTTTGACACGCTACAACTACACGCTGGACAAACACCTGACCCCACTACTGGTTCAAGAGCTGTTCCGATATATCAAACTACAGCTTATGAATTTAAAAGCGTTGAACATGCAGCAAATTTATTTTCGTTATCTGAACCTGGAAATATATATACTCGAATTATGAATCCTACGACTGATGTTCTCGAGCAAAGAATCGCAGCCCTTGAAGGCGGTGTCGGAGCACTTGCAGTGGCTTCCGGTTCAGCTGCCGTGACTTATGCTATATTAAACATTACCCAATCTGGTGATGAAATCATTTCTGCCTCAACACTATACGGCGGAACTTTTAACTTATTTAATGCTACACTCCCTAGACTCGGAATTAAAACTCATTTTGTTAATCCAGATGATCCCGAAAATTTCAGAGCACCAATAAACGAAAAAACTCGTGCAATATATATTGAGACTATAGGAAATCCAGTAATCAACATTCCTGATTTTGAGAAAATTGCTGCTATCGCTCATGAAAATGGTCTCCCATTAATAGTTGATAACACCTTTGCTACTCCTTATTTATTTAGACCTTTTGAATTTGGTGCGGATGTAATAATCCACTCTGCCACAAAATTTATTGGTGGACACGGAACATCTATGGGTGGTCTTATAGTTGACTCTGGAAAATTTGACTGGAGTGCATCAGGTAGATTTGGAATACTAACCGAACCAGATCCTAGCTATCATGGCATTAGCTATACTAAAGACGTCGGAGCGGCTGCTTTTATAACTAGAGCTAGAGTTCAACTACTAAGAGATACTGGTGCTTGTATAAGCCCATTCAATGCGTTCCTTCTTCTACAAGGACTTGAAACACTATCATTAAGATTAAAACAACATGTATATAACACAAGAATAATAGTTGATTTTCTCAAAAACCACAAAAACGTGGCGTGGGTAAATTATCCTGAAGTTGAAGGAAACAAATATAAAGAACTTTCAGAAAAATATCTAAAAAAAGGTGCAGGATCGATATTTACTTTTGGAATAAAATGTGGAGTTGAAGAAGGAGTAAAGTTCATCGAAAAACTTGAAATTTTTTCACTTTTGGCTAATGTAGCTGATGCAAAATCTCTAGTAATCCATCCAGCAAGTACCACTCACGCACAACTTTCACCAAAAGAACAACTTTTAGCTGGAGTTACACCAGATATGATAAGACTTTCTATCGGACTTGAAGAAGTAGAAGATCTTATTGCTGATTTAGATAACGCTTTATCATTATAAGCAAAAATTGTTCAAACACTTATCATACAGGAGGAAAAAATGCCAGTAATTATTCACAATGACTTACCAGCTTATGAGATTTTAAGCAATGAAAACGTTTTTATTATGAACGAGCAACGTGCAGAGCATCAAGATATCAGACCTTTGAAGATAGGAATACTTAATTTAATGCCTACTAAAGAAGTTACTGAAACACAAATACTCAGACTTCTAGGGAACTCACCTCTCCAATTAGAAATCACATTATTACACATGAGAACTCATGATTCAAAAAACACCTCTGAAGCTCACCTTGAAAAATTCTATCGATATTTTGATGAAATTAAAGATACTAAATTTGATGGATTCATAATAACCGGTGCACCAATAGAAAAACATGCATTTGAAGATGTTGATTATTGGCAAGAATTGACTGAGATAATGGAGTGGACAAAACACAATGTTTATTCGACTTTCCATATTTGTTGGGGCGCTCAAGCAGCTGCTAATTATCACTTTGGAGTCGAAAAATATCCATTAGAAAAAAAGATGTTTGGTGTTTTTCCTCACGTCGCAAAATCAAGTGATTCATTATTAAAAGGATTTGATGATGTTTTCTATATACCTCATTCAAGGCATACAGAAATCCATTTAGAGGATATCGAAAAAATTGAAGATTTAGAAGTTCTAGCATATTCAGAGGAAGCAGGCCCTTCTCTTCTAATTTCAAAAAACCACAGAATGATTTTTGCTTTCGGTCATTCAGAATATGACAAAGATACACTAAAAAAAGAATATGACAGAGATACAGCTAATGGACTTCCAATTGATATCCCTAAGCACTATTACAAAGACGACAATCCAGCTAATTCACCGGAAGTCAAATGGAGAGCACATGGAAATCTACTTTTCAACAACTGGTTAAACTACTACGTTTATCAGGAAACACCATATAATTTGCAAGATCTGGGTTAATAAAAAAAATAAGCTGTAGCACTATTATTAAGTGATGCTACAGCTTTATAATTCTACTTTATATTTATGAATGCCTCTGTATCTGCTTTTATTTGCAATCGCCATCCTTTAACTTTATAAAGGTCTTTTGCAACTTCGTAGACTTGAGCATCATTCACTGTTATACCAGGATTAAGTTCACTTAAAATTTTTGCATTTATCTTCTTTTCTGTTGAATAATAAATCGAGGCACTAATATCTTTTTCATATTGTGTTTTATTTTTATCTAACAAATTAATGTTTGGTACTGAAAAAGCATTAATAGGCTTATCAGTTATGTTTTTGTATTTCCAATTTACAACTATATAAGTTCCACCCTCAGATGGCTTAGCATTCAAAAATTCAGAGCCTACTTTTGATTTTTGTTCAATAGACAGAATCGTAATTTCAAATCCGTCCATCTTTATTTTATCTCCTACTTTTGCAACAACTTCAGTTGGTTCAGAGCTTGTTCCATTTGAAGTAACTATTGGAGGTTCTTTACTTCCATTAAGAGCTCCCCCTATAACTGACAAAACAACGAAAATTAAAATTACTGTTAAGATCTTGTGCTTCATAAACCAATTTCGTTGGTCTTTACCACAGCTTGGACATTTATTTACTGTCGAACTTATATCTGCATTGCATTCTTTACATTTTATAATAGCCATATTATCGTCCCCTTAATATTTTTGATTTTTTGTAATTTTTTCAATCTAATTTTCTTTTGTTATTTTCACTCCACTTAATTTTACTGCAAAATCTGTTTCCAAAATATCCAAATAACTCGGCCCTTGAACAATGTCATTTGCAATTGTGTCACTCATATTTAATGTAACAGCACTCAACCTCGCCATATATCCAGAACTGCTTCCAATATTCAACTCGACTTTATATCGACCGGGTGTAAGATCATAACCAACAAGAAATATGCCATTTGAAGCCGTATTCTTAATTTTCTTTTCATACTTTGTTAAGTCTATTTTATATATTTTTACATTTGAAAGCTTAACAGCAACATCAGTGTTTAAAATTTCAAAATAGCCATCACCTTGAAATATATCATTAGCCAATATACTCTCTGAATCCATATCCACCGCACTTGCTCTTGCTATGTATCCGGAGTTACTCAACGATAGTACTTTATATAGCCCTGGCTGTAAATCCTTATTTACTATATAAGTACCTGTGCCAAACATTTTAATCGCACTAAGATCAACTGGCTTATCTCCAATATAAACATTATTATTTTTTTTATCCCAAGAATATTCTTGTTTTAAAGCCTTTGATACATCATTAGCATTAACATATACTTTACCATTATATACGATTACATCATTAGGTACCTTTTCTCCACTAACAAAAACTTTTAATGAGTTTAAGTATACAGAAATCTTTTTTGTAGCTGTCGCTCCATATATTGTCATTGGTATCAAAAGAGCAATAACTATAACCAAACATGCAAATTGTCTTTTTTTCACAAAATCCCCTTCTTTCCTTATTATCGCAATACTGTTAATTCTCCCTTTGGAATATATCACAGTTATTACAATATATATATCCTCCAAATATTCTTTTTTTAGCGTTTCTTAAAATAATCATGAAATCTTAATAGTAATAATTCTAAAAAAAAAGGGTGTTATAACACCCCCATCGATTTTAATCCCCTATTCTTTTATCCTCTCAGCCTTAAAGGATGCCCAATAACTCTGATACTCATACATTTTCCCTTCAATAAGGTCCACATTTATTATTTTGCCTTCATATTTCCTTCTCTCATAAAGAGTCCAAGTAATTGTGTCTCCTACTACTGTATAGGGTCCATATGCTTGTGTGTAGTAGCCATCAGGAATAATCTTTGCACATCCAGCAGCTATTGCGCCATCAACATCTTTACTTGGCCATTTTCCAAATTCAAAAGACATTGTCAAAACGGACATCGCTATTTGCGGATCGGAAAATGTAATTTTCCACTCGCCTCTCATATCATACAAAATAGTATTGTTTTTCGTTCCACTCCAAGTACCCGATTCAATGTCTCCATACCTACTACTCTTAAGAACCTTTCCAGAAATCCCTTTTCCATCAAATTTTCCAGTTAGCTTGTATGTCGCGTAAGTTGGTTCGATAGATATCTCATCAAGAATCGAATATTTGCCATGATAATTATTTCCATCTGAAAAAGTACCGATATCTCCAGAACCATCGAAGGTGATGTTATGTTTCTCTTCGTCTTTTCCATCCATCTTTATTGTGATATCCCAATTTGCAGAAGTTTTCCCATCTAACAAAATCAGTTTAATTTGTTCTTTCCCTGAAATCGGCTTAGGTGAAGGCGTCGCAGTTCCTCCTCCTGGACTAGAACTGTCTACTACTTTTGAGGAATCATATTCAATAACGCATTTCGGTAATGAATTTAGGAGTGTATCTATTTCTGACTTTTTAATTTTCATACCCTTTAAATTAAGGGTTTTCAAGTTTTTTAAGTTTTTAAAAACCAGCACTGAACTCAAAGAATTATTCGAAAAATCTGCATTAGTTAAGGCCTTAAAGTATGCTAGTGCACTAACATCCTTAATTCCTTTTGAGGACAACTTAAGTGTTTTAATTGCTGCACACTCAGTATCATAAATAGTTGCACCAGTTTTCTTTTTAAGAACTTTGATGATTTCAGCTTTTAATTTTGTGTCCTTAATAGTAATAGCTTTTTTAGCATATGACGTAGCAAAAGAATTTTCAGTTTGTAACAAAGTAAATACCATGAGAAATGCGATCAATAAACTCAGTGTTTTTTTTGACATAATAAACCTCCATCACTATTCTCTCTTCAGTTAATACGTTTTCATATCCTTTTTACTCGAAGAAATTGAAAAGTATTCACTAATTATTTTATCAAAAAAAGCGAGTCTTGTCCTTAGATTCTTCTTCAAAAATTGGTTTCCTATACTTCAAACTACTCTAAATTATATATTTCGCCTCTTTTTCTTTCAAAATCTTTTTCATAGAGGTAGCGTCTTCATCTTCTATTACAAAAACTTCAAGATGATTAATTTCAAACGCACTTTCTCCAAATTCCGACCACATTTCCTGTAATTTTTTATTCTTATGTCCACCAGCGTTTAACTCCATTATTCTTCCATTTATTGTTTTTATATTCGGAGTTGAGAAAACAAAGTGCGCTCCTGTGTCTTTATGTTTAATTTCAAATATACAGGATTCCGTTTTTTTATCTTTATACTCTAAGAGCAATTCTTTTTTTCTATCAGTTTTCATGCTTGTTTCATCCTTTTTTGTTTTATTTTCAGTTTTTATTCTAGCTTCTTCGTTAATGTCTATTTTAGTTTCTTTGTTGTTTTTCAATATTGTTTTCGTGTCTATTTTCGCGACAGTTTTCGTGGCAGTTTCTGAGTCTGTTTTCGTGTCTGTTTTCGTGACAGTTTTCGTGGCAGTTTTCGTGACATTTTTCGTGGCAGTTTCTGAGTCTGTTTCCAATTCTTTTTTTAACTCTGCTCTTTCATCGGCTTTAATCCAATACTCACTACCATCACGCTTTCTATCAAGGAATCCATATTCTATAAGATATCTTCTCAAGTGAGCATAATCACTATGAATATTTTTTAATATCTCATTCACTTCTTTTTCTGAATATTTTCGTGATTTATCAAACTTATCAGATATATGCCTTAAAACAACAATTTTGCTTTTTTCCTTCATTTGAAAAGTAGATAACGGACCATTTAGACCTTTTTTAAAGTATTTGCTAAGTATTTCGCTCTCTTCTGTCGAATTCAGTTCATATCTCTTGTCGACCATTTTCGCCGTCGAATGAGGCTTAACTTCCTTAACTATATTTGTTTCATTTTCATTTTTTTCTCTCAAAAGTTCCATCATAGCGATAAAAAGTTTAGCCTGTCGCTCCTTTTCCTTTAGTAGCAACCTATGATTTCGCACTGTGGAACTACTACCAATTTTCATTTCAAATTGAATTTCATTATCCGTAGCACCAATATAAAATAATTTCAGTAGTTTGCTCTGGTGCTCTGACAGTCCAGTCATTTTCTTATCAAGGGCAATCATTGTACTAAAAACAGAATCATGGATTTTATTAATATGCATATTCATATACTTTTCAGCCGTATAAAATCTATTGCTTTCTTGATATACTACACCGTTTTCATATTCTTCCCCACAAAACAAACATATAATTTTTTCTCCCTCTAATATATACCCTCTTTTTATATCCTCAATTTTTCTATCACCGATAACTTCATTCTTCACAATATTTTCCTCCTTTGTGTTCTTAGCTTATTATTTCATTTTCACTTATGAGAATATTATAATAGACATTTATATGTTTTGTCTAGTATTATTTTTTGGGCAAAAAAAGACTCTGCTAGTTTTTCTAGCAAAGCCATTTTTGGATTATGAGAACTTCCAGAAATTCACTCGCTCAAATAAGCTTAGGTCTATTTTTTGTTCTCGTTATTCTCTTCTTCACTTATTGGGTTTTTAGTCAGCCTTTGTATAAATCTGTCATTTTCAACAAGATCCTCATTAGTTTTATTCAACAAATACTTTTTTAGTTCATCTATTGCATCAATCCAATCTTCTCACGCTGCTGAATCAGCAGTTGTCCCATCCTCAAGAAAAGCCATTCCACCTAGTAGTCCACCAACATCATCCGAGTGAGTTCTTTCATAATATCCTTCTAAAAATATAATCATCGCCTTATAGGCTTCTTCAATACTTAAATCCATTTTTTACACTCCCAATCAAAAAGGTCTATCTGGGCTACATAACCCAGTCTGAGGATTAAACGTTTTAGCAGTAGCATTTAACCCTTGTATGATTAATTTATTAGAAAAATCATACTTTCCTTTCATTTTTAATCTGATTTGTGACTATACTTAAATTAGATACTGTAGACTTTTGATTTATCCTTGTAGTCATAACTACTTTATGGAGTGTATTGCCACTACAATATCTTAATTGTTTATTGGCTGGATGTGCCTGGCTTTCTGCCATGAGTGCTTATTTCAATCAAGTGTACGATGATATTCGCCGGTGGACCTGTTACAGTATCAGATTATTTGAAAGGAGTTTTACTATGATTTACGTTGGCATAGACATTGCCAAACTAAACCATTTCGCCTCAGCTCTATCCTCTGATGGTGAAATACTAATTGAGCCTTTTAAGTTCACTAAC
>CAYZED010000001.1:151048-161580 GCA_964477445.1 uncultured Clostridiaceae bacterium | reverse complement strand
TTCTCTGGAATCCTTCGAGAAAAACAGCCTCATCATTGGTCTTGAATATACGGCTCACTACGGCTATAACCTCGTAGAATTTTTAGTTGCTAACAACTACAAGGTTTGTGTTATCAATCCAATTCAGACGTCCACTTTGCGCAAAAACAACATTCGCAAAACCAAAACGGATAAGGTTGATACATTTATTATCGCGAAAGCTTTAATGTTGTATCCTCATCGTTTCTACACTACTGCTGATATTGATTTAATCCACCTGAAGAATCTCGGAAGATTTCGTCAGAAACTGGTTAAACAACGTACTAGGCTCAAAATTCAGTTAACCACTTACATTGATCAGTCTTTCCCGGAAATTCAGTGCTTTTTTAAATCAGGCATACATCAGAAATCCGTTTATGCCCTTTTAAAGGAGGCTTCTACACCTAAGTGTATCGCTTCTATGCTTTGTTAAAATACTCTCTGCAATACCTAAATACACTAGTTAAATTACATTTTTTTAAGCAAACTATATTTTTTATTAGGAAATATATTAAATCTCATCTCTAGTGAAACAGTTATGAGCCTCCATTAGAATATTATTAAAATAGAGGCTCATTTTTTTAACTATCTTTGTTTATTAGATTTTTTGATCTTTCATCAAACCCTTCTAAAAATGCTTCATTATATATAACTACCGTAATTTCATGAGTATATTCAATATCGTTAATATGACTATGTTCATTATTCCCATAATTCTCTATAAGTCTTTGTAAATCACTTACTAGCTCTTTCGCTTCATCCAATTTCAAGTATAAATTAATGTTCTTTAGAGGGCTATTGTTTCCAATATCTAGTATTCTCATTTTCACATCTCCAATCCTAGTTATGAGGGACGTCTGTTGTATATATTGGCCCTGACTTTACCCACTTACCATTAACTAATACTTCAACATGTCCATGTGCGTTAGCATGAGGTGAAGGATTGTTAATATCAAATCTTACTCTTCTAGTTCCATCTCTGGATATCAGCACCTTATCTCCGCTACCATTTTTAATTAACCTGCCATCTTTACCTATCTAATCTGTAATTTCCTTCGAGAGGTTAGATATTTTGCTTTCTACATTCGCTATAGATTGTGAACAACTATTATGCACCAGCACACTTTGCTCGCTTACAAAGTACGTATGCCAACCCTCAACCTCAAAGTTATATACTTTTACCGGTTTCGCTAATGTTTCATTCTCTATTCCACTAATTGTTACGATTTTACCAGAATATAACAATAATTTATCTCCAATTACTAATGAACCTGCTTCAACCCATCCTGTGCCTACTATCCAAAACGGATGCGTAGGAGTGGCTTTGATTGAATTGGCGGTTATCAAGAGACAACCGCCAATTCTTATATTTTATGCACTAAATTCTATTATTGGTTCATAGGATGCAACAATATCAACGATAGAATCAGCCGCTACGAACGAAAAATGAATAAGTTCTTCAGAATCAAAAACTCCGTACGATTGTTCACTAACCCATTCTATATACTCAGAGTTTCTTACTTTAAAAAACGTGCATTCCGAAAAAAAATCAATGCCATATTTCTCATAAAGAGAATTAATCGTTTTTTGTCTGATACTTTCATAAGTAGACCTATAAGCTAGTACCCATTTGTCAAAAATTATGCTTACTTTTTTATCCTCTTCTACCGAATTGCAGAATATTACCTTAAATTCAATCATATTATCTTTGATTTCATCCACATAATACTTCCCACCCATTTTTTCAATTGGCAACCATCTTGTCCACTCTTCTTTCATATTATCTCACCTCAGTTATTCACTATATCTTACTTTTATACTTCTTTTCCCATCATAAATCTCGAGAGTTGGAGAAGTCTCAGAACTATAACTTCTTACATTAACAGTTCTACCATCTGGTAATTTACCAACTTTACCACCCGGAATATCTCTAATATCAGTAAGTCCCATTGAATTGAAATCTTTTAATGCTTGATTATATCCTCCGCTTTTACCAAGCTGTGTCGCAAACCTTTTTTCGCTTAAAGGACTTGCATCTTTGAGTATATCTTCTACAGTTTTTATCTGACAACTATTATGCACCAACACACTCTGTTCACTTACAAAGTATGTATGCCACCCCTCAACCTCAAAGTTATATACTTTTACCGGTTTCGCTAGTGTTTCGTTCTTTATTCCACTAATTGTTACGATTTTACCAGAATATAATAGTAATTTATCTCCAACTACTAATGATCCTGCTTCAACCCATCCTGTTCCAACTACCCAAAACGGATGCGTAGGTGTGGCTTTGATTTCTGTTCCGTTAACATTAACGTGAACAAGCTTACTGGTTTCTTTGACAAATACATTCTTTACGGTTTTTAGACCCTTTTCGCCTGTTTCAGGGTTTTCAGAATATACTTTATCTCCAATCTTAATTTCCTTTATTGGCTTATATCCTTCACTTGTGCTAACTAGTGTATCTTCTGTGAAGCATACACCTTTTGAAAAATCCTCTGCAAACTCTGCAATCTTTGCTCCAGCTTTTGTCGCTGTCAGTGACTTAATTACCTTCGCAGCTATTGCTCCTCCTGCAAAGGCCATTACAATGTCACATATTATTGCCCCTGCGTGTATTCCAAATTCACGTACTTCAGCATCAGTATTCTTTTTAAACGGCGACATCACACTTCCGTTTGATATTACATACGCGTAATTACCTACCAATCCCTCTAGTCCTGCTTCTGCTAACATGCCTATCGTCATGTCTCCGGAAATAAGGGATTTTACCATCATTATCAAGGCATAAGGAGAAGTTGCCATCCCTACTAAAGTGTCGCCAATGCCTTCTGCCAAGCCCACCAAAAGATCATCTGTTGTGTAAGGTAGTTCATATGCCCAGTTCAGTCTAAATACATTAGATAAAACTAAAACTGTTTTATGCAATATCTGCTTCATAAGAGAATATACGTATTGCCTATAATACACTATTTCTCTAATTTAACAATTATGAGTCTCCATAAAAATATCATTAAAACAGAGGCTCATTCTTTCTTAATTATTTTATGTCCATTTTGACTAGTTTGATTTGGCTTAAAGTTATAGCAAGAGCAACAAAACATTCTTTTGCTCTTGCTATAATCTATATAAATGGTTAAGTAATAGTTTTTTGTTCATGGGAAAATCAAAAAATATGATCTTTATTTAGAAATCAGATGGTTCAACGTATTCAATGTCTTCTTCAAAAAGTTTCCCCCCCCTTTTTTGTACTAAATCCATAAAATATTTTAGTGTATCTTCAAGCGCTTCATCAATGCTTAATCCAAATCCTATTCCACCTTCTGGAGAACCATCTAGTGGACTTTTTATTGTTAAATCAGTATATCCCGTATAATTCCCCTGCACGTTCATAAACACCTTTACTTTAAATTTTGCATAAGGTACAGTTGGAATTGCCCACACATCGAATTCTGCAACACACCTATCTATTTTAGAAATACCTTCAATTCTAATGTCTTCCCATCCCATTATTAACCTCTTTCTTATTGACTTCCAAACGAAATGATTTTCCCGTCTGGCGTCATGTCAATGTATTTCCCGTTTTTATAGTATCTTGTAACATTTGGGGTGTCTCCAAAGATTTCTTTAGTTCTTGCTCCTTTAAGTCTTTTTGCAAATTCTGTAGCTTTTATCAAGTATTCTTCAAATGAAGATGCACCAACTTCAGCGCCATGTCTCTTAAAATGCTTCATCAATGAGTCGAATGCCGAACCAAAACTTCCTGAATGCCATTTTGAAATGTCAACCTGGCAACTATTATGCACCAACACACTCTGTTCACTTACAAAGTATGTATGCCACCCCTCAACCTCAAAGTTATATACTTTTACCGGTTTCGCTAGTGTTTCGTTCTTTATTCCACTAATTGTTACGATTTTACCAGAATATAATAGTAATTTATCTCCAACTACTAATGATCCTGCTTCAACCCATCCTGTTCCAACTACCCAAAACGGATGCGTAGGTGTGGCTTTGATTTCTGTTCCGTTAGCGTTAATGTGAACAAGCTTTTTGCTTTCTTTGATAAATACATTTTTTACGGTTTTTAGTCCCTTTTCACCTGTTTCAGGGTTTTCAGAATATACTTTATCGCCAACCTTAATTTCTTTTATTGGCTTATATCCTTCACTTGTGCTAACTAATGTATCCTCAGTGAAACATACACCTTTTGAAAAATTCCCTGCAGAAATGTGGTTTTGGCATTAGACAAATCTAATACCAAAACCAATCAATAAATCTTTACACCCATTTATCCAGCGTCCAGCCTTCTGCAATACGCTCTGCAAGAAGAGTATCATTCCAAACGCCCCACTCTGAAAGCATCTTTTCTTCTTCTGAGAGTTTTTCAACCGAACGTCTTTTAAGCGTCTCACTATCTACAATATGCCAGCAAACAAACACTCCTCTTACTATGTGAGTATCTCTATAATATCTTGGAACAATAACTTGTTCTGGCACTTTATAATTCCCTACTGGCTTTACACATTTTTTTTTTACTGCATACTTTAGTACAAATTGTATAAAATATAATTCTTTTTTCTCCACCAATTTCTCGATATCTAATGTCTCAGTAACTCCATAAACACCTGGCAGAACTCTTATTGTCTCAACTTCATTAGCAGGTGTTTCTTTAACGCACTGAAAATATGCTACCCCCTTTGTTGTTTGAATTTCAAACACATCCCCGAATCTTATTTTGGGTAATGACACTTTCATATTCCCTCCTATTCTAATACCCTATTGATTCTAATAATTCTAAGCCTCTTTTTAGAGCCGCCGCATATATTGGATTACTTTTTGCTATACTGTTTATTTTGTTCAAAAGAGATCCTCCATTTTTGCCCAATCCATGAATTTCTATTAATGCTTGCTCTACGGCTCTCGCGTCATAGCGAGAAAGCCCTTCAATTAATGCTTCTATTTTTATCCCCTTACTTGCTAATTGTTCTGCAGCTCTTCTTGCAAGGTTGTTTGTTATACCTACATAATTAACAACTCCATTAGCTTTTGAAGTATAAACAATATTTTCTAGCTCGGCTGCAATCTTTGCCCCAGCTTTTGTCGCTGTCAGTGACTTTATTACTTTCGCAGCTATCGCTCCTCCTGCAAAAAGCATTATCAGATCACATATTACTGCCCCTGCATGTATTCCAAATTCACGTACTTCAGCATCAGTATTCTTTTTAAATGGCGATAGCACGCTTCCGTTTGATATTACATACGCGTAATTACCTACCAACCCTTCCAGTCCTGCTTCTGCTAACATGCCTAACGTCATATCTCCAGAAACAAGTGATTTTACCATCATTATCAAAGCATAAGGTGAGGTTGCTAGTCCCACTAAATATTCACCCATTCCTTCTGCCAAGCCCGCTAAAAGGTCGTCTGTCTGTGTAAGGTAATTCATATGCCCAGTTGGATCTATAAACATTATAGGGTTATTTGATGAATAGGTATATAGATTCAGGCTAAGTGGATCATTTGCGTCACCCCTAACGCTATCTTCACTTATAAACCTTCCAGCGTCTGGATCATAATACCTGGCTCTTAAATAGATATTTCCCGTTTCTTTGTCAAAATACTCTCCGCAATACCTAAATGCATTCGTATCTGCAGCATCTGGGTTCTTTTCTACCCCGAAAGCATCATAATCATAGTTCTTCGTTACTGTTCCTGCGTTATCAGTAAGTTGAACTACATCTCCATGAGCATTAAACTGATACCACTTTTGTACTGAGTTTACATCCGAATAAATTAGGTTTATTCCTCTTATGTACTTTGATTTTACAGCATTTGAACCATCTGTTTCAAGTACTATATCAGCTCCGTCCCAAATATGTTTTGCAACTGTTCCAGCTACTGTCTTTGAGGTTCTTAATCCATCAGTATTATAATCATAACTGCTTGATACGGTTCCATCGTTTGTGGTCGTGAGCTGATTTAACCCATCATATGTGTTATTTGTCGTAGCTGTTCCTTGAATAGTATCGCCGATTTTTGTCACTGTCTGCTTTATAGTTTGATTTCCATTATTATCGTAGGTATATCCAGTAGTTTCTGTTTTTGTTCCAGTTGTTTTTGTTTCTGTGGTTAATCTGTTATTTAAATCGTAAATATATGCTGTGCTGTAGCTAGTAGCTTCTGTAACTGTCATTCCCGCTCTATTGCTATAATCATCAAAAGTATAATCTTTAGTGCTGGTTACTGTACTATTTACAGTTTCTTTTTCTTGCCTCAGTCTACCCATATTATCATAAAGATAATTAGTCACCTTATTATTCCCAACATCAGCTTTCTTCCACTGATTGCCATCAAGAATATACTCGTAACTGTAACTTGAAAGTACCGTTGTTCCTTTTTTGTTAACAAGTGTTTTTATCTTATTTGCCAAATTATATGTATAATCAACTGTTGTTGAGTTGCCATTATTAGTCAGACTCAGCCTGTTACCATTGTTGTCATATGTGTACGTAGCCTTTAAAACAGCACTTACATATACCTTGTAGAGTCTGTTCATATTGTTGTATTCAAAACTCTGATTTATTTTCTCGACCGTTCCCACTTTTGCCACAAACGTCAGTTTGGTGCCATTTCGATCAAAAGTATAATTCTTTTCACTTACACTATCATATTCTTTAATTACACGACCCATTTGATCATAATTAGTGGTGGTGGTTACTCCATTTTTTACAGCAGTTTCTCTTCCGAGGTCAAATTTGTAGGTAAATGTTGAAGAGACATTCCCTGTACCTGTTGGAGTCACTACACTATTTGACAATTGGCGGTTTAATGAATCGTAAGTGGAAGTAATTACATTCCCATTTCGATCCGTCTTTTCGATCATGTTACCATTTTTGTCATAATCAAAATAGTCTGATTGTAGCCTTGGATCTGTGTAGGTTATTAGTTTTCCGTTACTTCCGTATTCATATTTTGCTGTAGCATAAGAAGAATCGGCTCCCGAAGTTATCGTGTCAAGTCCTGTAATCGTTAGCGGCGAACTTAATCCTGTGTATTGGCGAATCTTTCTGCCTTCCGAATCATAATAATACTGGGTGTAATTAAAGTTCGTGCCGCTGCCCAATTTTACTTTGGTTAGAAGATTTTTCGCATTATACTCATATTCTGTTTTGCTTAAAGACGCAGCTTCACCTGGTTTATTCGAGCTGTTTTCTTCCCATATTACATTGTCATTTTTATCATATCCAATGTTTTTTGTTGAATAATACGTGGTTGAACTTATTGTTTCAAACGGGCTCTCCACCTTAATCGCACGATTTAACCCATCATAATATGTGGTCGTGACGCTTCCTTTAGGATCTGTAGTTTTATATGTCAGGCCATTCAAATAATATTCCGTGGTTGAGAAGGTCGTATCTTGATATATCTGTTTTACAAGGCGTCCATCAAAATCATAAATACTTTGAGTCGTTTGATTATTTGCTGCTGTATCACTGTAAATTGTTTTAGTCAGTTTCGTTCCATTTTTTGTGACACCAGAATTCGTTACAGACAAATACGCGTATGCATTGCCTTCAAGTTGTTTGTAGGTAGAATCTGAATCAGTTTCGAGGTTTTTAAACCAAATATTAGTTAGCTGATTCATTATGTCATATTCTTTTTTATATACTCCACCATTAGGCTTCTTTTCAGTTAGAACATTCCCATAGATGTCGTACGTTAAATAACTAGTAACATTTCCAGCTGAGTCAGTAATAGAATTTAACAAGCCATTGGTTTTGTAACTGAAACGAGTTCCTACATCACCGCTATAAGTGTGTGCTGCAATGTTGTCATTTGCTGAATTGTATAGATTTGGGCTTATCTGTTTGACTATTCTTCCAAGATTATCGTATACAGTTCGATTAGTTTCTCCATCGTTGTTAACTGTTTTTTCTACCCGCCCCATGGAATCATATGTATAAGAAGTCTTGTACCCCAAAGGACTTACAGTGCTTGTCTTCCAACCGATTATATTATAGTTGTTCTTAATTGTGTTCCCTAATGCATCTGTTCCTGTTTTCACATTACCATAGCAATCATAAGTAAAAATAGTGGTGTTTAATTTAGGGTCTGTAACTGTCTTCAATAACCCTTTGACTCTATATCCTAAACTTTGTGCCTCAATATCGCTATAGTAGGCATACGATGTAATCGAAAATTTAGCGGAATCATTCCCCACGCCATTTAGATTGTAATTATCGTTTTTGTCAATCGGCTGAGCTTTCTCGACAAGGAAAATTCCATCTGTATCATATCGGTAAAAAACTTTTTTACCTTCTTCATCGGTCACTATTGTATTATTGTTTTTCGAATCATATGTGTAAAGCGAAAAACTAGCATCTGGTTTTATGATTTTTGTAATATTCCCATTGGAATCTCTCTCGATAGTAGTAAAATTGCCATTTCTATCAGTTATAGTCTTCTCTTCGCCAAACTTGTTTTTACTACTTGCATCTAAAAAATATGTAACATATGTAGTTTTTCCTTCTGGATCAGTTGATTCAATTATATAGTATTCATTATCATATTTCTTAGTAATATTTCTGTTATTTGAGTCTGTTATGGTTGTCACCTTAGTCGAAACGTTGTAATTAAATGTAAAAATATTACTAAGGCTATCTTTATATGTATTTATTCGTCTTTCGGTATCAGAATTTCCATGAAGATAAGTAAATTCTTCTTTTATGCTATTATTTGTATCCTTTGTTTTCTGTAATTGATTATAAGCATCATATTCATAATTAGAAGTCGTGCCATCCGGCAACGTAACTGATGAAAGTAATAGACTACTATTATAATTATAACTAACTATTCTTCCTAATGGGTCCTTTATACTGCTAATAAATCCATTGGTGCCATATGTAATCATGTAATGTCTTCCTACAGCATCAATAATTCTATTAATCTTTCCAGTATTTGCATCAATATCAATAGTAACCGCGTTCCCATATTTATCCTTCATCGAATAAAGCCAACCACCAGCTGTAAATAGATATTTATACTGTTCAAGCGTTGTGAGTTCATATGTACCGTCAGTCTTTTTTACTAACGTCGCATGTGTAGTATCTCCAGTAAAGACATTGTTGCTATTAGTAAATTTTAATATTTTACCATTTGGCAGGCTCACTACTGTTGTCGCTGCATCATCGACATACCCTTCAAATCCAAATGTCCATCCACTTCCTAATAATCTGCCTCTAGTATCAGTTGAATTATAAGTTCTTGTAAATTCAATATTAAAGGCTGGAGAAGTTGTCACCATATCACATTCAAGTTTTGAGTAATTACCACTTGCAGCACTCACACCATTTTCACCATAATGGACTTGTGCCAACAATTTACTATCAATTGTCGCCATCAAGTTCATTTGCTGATCAATGATTGATTTACCTTCATTAGATGTTGGATTTGTACTTGATTCCGAATTAACGTTTATATCTGAGCTAATATTTGTCTTTCCGGCAAGTGATACATATGCGTCAAGTCTACCACCAGTCGAAACTTTACCTGATAAAGAGTTCATTGAAACAGACCCATTTTTTATTCTTAAAGCAATTTCTTGATATGTAGCATCTGGAAATTTACTTAATATGAGTGCTGCTGTGCCAGCAACAAAAGGAACTGCCATTGATGTCCCACTGAGCGTTGCATAAACTTCGTTTGGCTGAGTTGTTTCAATATTCTCTCCAGGTGCTGCCAAATCAATATTGCTACCGTAATTAGAAGCTGCCGCCAGAGTGCCTGTATTACCCATCGAAGCAACGGATAATACATTCGTCAAATCAAAGCATGCTGGAAAGACTGGTGTTTCATCAGTGTTAATGCCACTATTACCAGCTGCACATACAAATAAAGCATCACTATTCTTCATTGCATCGTAGAGTGCTGGATTATTAATAGTACTTCCAAAACTACAATTTATTATTTTTATTCCTAAACTTTTTGCATATTCGATACCTTCAATTGCGTCAGAAGTATATCCTGAATTTCCACTTGCGAATTTCAGTGGTACTATCTTTGCATTCGGAGCCATCCCTACAGTGCCAGTCGCATTAACAGAGGCTATAGCCACACCTGCGACGGCAGTCCCATGCGAATCCTCTGTGCTCCAATCATAAACGGAATTATTATTGTTTACAAAGTCCCATCCGTTTACATCGTCAATATATCCATTTCCATCATCATCGATGCCATTATTAGAAATTTCCTTAGTATTAACAAAAATATTGTCCGATAGATCCGGATGACTTATGTCAATGCCTGTATCTAGAATCCCAATTACAGCATTCTCGCCCGTTGATGTTTGCCATGCTTGTATTGCATTAGTGTCAACACCAGAGATACCGTTAATGCCATTAATTAATTGTCCTGTATTATTGAGTGCCCATTGACCTGCAAATTTTTCGTCAGTTGGTAAAGTCTGAGTTTCAATTTCAAAATCTTTTTGAACGAATTCAACATTTGAATCT
>CAYZED010000001.1:134635-151038 GCA_964477445.1 uncultured Clostridiaceae bacterium | reverse complement strand
TCAGAAATTATCTCTTGCTCATCTTTAGCATAAGCAATCTCAATTTTTTCAAAGGATGTTTTACCTATTTTTTTTGAATTTGATAGCTTGTTTTTAAAATTCTTTTTTGAATTTTCAGATTTAGAAATATCTTTATATTTTACAATTATCTTAACTTTTTTATAGTTCGGATCGTTTACTTGATTTGCAAATGCCTCTCCGTATTGAGTAAATATTAAAGTAAATGCACATAGGAGGGCTATTAGTTTCATCATTTTTCTTTTCATTCGTTATGTCCTCCTTCTAATTTGTAGTACTTACACTACCTGTTGCAGTAGCTGTAATTCCATCATCTATATTTCTTGAAACTACCGAATATGAATATGCTGTATTTGCTGTCAGACCAATAACATTAATTTTTTTATTTTTTAACGTTATCCATTTCGGAGTAGTTGATAACCTTCCATTTGCTCCAACATATTTTGTGCCAACCATAATCTGATATTGAGTGCTCGACGGATTTGAATCAGTTACATTTATTTCAAATGATTTTCGTGCCACATTTGAAGTAGAAACCGTAGATGTCTGAGGCGCTGTTGTAACTGTTTGTTCAAACACCTTTATATTTCCGCTATTATCTTTAGCCTCAACTTTTATTGTGTATTCAGTCGAAGAAGTTAAACCAGTAAATTGATTTGATGTCGAAGAAGTCCATGCCCCGACTGTTGATCCTATCGAGTATCTATATGGCGCTGCTGGCATTTCCGACATTGAATCTGTAGGTGCTGTCACTATAGTTGCCGTTATCGAATTACTATTTCCACTTACCCCGATGCTTCCATTTTCAGGAGCTAGTTTATCTACTTTAATAATAACAATTTTCTCTGTTGGATAATTATGCCCATCACTAACACTGAATTTTATTTTATGGTATCCATTGACTAACTCTCCAAAATTAATAGCCTCGAAAGTTAATACCTGTCCTGTACTACCACTACTGGTTGTTCTAACAGATCTAGCTACCATCTCATTATCAACAAACAACCTACAATCTAATGAATCAAGATCCAAATCATTTACAGTAATTTGAGTTGTAGTTGCACTTGAATTTGCATCAAATAATTGATTATCAGTAATTCCTGTAAAACTAAAAGTCGGAGCAGTATTCGGTAAAGGTATATAGGAATTAACTATAAACAGCCCATAATCACCAGTACCGAGAGCACTTAAATGGCTAACTCTAATAAAATATGTCTGTCCCTGAACTAAATTATATGTTATCTGAAAGTTTAATCCTAAGCCTTTTGAATCATCAACTGCACTTAATAAGTTGTGTGTAGAGTCATATAAGCATCCATACGCATCTATATTCCCAGAACTTCTAATTGTGTAAGTTGTGCTAGTTTGCGCAACAAAACAAATATAGTCCAAATCCCCTGGTGTGTTAATCTTACCGATTAAAGAACAATTGTCAAAAGCCCAGCCTGTTTCAACAAAGGTATTTCCATAATCCTCTGTCACAACGGTTATAGTGCTACTTGCTGCTGAGGAATTACCTGAGCTGTCAACAGCCTTAACATAATATGATAAATTTGAATTTTTCGGAGCAAAAACATCACAAAAAGCATTAGACACCGCGCTTCCAACTTTCGTATCTCCACAATAAATATCATAGCGAGAAACTATAAAATTATCTGTAGATGCTGTCCAAGTTAAATTAACAAAACTGCCACAACTCACACTACCCGCTAGGTTCGTTGGTACCGTAGGTGGGGTAACATCTACAACTATTATCGCTGTCGCTGTATTGCTTGCACCAGAAAAATTCGCCCTCGCGTCAACAGCTTTAACAGAATAACTTAGCGATGTATTTGCTGGTGCTGAATTATCAGTATACGAACCTGAACTAGCAATTCCAATATTTGATGCGCCTCGATAAATGTAATAATTTGTAACTCCAACATTATCAGTGGATAATGTCCAGGTTAAAGAAACGTTGTTTCCAGTAACTGTTGCTACTAGATTACTTGGAGGAGTAGGTGGGGTGGTGTCTAGGCAAGCTGCAGTATGCACATGTGTTGTGAAATGAGATGCACAAGTGCCATTATGCGTGTGTGATGTTGGTCCAGTTGGACAACTTGGAGTATGATTATGTACTGTATGCTTTGGGCAAGGAACTCCAATGTCATGATAATGAACTGTCCAATGTCCACATCCAGAAACATGATTATGCGTTTTAAAATAAGACGTTCCAGCTACGTGAGTGCAACTAGGCGAATTGTATAGTTGTTGGCAAATATTACAATTACCAAAGACCACGGTAGGCATACAAACAGTACCCCCATAGGTGACTCCCGATGAGTGTCCGCACCCCGGACTCGTTCCACCGCAAATATTACATGTGCTTACAGAGTATGTAGCACAAATTGTTCCACCATAAACGGTACCTGCAACATGTGGACAAGTAGCATAGCTTGTATAACAAACATTACATATTCCGTTAACACTAGCACATACGACTCCTCCATATCTTGTACCTGCTGTATGTGGGCAACTTGAATAATTTTGGTTACATATGTTGCATTTTACTACTACAGTTGGAGAACACATAGTGCCATTATATCTGGTTCCTATTTGATGACCACAGTACAAATTATACATTCCGCAAACATTGCACACTAAAATACTAGTCGGCGAACATAATGTCCCACCAGCGTTTAAAGGTGAATTATTGCACGTATAAACATAATTCGAATTTGGAGGGTTACCACAATCGTAAATCGTTTCTAATGGACTATTTCCACAGTTATATGCGCTTCCAGTATTTAATGGTAAATTGCCACAATCGTAGGCCACCCCGCTATTTGGTGCATTGTTGCAAACATACGTTTCTGCATATGCTGGTATACTTGGGAAAACTGATACTTGTAAATATATCGCTGCGATTAATATAATGGAAAGCAACCTAAATAAATTTTTTCTCATATATTATTTCTCCTTGCTTCCGCTAATAATTAACTCGATTTCTTTTTCTTTTACCTTTTTTAGTAGATCTTCATAACTAAGGTTTTTGCTTTTTACACCAAATTTTTTCGCTTTTTCTGTTAGCTCAGGTAATAATTTTTCTCGAACTTTTTCTTTCAACTGACCATATGTTAAACCTTTTATATCTATACCATTTTGCTGTGCCATTTCAAGAATTACCATTTTTTCCGGTGTTCCTTTTTTTATATTTTCTTCATTATCTTTTTCAGAAATTAAAATATTAAGCTGTTCAGATGTTAGCCCATCAGTGTTAATTCCAGCCTTATTAGCTTTATTAATTTTAATTCCATCTTCTTTTTCTTTTACTTTATCCTTTATTTCTTTCCCAGAAAGGCCAGTTACATCGATACCCAACCCTTCTGCTTTTGATTTATTTTCATCTAGCTCTTTTGCATCAACCTCTATTTGTATCTGTTCATCTGTTAAGTCTTTAGTGTCAATGCTATATTTTTCAGCGTTATATTTTAGTTCCTCTTTATCTATTGCTTTTTCCTTTTCTTTCATTTGATCAAGCGACAATACATCTTGTGCTTTCTTATTAGAATTATTATACAAATCGGCTTTTAAATTTGAATTCCCATTATTCCCGCCACTTGATGCTATTGCAAATACAGAGAAGCCTATTGTCGCTGATAATACTATTATCAAAATGACTGTCCATTTACTAACCATGTTATTTTTTAAGATTTTTTTCGTGGATTTTCTAGTGCTATTTGTGCTTTGTTTTCGTTTTCTTTGCATTTTCATTTCTCTCCTGTTCAATTTAATAATCAATCTCTTAACAAATTCAATAAAATACATATGTGTTAACAGCTATTTACTATTATCCCAGTCACCTTAGCGGTCTTGCTTTCTCAACCTCCTTAAACATTCTATTTAATTACTTTTATCTACATATATTAAATTTTTCACCTCCTTTTTTTCATAAAAAAAACATAGTATATATCTATTAACAGTTATATATCTATGTTTTAGTATTTATTCTAGTTTCTATATTTGTACGTGTCCTATGTTATAACTTAATTATCCATCTGTCAACTATTATTTTGCATTTATTACTTATACCATGCCAAACAAACAGTAGCTGTACCCCCCCCCATTTTATGTTATTAAATCACCGCCTTGTAATTTTGCCTTTCTCAACAATTTTTTCGGCAATTTTTTCGGGGTAAATAAATAGCAGTAATAAAAAACCTAGTCTCAGCTTTGGGAAGGGACAGATGTATAAGGTGGGACATTTGAGGTTAAAAAGATAGAGAATTAAGGTTTATAAATTAAGCTTGGGTCTGTATAAAACGAAATTGCTTTATACAGACCCAAGCTTGTTTTTGAATGAATTTCTGGAAGTTCAAGATGACTGAAAAATCAAACCACGATCAAATCATACAAACTCTTTTTTTAATACTTTTTCAACAAAAATTTTCACTATTTCATAGTCAAACTGTGTACCAGCATTATTTTTAAGCTCTTCTAGTATTCTTTCCTCGCTCAATGCTTTTTTATATGGTCTATCACTATTCATAGCGTCATAGGCTTCTGCCACCGCCACAATTCTGGACTCTAATGGTATCTCGTATCCTTTGATTCCTCTTGGATAACCCTTGCCGTCCCATCTCTCATGATGCGACATCGCGTACACCGCTAGTTGGGAAAATTCATTAACCGAGCTCAAAATTCTATACCCAGTCTCCGAATGGCGCCTTATCTCATCCCATTCTAATGGGCTCAAATCAGTAGTTTTGTTCAAAAGTTCCTTACTAATTGCAATCTTTCCAATGTCATGCATCAGCCCAAGAGTCCTAAGTTCAATAATAGTATCTCCGTCCAATTGCATAACGCTTCCAAGTTCTGCGCACAATTCGCTGACTCTTTGTGAATGCTGTTGCTCAATTTTGTTTGTTTCATGTAAAGTGCTAATGATAACTTTTATAGTCTTGTTTCTAGTGCTTGAGCTCTCGGACAATTTTCGTTTATACATGTGATCTTCGGCATTCTTAAAGACATTTGTCATTTCCTCTTTAATCGAACTCTTAGTATAAAACCCAAATGAAACAGAAAGATCAACAGACCCTATGCGTACTTTTGAAATATTTTTATTCATCCTCTGAACGATTCTCTCAGCTTCCTTAGTATCTGTTTTGGGCAAAAGAAGTACAAATTCGTCTCCGCCTATCCTTGCGATAATATCATCATCTCTACACTCTTTCATAAAAACTTTAGCAGTTTCCTTAATTAAAACATCACCAAAAGTGTGTCCAAAGGCATCATTAGCAAGCTTTAGTCCATTAAGATCTGCCATTATAAGAGTAATCGGAAGGTTCCGCTCAGTATCAAGTCTTTTTAGTTCTTCCTCAAAAAATCTTCTATTATACAGTCCTGTCAAATGATCATGATAGCTTAAAAATTCAATAATCTCCTGTTTTTCTCTCTTTTCTGTAAAATCTCTAAAAACTAATACTACACCTTCAATATTCCCATTTTCGTCCATGATAGGTGCTGCGCTATCTTCAATTGGTCTTTCTATGCCATCTCGAGAGACGAGAACAATATCGTTGTTTATTTTTATTACACCTTTAGAATTCATGACTAAATCAACTGGATTTTCAAACCGTTCTCTAGTTTTTTCATTAATTATATAGAAAACTTCCGTAAGCATCTTACCTATAGCCTCAATTTGTTTCCATCCCGTCAAATCCTCAGCAACTTTATTCAAAAACTTAACATTCCCCCATTTGTCAGTTGAAATAACAGCATCTCCAATGGAAAAAAGTGTAGTCTTCAAGAGCTCTTTCTCATTGAAAATCAAAGTTTCCAGCTCTTTTCGTTTTGCAATATTTCTAGTAACCCACAAAATATGAGGTATCCCTCCAAGGAGAATAACTCTAGCTGATATCATTCCATATATTTCACTGCCATCTCTATGCATGAAAACACATTCATAATTTTCGCAGAAACCTTTTTCGTTGAGCTCTCTAAGAATTTTTTCTCTATCGTTACTGTCTTTCCATATCTTATTTTCGACACTACTTTTCTCGCGTAGATCCTTGGGATTAAACCCGAAAAGTTTGACAAATCCTTCATTCGAGTCCACATATACACCATCTATCAATCTTGATATTACTACAGAATCAGGGCTAGTGTTAAAAATAACTTCAAAATGTTCCTTTGCCTCTTTATAACTCAAGTTTAATTTTTGATTAACAAGTGATATAGCAACAAAAGTCCAAACAAAACCCAAAATGAAGCTACTTACTATAGTAGATGTCTGCATGAGAGTCGGACTAAAAAAATTATCAATTGGTAATGAAATTGATACAATTATAGCTCTGAAAGAAAACAAAATACTATTAAACAAAAAAGCTCCTGAAAGTATGTACTTAAGCCATTTATTCGCCACATTCGTTCTGAACAGAACTGTAGCAGCAATAAGTAAAAATGTAACGGATGAAATCAATGAAAATGAAATAGTTCTAAATGTAATGCTGTCAAAAACGAAAGTAAAATAAATGAGAAAAGACGTGAAAATTCCAAATATCGAAAAAACATATATCCAGTTTATTTTTTTATTAAAGAAATAAATTAATCCTATATAAATAAGAACAGATCCGATTAAGCTGAAAGAATTTCCTAGAAAAATAGTTATAAACTTCGAATTTATAAGTTCCCTACTCATTAACAAAAAATACGATGCAGAAGTAAAAAAAGAGCCAATAGCCCAAATTCCTAAACCCCTAAAATTTTTGTTCAAAGTGAATTGAATCAAAAATGCTATGGCTTCCAAAAAAGACGCAACGCTTGCTATGATCAATAGAGTTTTGATGTCAATAGCCATACAAATATCCTTTCTAGGTAGTATAATTAATTTTATCACCATATCTTTTGTATAACAATAGTACATTATGTTGCGATTATTCATATACCTTATCTATGAAAGTCCCACTTCTTAAATTCTCAGTATAAACAAGCGCTCTTTCAACAGACAATTCCAATTCCGCAATGTAATCCACTACATTTTTTGATAGTGTTTTTCTTTCATGAGAAATCCATCCTAGTTTCATCTTGTCGTTGGTATTTAACGGAATCGAGAGCATTCGCGAATCATTTGAATTTTCGACTATTAAACCGCTTCCCGTGGTTACTGCATCAGTATTTGAAATAATATTTACCGCTGTTGCTCTGTCATTAACATATATAATCTGATTTGGCAATCTCACAGAAAGTAGATACACTTCTTCAGATAATTCCAACGCCTGACCCTTATTATGTTCAAAAGTAAGATACGGATACCCTATTAGTTCTTCTGGACTAAGAATTGTCTTTTCACTCAGCGGATGACCCTTTCTAACAAAAACACTAGGTTGGATCGCTCTTATCAAATGAAACTCCAGCCCTCTCGAACTCAATATATGACTAATCAACTTTTCTGTTAGATCAGACATAAAAATTATACCAATCTCAGAATGATTATTGTAAACATTATCAATCACTTTATCAATATCAGTTTCAGTAATACGAAAGCGAAAACCTCCCTCTTCATTTCTTTTTATTAGATTTATAAAAGCATCTTCAGCAAATGGATATCTTTGACTTGAAACACTAATATATGAATTACCTTTTTCAACATTGTTTTTATAAATGCCTTCAACTTGCTCTTTACTATCAATAAGTGATTTTGCATAATTTAAAAACGTTAATCCTTCATCAGTCATTTGTACGCCTCTATTAGTTCTATTGAAAAGAGTAATCCCCAGTTCCTTCTCTAGCTCTTTGATCGCCATACTTATTCCCGATTGTGAAACATATAGACTCCTGGCCGCTTTGTTAATAGATGAAAACTTATTTATTTCCACTACATATTGCAATTGCAAAAAAGTCATTTCTCAAGTCCTTCCTTTCTTTCTCCACATTTGATTTCCATTCTTTATTGATGAATCAACGCAAGAATTCATATTTCCCAATATAATTTATTTCGTTATCATAATTTTGATATCTAGTAATATAATTCGCATATTATTAGTTTTATAAGCGCTTTGTTATACTTAATATAATCATACCAGTAAAATATTGATAACGAAAGAGGTTAATTAAAAATGAAAAATAATAAGAAATACGGATTTGCTACACGACAAATTCACTCAGGCGCTATGCATGATTCTCATGGTTCACTATGTGCGCCAATTTACCAAACTTCTACATTTGCGTTCGATACTGTTCAGCAAGGCGGCGCTCGTTTTGCGGGAGAAGAAAATGGTTATATATATACGAGACTAGGAAACCCTACACTTACAATACTAGAAAAACGAATGGCAGCATTAGAAGGCGGAGAAGAAGCATTAGTTACTGGCTCTGGCATAGGAGCTATCGCAACTGCTATTTGGAGCATATTAGAATCTGGAGATCATATACTTGCTGACGAGACTCTTTACGGATGTACTTTTTCATTTTTCACCCATGGATTAACAAAATTCGGCGTTGAGGTTACTTTTATTAACATGGCAAATCTCGATGAAATAGAATCCGCAATTAAGCCAAATACAAAATGTGTATTCTTTGAAACTCCATGTAATCCTACACTTAAAGTAATAGACATTGAAGAAGTTGCCCGAATCTCTCACAAAGTTAATCCGGAAATCAAGGTTGTTGTAGATAATACTTTTTGCACTCCTTACCTCCAAAAACCTCTAGAGCTAGGCGCCGATGTAGTCATCCATAGTGCCACAAAATACTTAAATGGGCATGGAGATGTTATAGCGGGAGTAATTGTTGGATATTCAGAATTTCTAGAAAAATGTCGATTATTCGGTTTAAAAGACATGACAGGTGCAGTTCTTAGCCCGTTCGATGCTTTTCTTATTACTCGTGGTTTAAAAACACTTGATATAAGAATGGATCGCCACTGTAAAAACGCACATATTATTGCGAATTTTTTAAGATCACATAAAGCAGTTAAAAAAATAAGTTTCCCTGGTTTCGAGGATTTTGAGGGATATGCAATAGTAAAAAAACAAATGAAAGATTCTGGTGGAATGATTACGCTCGAATTAAATGGCGACAAGGAAAAAGTTGCTGAAATGATTAATAACCTTGAATTGCTAACTATTGCTGTTAGCTTAGGAGATGCTGAAACATTAATCGAGCACCCAGCCACTATGACTCATTCCACATATTTACCGGAAGAGCTTGCCGCCGCCGGAATACCTGAAGGTTTAATCAGAATTTCAGTCGGACTTGAAGATCCAGAAGATATAATTGACGCATTGAAAAAAGGGCTCGATACACTGGTGTAAAAAGAACACCGCCTTCGCCAAGTTTAATCCATAAGTAAATCCTGTTCATTAGAATCGCTTGAAGTCTCTAAGAATTATGTAGGTACTTACTTTTTAACACAAATTTGGCGAAGGCGTTTTTCACTACAGATACTATATTGAATTGATTTTTTTCTAACCGCAGTATTAATTTGCAGCTACCATTATATTATCATGTTGTATTAAAACACTAATTGTTTCTTTCTTCATCCATTGAATTCATTACTTCTAAAATCACTCTGTCTGTATCCATCATGCCTTCGCTGCAGACCAGCCCTAAATTATGAATACTCTCCTCCACGTTAGTTCCCACTATTCCATTAAACTTAGGTAAAAACGCATTATATTTGCTCATGTAACAGCTAGAAACTGCGCTAGACGCGGCAAGTGCCAGCTTAATCGCACAGCCAGCTTTGGCTCCATCACAAACCATTCCTGAAATACCAGCAATCATTATATCAACTGTGTTTTCCATTTGATCAACAGACATTCCCATAAGATACGAAAGGCCTAAAGAAGCACCCGTAGCTGCAGCTACACCACACCCGCAGACCGCCGACAATCTGCCTGTATAGCTTTTTATGTATGCTGTCATAAGGTGGCTCATTGCCATTGCCTTTAAAACATCTATTCTTTCACATGGAACCATGTCTGCGTATGCTGCTATCGGTACAATAGCAGTTATTCCGTGATTCCCACTGCCATTAGAACTCATTATAGAAATATTTTCACCAGACATCCGCACATCAGACGCCGCAGCAGTCCAAAGCATCGCACGTGTTAGTACGTCATTTGAGAGCTCTCCTGTTTCAAATGCTTGTTGGAACGAATTCCCAATTCGACTCCCAGTAGTTGACTCTATTCCTTGAAGAGCTGCTGCCTTATTCATTTCCAGCCCTTCCCATAGAAAGTCTAATTCTTCTTCAGTATAGGTCTTTACAATTTCAACCAAAGATTTTACAGTTATTAAATCAAAGATATTATCAGCTTTAATCAGGATTTTGTTAACATCAATATTTTTATCCAATATCACTTCGTCATTACGGCTTATAAAAACAAAATTATCATGTTTTTGCATTATTCTTAGTAAACATTTATTTTTTCGACCCTGCATTTTTACTTCTACAAAAACTTTCTCTGGCGTATCTAAATAATTAATTTTTACAATTTTTTTGTCCATCATTTTTTCTGCAAGTTCTACAGTTTTTTCGTCCAAAGAATTCAGTACTTGAAGTCCTTGTGATGCGTCTCCACCACAAATACCAAGACATGCTGCGATAGTTAACCCAATTCTTTTTGTACTTGGAATGCCCACACACATGCCATTTTTATAGATACTACTGCTCACTATTACACTGCACGATACAATTTCTTCTCCCAATATTTCCTTTGTTTTAGCTGTTGCTAAAGCGACAGCTACTGGCTCTGTGCAACCTAATGCAGGTTTAACTTCGTTAAATAATAATTCTAAAAAAACATTTCTTAAATCAGTCATTTTTTCTCCATTACTTCTATAAATTCTAGTTATTAAATATATTTTTTTCGAAAACTCTAATTGCTATTATAACAAAGGGAATGAAACTTGACATCTCATTCCCTTTGTTGTTTATAAGTTATCTTTTCTTTACTTGTAAGACTCTTAACCTCAGATAGAATCATTTCCAATATCTTTTAGTGAAGTCGCATCTATGATTACCAAGCCTCAACTTCTTTTTTTCAGTGCAATAATTGAACTGTCCTGCAGAGTTCATCTACCATTAAGTTTCGCACTCTCATTGAGTCCAGAAGAGTTCTGTAGAACTCTTCGTACGTGCGCTAGAATATTTTTCTTCGATTCAGTTTCGCACTCTCATTGAGTTTTCACAGAAAACTCAACTGGCACTCGCGCAGAGTTCTGTAGAACTCTGCGTACTACATTTCCTTTTCGGCGAGTTTGGCGAGTGGACTTCTTTCAACCTGCTGCAGCGTTACATGCCCAGTTAGCTCAAAGCCCTTCATTTTTTCTAAAGTATAAACTAATCCATTCGACTTCGCATCTACCAATATATTATCAATCTGATTATCAGTAGGATCACCTAAGAATACGAATTTACTTCCAAACCCTGCTCTGGTTAACATAAGTTTTGCTAAATGAGGAGTTGTTTGTTGAGCTTCATCAACAATTACAAGTGCATCAGAAAGTGTTCTGCCTCTCATATAAGTGAAAGTTTTTGTTTCCAAAATTCCCTGCTGTCTAAAATGTTCAATAAAATCATCTACCGAAAAATCAGGTTTTTTCGAACCATCATCTTCAAATTTCTTTCCAACCTTATTTATCGGAGTTGGTTTTTCTCGCTCTTTTGTTTGTTTTTTATATCTAACATCCATTAAGTTTTCGATAGCATCATAAAAACTTCCCATCCAAGGTCTAAGTTTTTCTTCCTCTGTTCCTGGAAGAAAACCTATGTCCTGCCCTGCCGGAACTACCGGTCTTACAAACACTATTTTCCTGTATGTGCCATTTTCAATTACTTTTTGGAGTGCAACGGCAGTGGAAACAATAGTCTTCCCCGAACCAGCGCCGCCAGTAATTGAAACAAAATGTATGTCTGGATCCATGAGTAACTCGAAAGCCATTTTTTGTTCGCGATTAATAGGAGTTAACCCCCATGCTGACTCGTTAGCATATTTTAATGGAACAATATTTTTTCCATCATATCTCGCCATAACCTCGTGGCTCATATCAGTAGTACTTCTGATATGCAAAAACTCGTTAGGATAAACGATTCTTCCATCCTCAAATTTAGGGAGAGGAAGTCCACCTTGATATATTTTATTTATTTCTTCCGAGGTCAAATTCAAATCTGAATAACCTTTATATAGCTCATCCGTCACAATTTTATCGTTTTGATAGTCCTGAGTAATGATACCGATTGCTTCAGCTTTAATCGAAAGATATAGATCCTTAGTTACCAAAATCGTTGGTACATCAAGATTTCTTTGAGTTATATACTGAGTTAAAGCTAGTATTTTAGTGTCATTCTTGTGAGTGTCAAGACCAGAGGGAAGTTGGGTTGTTTCAGTATGATAAAACTCGATTTTCAATGTACCGCCATCTGGCAAATTTATACCTTCGTACAAATTCCCATATTGTCTAATATTGTTTATCTCTCTGGAAGCCGCTCTGGCGTGATAACCAACTATACCTTCTCTGTTTTTTAGGTTATCAAGTTCTTCAATACAAATAATCGGGATTATAATGTGATTGTCTTCGAACTTGTAAAGGAAGTTAGGGTCGTGAATCATTACGTTTGTGTCAATGACATAATTTTTTCTTACTGATGTCTTCATAATAAAAGCCCTCCCTTTTTATGTCTGTATACCTAGTTTAATTTTACCACTGTTCAAAATTTCATACAAGAACTAAGGCGAATGAGCTGCATTTCTCTAACAAGTAAATACTGTAATTCTAAAAAATAGATTGAAATCTTACGTAACTAGTTTGCGATAATATCTTTAATCACTTCTCCAGCAATTATTAATCCTGCCACAGATGGAACAAAGGAAATACTACCTGGAATTTGATTTCTGGTAGTACATTTTCGAGTAGTTCCTTCTGGACAAACACATCCAATCGCACAGCTATTATCTTCTGATTCTCTCGGCTTAGTTGGTTCTTCTTTTGAATATACAACTTTAACGTTTTTAATACCTCTATCACGCAATTCTTTTCGCATAACTTTTGCTAAAGGGCATACAGAAGTCTTTGAAATATCAGCAACTTCGAGCCTTGTTGGATCTAATTTGTTTCCAGTTCCCATGCTTGAGATTATCGGAATATTATGCTTTTTTGAATAATCGATAAGTCCTATTTTTGCTGTAACTGTATCAATTGCATCAATAACATAATCCAAATCATCTGGCAGCATAGCTCCCTCAGCACCAGGTAAATAAAACTCTTTAAATACTTGAACTATAGCATCAGGATTTATATCCAAAATTCTCTCTTTCATAACTTCAACTTTAACTCTACCAATAGTTTTTCGAGTAGCATGTAATTGTCTGTTTAAATTTGTCAAACAAATACAATCATCATCTACAAGTATGAATTTCCCGACTCCCGCTCTCACTAATGCTTCAACGGCAAAAGTCCCAACTCCACCAATACCAAATATCGCAACTTTTGATTCTCTAAGTTTCTTTAAAGCTTCTGAACCAATTAATAATTCAGTTCTTGAAAATGCATGTAACAAATTTTTGTTCCTTCCGTGTTTTCTATTTCAAATTATATAATTATATTTTGATTTTGGTATTTTGTGTTTAGTTTCCTTAATTTGATTTTGGTATTTTGTGTTTAGTTTCCTTAATTTGATTTAGGTTTTCTGGTTTTAGTTCAACGTTAGTAATAACTAATTTGTAAATCGCATTAATTGATTCGAGTAAAAAGTATATTCTGGTGTAATCAGTTTTTCTCCAAAATCCACAGGATACCAAGGGCTTGAATCTGGATCATTCAGGTTCTTTAAAATATGAATTTCCTGCGCCGGCATAAACCCTTGAGCTAATATCATTTTTTTCTCACCAGTTTTTTTATTGACAGCCAAATCAACCACTATTTCAGCATGTCCAGGAGATCCCGCTTTTATGAAGATATCGCCAATTTTTATATTATCAATATTAACGCTTTTCAATTCTTGTGCTAATGAAATTGTTCCTGCATATGTATATACTGTATTCAGATATCTTAGGAAACTGCTATATTCTGACGTCGAATTACTATTTGAAACCCAACTAGCCACATCGTTTTTCACCCTAATAGAATACCCTGACATCCATTTTGAAAAATCTGCTCTAAAGCCGCTAGTGAAATTAAAGTGAATCTGATTATATTGTTCACTTTCATACAAATACTCTGCCCTGAGTCTGATTATTGAATCTGCGCATTGTTGTAAATCTCTTTTAGCAAGCGTCATTTTTATTACAGCTTCATGATAATTTGTTGACTTTGGGGTTCCATCAAAGAGCAATACCGGTGAGCCACTTGGCTTAAGCTTTAAGTTTCTAAGATATTCAGCATAAGTTGCACCTTCACTTCCTGACGCATAATTTACTCTTCTATATCCTTCAGGTAATTCAAATCTTGTCTCGATTGTTTTTCCTTTTAAATTTATATAAGCTGAATGCGATGTCGGCTGGGTCGGTTCAGGGGTCGGTTTTGGAGTTGGTTTCAGGCTCGGCGAGGGTGTAACAATAGGTTTCTTCGTGGGTATTGATGTAATTTTCGGAGTCGGTGTAATTGTTATTACTGGTTTTTTCGTGGGTGTTGGTTTTATAGTTGGGCTAGGCGAAGGAGAAGCGCCATTGTCATCGTCTATGTCAAATCCCAGATCGCCATTGAAATTAATATGAATTACACCTCCATCACTTATAAAATTTATAAAAGCATACCTTATTTGTTCTCTATAAAAAAATACAACTGAAAAAATCAATAATAAGATTATTATTATTGAAGTTTGAAAGATCGTAAGTTTTCTCATTATTTTCTTCATAAAAGTAATTATTCCCCCTTTAAAGGTTCTTTCATACTAAGGATACCACTTTTCATAACAATTTTCCTTAAATTCGAGTTATACATTGCAGGAGATTTCAAGTTTTTTATCAAAATATTTAATAATGTTTTATAAGATGATTTTTTATATTTTCTTCTTACCAAATCGATTGATTTACAGTCTATGTTAACATAAGGTTTTTCGCAATAATTTTGATTAATAGCTTCAGCTAAATCCATCGAACTTCTTAGCGCATAACTAATTCCCTCCGCTGAACTCGGACTTATGAAACCGGCGGCTTCACCCACTAAAAAAATCGACCCATCTCCAGTGGAAATATCATTAAATGAAATCGGGCGTATAATATGCGACCCATGTCTGTTCACTTTATTATCTAATTGAAATCCTTTGTTTTCAAGCTTTTTCTTTAAAATTTCAAACTTATTTAATACATCATCATCTTCACGAACAGCCGCGCCGACTAATATGTGGTTTTCTTTAGGAATTACCCAACTGTAAAAATCCGAAATCTCTTTATCAAAAATGGAAGAGAAATACGGAAGGCTTTGACTCACAAAAAAAGTTTCTTGAACAGCAACGTATTTCAAATTTGTCTTATTTGCAGAACCTTTAGTAACTTTTTTATCAAGTATGAGATTTCTAATTTTTGACATAGCACCATCAGCACCAATTAATAATCTTGCGAGCACCTTATTGGTATTTCCATTTTGAAAATACTCAATTTCATATCCATCCGAAATCTCTTTTACGGCCTTGAAAACAGCACCTAAGTGTATATCAACATTATCGCCGACTAAGCTTAATAAATATGAGTCAAATTTTTCTCTATTAATATTTACATAACTTCTTTGATAAAATTTTTCAATATTATTGTCAAAATCAATAGTTCTAACTGTAAAAAGTTGCGGTCCAACAAGAACTTCTTTAGGAATTCCTAAGCCTAATGTTGCTAACATTTTTTGAGCGTCTGGTGCCAGCAATCCACCACAGCACTTGACTCTTGGATTATTTTCACAAATCATTTGTTCATTAGCATTTAAATTAATACCATTATTTGTATTGCTGTAAAAATCTCTCTTATCAATGAGCAAAACCTTCAAAGTTTTGTTCAGCAATCTAGCTAAAGTCGCCCCAGAAGGACCAGCTCCTATAATCGCAATATCGTACATAACTATACCTGCTTTCTAATGTCGAATTCTCAGTTTTACTTTAACATACATAACAAAGGCAGCTTCGCCGCATTTCTCGAATAAGTAAATGTTGTAATTCCTATAATAGATTGAAATCTTACGAAACTTTTCATCTCTGAATACGAAATCGTATAGTGCAATTCTAAATTAGTTTGAATTTCAAAACTTAGTGGCCGCTTCATATCAGCGTTTAATATTTTCTTGATGTGTACTGATTCACTAACCGGCTCCGACTACGAAATCATATAAAGTAATTCTAAATTAGTTTGAATTTCAAAACTATGCCTCCGTGCAAACGGACATTGAAATTCTCGGCATCCATGCCTCTTTTCTGT
>CAYZED010000001.1:124963-134625 GCA_964477445.1 uncultured Clostridiaceae bacterium | reverse complement strand
GTTTAGAATTACTACTTTTAAGATTTCGAGGCTTCGCCGTAATCGTTCACCATGTATCACATAAAGAAAATATCGTTTGACATAATTGGGTACTCCTTTTTTGGAATTCATTCAAAATTCGCATTCCTAATATAAAGATTTCGTGGTTTCGAAGAAAAAGTTTTTTAATCATTGTATATATTTTCAAATTGTTAAGTATTTGTTTATAAAAATAAATGTAGCAAGGCGCTTTGCACTGTATTTATTAAATTGAAATGATTTTTTTCTAACAGATGCATCCAAGTGCATTCAGTGTTTTGCGACTTCAAAAAAAGTATAATTTCTTATAATACTAGAAAAGAGAACTCTGTAAAAAGTTCTCTCAAGTTTTTATAAAATATTTATATTAAAGCATTTATTAATTTAGCTTCCTTTAAATCAATCTTAACTTTATGACCATGTTTTTCTAATAGGTGCAACAAGTGACCACCATTTAATAATGTCAATGGTTTATTCTTTACAAATTCATATGCATCTGGTCCATAATCAGCTGTCGTTACTAGGATTCCCTTTATTGCTCCCTCGTTCATTACCGTTCCATATAAATCTCTGACAGCCGAAACACCTACTGTGTTAGTATATCGCTTAGCTTGAATAACTATTTTACCGCCTCGAATTGGGTCTGGATCAAATGCAACTGCGTCAACCCCCGCATCTCGACTAGCCTGAGTTATCTTTACTTCTCCTCCGTTAGACGCAAATTCAGCGGCAAAAACTTCTCTAATTAAGTGTTCAAATTCTTCCCAATCTATTGCTGCTAAGTTAGTTGAATCATCGAAAGTATGAGTCACATTATGTGATTCCACAAATCTTCTATCAGTCTTATCTATAGTTAATATTGGTGCAATCGGTGTGATTCCTGCCAGTTTTGCACTACCAATGCCTTTAAGGTTTTTGAAACAGGCTTTTGGATCCACATTCTTTAAATTTATGTTAATAAAGATGTCCTTCTTAGCCTGAATACTTATAATGCAAGCTTCCTCTCTGAGTCCAGTTGCTTTATTCAAAAAATTTACCCATCCATTAAAAGTAACTGCTTCAATAGCATTAATTACATCAGCTTCAAATTCTTCATGTAAAACACGAAGCGAAAATTTATATAATGTAGAATCATATAGTTTTTCCATGAACATATCATTATAAAAGGATTCCTTCATTTCATTTTTTGAAGCAATGTATTTTACTTCCTTGAGACTCGGGAAAACATCTATATTAGGCAATCTATAGTCTATAATAAGAATTTTATTACTTGGATTATAGTCTAATTCAAAGTCTTTATGAATAAAATCTGGTAAATTTGACTGGTTTAAAACCATTTCACAATATTCCAAAATAGCAACTTGAGAACCTGTTGTGTATTCTTTTTTAAGATCCTCAATCTTTTTATTAAATTCATTTTGCATACTAAAAAATTCGGCTCTATTTAGTTCCCATAGTTCCAATTGTTTCTTGTGTTCAATAACGGCTGAGTTGTTAGATTCAAGAATCTCTTTATTTCTACTTATTGTTTTTTCGACATTAGTACACCAATCATTATAAGCTAAATTATAGAGTGTTTCTGCATCGAAAATTGCTCTTTCTCTATATGGTTTAATTAATCTAGTCAAGAAATTCAATTTAGGCTGGTACTTATTAGTGTTTCTAGAAGGTTCTATTGGCAGCGAATATTCTTTGAGCATAATAGGTTTTTTAGGTAAAGGCTCACTGAAAACATCTTTTTTCTTTAATGTTTCCCAATCAACTTTATCATCTATTTCCAAAGTATACAAAAGCAAATTTTCAAGATCTTTCAATTCTTTTTCGGCTTCTGATGTCTTTAGCAAAGATTCTTCCGCACTCGCCTTTTTCATATCTTCCTTTTGTTTTTTATCACAAATCAAAATCCAATTTTCATTCCATTTATCTGCTTGTATTCGCACCTTGTTCTCAAGCATTTCATAGTCAGGAGCAGAGAGAACTTTATGTTCTTTTAATCCTTCATGCCATATTTCCTGCTGATACTTTAAAATTTTATTCCGATTAACGTTCCATACTTTCTCTTGAATCCCATATCCGACTAATTCTTTCATATTTCGCTACTAAAAACTATTTTTTTGAAACAATTCAATCCATTCCTTAATATCTTACTATATGAATTGTAATGTTTCAATTTTTTTGTATTAGTTGAGTCGAATTAATTATTTATATTTAATATAGTCATACAAGCAGTAAGAAAAAATTGCTTTGAATATTTGTTATTATTAGTTTGAGCAAAAGTATAAATTTAATTGTCTTAGAAAATGATACTAAGTGGTGTCAGCCGATATTCTCTTAGTGTGTTAAAGATGAACGATTACGGCGGAGACACGAAATCTATACATGAGTAATTCTAAACAAAAAAGAGACATGGATGTCGTAAGCATTCGCATTAATTATAGTTTTACTTCCTGCTGGAACTCGGCGGAGCCGAGGAGAGAATCAGGTATTACAGACCGATAGTAACACTTTTAATGCGAATCGCATCCTCGACCAAATGTCTGTATGCCAAATGATTTTTCGTAATAAAATCATTTTGGATGCATAGTTTTGAAATTCAAACAAATTTAGAATTACTCTATACGATTTCGTAGTCATAGCCGGTTAGTGAGTCTAACACACAAGAAATATGAAAGGCTGAAACTTAATTTGCCACACCCCAAAATTAAATGAGGGTGATCAGCTCACCCTCACTTTATTCAAATCAATATTTTCTTCACATACTCCGAAGTGCAAAGTGCTAGTAGTGCTCCATAGTTCACATCGAATTCCAGTATATCGCCAACCTTATAATCTTTCTTTGATTCGGTTACGTCAATTATTAGATGGTCTGAGCTTCCCCCGATAATCTCAACATTTTCATCTCTTGGCCTCAGATTATCAAGTTTAACATCCTGTTTTCCAATAGCTGCTATGGCTCTTTTCATAATGCCTTTGTCTTTAAACGTTGGAACTTCTCCAAAAGCATCTAGCCCTATTTCTCCAACTGGAATCGATGGTTTTTCCTTTAGTTCAACAATTTCTACGGCTAGTGTAAAAATATCTGTAAAAGTATTCGGAATCTGTGTCGCATCAGACGTTGACATCCCCAGAACAATTGATTCCCCGAGTCTTATCATATTAACTCTTTTATTCATTTCCCCATCGTTCATCAGGTTTACAGAAGAGCTGTTTCCACCTGAAATAATATCTAAATGAATTCCATATTTCTTTTCAATTTCTTCAGCAATTCTAACAAGTCCGTCAGTGTTCTCAACACTTGGGATAATACCACCATAGCAAGACAAATTCATTCCAATTCCCTTGAGATTTATTCCTTTAATCTTAAAAATTTCCCCTGCATATTCTACCGCATTCTCACTCCAAACACCTTCTCTGAGGTCACCCATATCAACCATGAGAATAATGTCATGTGTCTTGTTCTGTGATATTGCAGCGGCCCCTAGTGCTTTAATAACTTCTATTTCTGAATTTTGACTTATATCGCTGTAACGAACTACGTCCTGCACCTCTGATTTCATTGGTATTCGGAGCAAAATTTTTGGCACTTCAAGATCTTTCATTTTCTTTAAGTTTTCGATTCTTGAGTCGGCTATATAGTCCGCTCCAGCTGCAACTTGAATTTCGGCAATTTCGGGAGTTCCACAATAAACTTTAGTAACTACAGCAAGTTTAACCCTGTGTTTATCACACATATCTTTTAAAAGCCTAGTATTATGAGCAAGTTTGACCTTGTCAATCAGCAATGCTGGATAAGTATAGTTTTTTTTGTTTTCCACTTCTAATACCCCCTTATAGCTCGGTCAACCCCAAGCTTTCTTTTAATAACTGTAAAGCCTTCTCTGGATATCTTTTTGAGAGAACTCCCAAAGAGGCCATAATATAATAATTATCTATTAATACTTGAACATCCTCTTTAGGATATAATTCCATACCTTTTCCATGACCCCCGACAAAAGACAAAATCTCTTTACGTGCAGGTAATCTAGTAAGCGCGCCACCAGTTCCTATTACGTATTTTATATTTGTTAGATCTTTCCCTTCGGCTACTGTTTTTTTACCACCAGAACTATATAAATTTCTGAGAGTACCAGCGTGTCGTTCCAATGAAGTAAGAACAGCTTCTTTAGTTAATCTTTCAACAAACTTTTTTTCTAAATCAGTTTCAGGTATTGGCTTAATGTTCTCAATTAGCATTTCAGCATCTTCAAACTCTTTTTTCAATTCATCAATGCCTATTCGTTCAACGACATGAGAAACATTTACAAAAACGCCCAAATCGCCTTCAACAGTTCTTTTCGCCACAGGTTCCGGGCTAATCAAAATTCTAGTAATTTCTTCACTGCCCTCTGTAACAGAGTGAACATCTGTGGTAGCACCACCTACATCAAAAACAATTATATCACCTAATAATCCTTTAAGTAAAATAGCCGCTTCCATTACTGCTCCAGGGGTAGGAATTATCGGGCCATTTACCATTTCTCTAACATGTTCCATTCCCGGTGCATGTATTATATGTTCCTCAAAAGCTTGCTGAATAAGCTTTCGAGTTGGCTCCACATTTAACAAGTCAACTTTCGGGTAAACATTGTCAACAATATAAACTTTAATAGATTTTTCTTTGGCAATCTCTCGAATTTCTTCTTGATTTTCAATATTCCCAGCATATATAATCGGGATTTCTAGTTTATTCTCAATAATCATCTCGGATATAAGCTCAAAATTATGAAGCGCCGTGTCTCTTTCTCCATAATCGACACCGCCCGCAACTAAAATAATATTTGGTTTTATCTCTTGGATTTTTTTTAGATCAGATCTGCGCATTTTGCCAGCTGTAATATGTTTTAATATTCCTCCAGCTCCCAGTGCAGCTTCTTTCGCGGCTCTTACTGTCATATCATAGACTAAGCCATGAACGCTCATTTTTAAGCCACCTGCAGCGCTACTAGTCGCAAGCATTTCTTCCCACTCTATGATTTCCTCACCCAATTTAACCCGTAAATCTTCTACAGCACCTTTTAGACCGATAGTAACATCGCCCTCTAATACTGTTGTAGGAGATTGCCCCTGTCCCAAAAAAACAGGACAAGGGCTTCCCATACCATTAAATGCATTTACAACAGTCGTCGTGCTTCCGATTTCTGCAACCAATACATCTACTCTCATTTAAATCATTTCTTTTCTTTTATTTACTAAGAAGGATGCCACATCAATACCTTTACTTCCGCGTCCAAAGCCTGCATCCATTCCTGCTTCTTTGGCTATTTCATTATTAATTTGAGTTCCTCCACAAATCAATATCACTTTATCTCGAATACCTTTTTCTATACAAAGCTCATGGAGTTTTCTCATATTCTTAATATGAACATCGTCATGAGTTATTATTGTAGAAGCTAATATAGCTGTTGCATTAGTTTCTATCGCAGCATCCACTAATTTCTCAACTGGACATGAGGTTCCTAGATACAAATACTTAATTCCGTATTTTTCTATTCCACCGTGCTTAATGTCCAAAGTTTCTTTTAGTCCTACTGAATGCTCATCTTGACCAACGGTCGCAGCAACAACAAACATAGGATTTTCATTAATAGCATCTCTTACTTCTTGCTCTGCCATAACTTCTATTTTAGGTGGTATAACGAGTGTTGAAATATCAATATCAAATTTTACTCTGCCTTTTATTTCCACATATGTGCCTTCTGAAGGATGTAAGCATTGTTTGTGACAAACAGTTACATCTTCTAGCCCCATATTCTCACCGACTCTAATGGCAGCAAATTCGGCTGTTCTTTCATCTGTAGGAATAAACAGGTTAATTGCTACAATTCCGTCACCCTTCCATTCAACTTCAGGTTTGACTAATGTTGAGTTTTCATATTTTGCTACTTCTTCAAGTCTAACATTCACGTTATCTTCATCATCTAGTTCATCAATGTATGCAATTTTTTCAGGCTTTTCGAATGTATCTCCACCAATTGCATCAGAACCTTTTATGAACTCTTTTGGAATATTATTATATCCATAATGAACTAAAACAGGAGCAAAGTAATCAGCATCTCTTTCAAATACCATACCAACACCAATACCACCCTGGCTGTCTCTTGGAATGCCATCACCATTTCTTTCTGGATAATAACCGGAATCGATAAAGAAGCCATTCTCAACAGCTTTAAAGTATCCACCAACCTCAAGCATTTCTTCCATAAAGAGAACTGCTCTCTCTTTTAATTCTCTAATGTCTGCACCAAGCGGACCTTCTCGATCCAATTTTACCATTTCTCTGAAGCCATCCAGGCCGTTTAGTGCTTGTTTTGCAGTAGAAATAGCAGCTATATTATTATAGTGCCACGGAACATTTCTTCCTTCATCAGGAGTAATTGTCGACTGAATGTCAGCACTAGTTAATCTAGATATTACAAGATTAAGCGCATGTGTTACTGTCGCTTCTCTCATATCAGATTCCATATACTTTGTGTTCTGTTGAGCTCTGATTTTGAACTCACTAAACAAATCTCTAAGTGCAACAGCGTAAGGAATGTCAAGTCTCATGCATGGTGCTGGCGGTGCAGTCGGAGGAACACTTGAGAGTGCAATATTCTCAGGCTTAATCCCGACTTTTTTAGAAAAAATCGAATTTATCGCATGTTGAACCATAAGCTCAGGTCTAACTTTCCAAGCCTTCATTGATGTAGCGTTAGCATTGTGCGCCCCGTCTATTTGAAGCATTTCAGCCCACGCCATAATTTTTTTTGATTCACAAGCATCTACAAAGGATCTAACCATGTTAATATTTCTATAAAGAATATTATATTGTGGATCCTGATGCGCTCCATTTACGCCCTCTTCTGCAAACATTACAGCAATATCAGGGCCTGCAACTCCTGAAATATATGAATGGAAATTAATTTCGCGTCCAACTTCTTCTTCAATTAAATCCAACGCTTTTCTAGTGGCTCTAACTTGTTTTCTCGTAACAGCAATTCCACCAATACCTTGGTTTGTTCCTTCAATTAGTGAGTCAATGTGTGACTGTCCAGCGGTTCTAATAACCATAATATGGTCAGCGCCATGCCATGCAGCCATTCTCATTCTTCTAATATCATCTTCAAATCTACCTGAAGCAATTTCTGTTGTGATTACGCAATCTGGCTGAGGGTCAATATAGTGAAATCCACGCGAACCTGGAAGCGGAATAAAATTCTTTAATCCTTCAGAAGTTTCGTGATATTCAAAATCACCAATAATTCTATTTTCTCCTACGCCTTCTCTCCAGTGCCATCCTCTTCTTTTTGGTCTATAGTTTTCAAGTCCTTGAATGAGTTCTTTTATATCTAATTTTTTGTTTATATCAAGTTTCAATTTTGTTTTCTCCCTTCGAAATATTTAGAATAGAGCGTCTACTTCGTCCCAATAATTCCCGTTTGCAAGACCTGTCCCAGCTTCCTTTATTGAAATGCCAAGCTTTTTTGAAAGCCTCCAAACTACGTTGCCACAACCTTTTCCCATCAAACCTTTTGACATAACACCTTCAACTATAGGCTTAACTTCTAGTGATGAGAATCCCATTCGAAGCAGTACGGACCGCTCAACTGCTGGTGTAGTATTTTTTGTTCCTAAAACTAAAAGTGGATCAACAATTTTTTCGGCTAGTTCCCAAAATCTTTCTTTAAGTTGTTCATCATTTAAGTCTTTTAGATGTTCTCTTCTCTCTAAATAATCATCTGTTCTTTTCATGAGATAATCCCTCCATTTTACTAATTACTTTATTTTATTCCCAATTCAACAAGCGCTTCTAGCACAAAAGCTTCATTCGTTTTTGTTTCTTCTACTAAGAAACTAATATCATCTCTCGTTACTGAATCAACTTTTCCTTGAATATTGTTTTTAATCAATGATTTTCTGGCTTTATTTAGATCAAAATCTCTTGCTTTAATAAGTTTTGGATCGCTCGGTATTACTATGCTTTTACCTGGAATCTCGTCATCCGGATTTCCAAAAGATATTTCTATTCCATTCTTTTTTGCAAATGTTAGCTGTGGCTGTGGATGTTTCCCAGCTCCAGTGTACTCAGTTTCCTGAACAATAATTATTTGATCTCGATCCATTTCCTGCGCTATAACAAAAGCCGCTGTCAAAGAAATATTCCCTGCCGGGCCTCGTTCAAGTCCTTCAAGAACAGCAAGTGCTTCAGTAATATAGAAAACTTCCCCTTGTTTAACCAAAACATATCTATCCATATATCGCAGTGATCTTGCAGCATTTCGTGGAACATCTGCTCTGTCTGGTTGAGTCGCAAATGGCAATCCAAAACCCGTATGACCTGTAGTAAATGATTTTCTGTTAAAATCTCTATCTGAAGCCATATGTAGCCCCGATAAATCAACGCTTGCACCAATAATTTGAGTATCTTTTACTCCTGCTTTAAATAGGCCTCTAGCTGTTCCTGTAATATTTCCACCACCTGCATGAGTAGCTATAACAGCATCAGGGAATTTCCCAATTTTTTCTTTCGACTGTAAGGCCAATTCATATCCAAGTGTTTCAACTCCAGCTATCCCAAATGGAGTATAAAGCGAGGCGTTGAAATATCCAGTTTCTTCAAGCAAGCTCAAAAAAGTATAAAATAGTTCAGGTCCCACTGTAAGTTGAACTACCTCTGCACCAAGTGCCTCACAAGCCCTTTGTTTTTCTAGAATTTCTGGCTGTCCAATCATATTGCTGTCATAGCATTCCTGCACAACTATACACTTGAGCCCGTGCATGGCTGCCTGAGATGCCACAGCCGCACCATAATTACCACTTGTAGCGGCAATTACGCCTTTGTATCCTAATTTTTTGGCATGATAAACAGCCGTAGCAGCTCTTCTAGCCTTGAAACTACCAGAAGGATTACAAGCTTCATCCTTTACGAAAATTCTTGCTCCTTTTCCTTCGGGAGAGTACTTTCTAGCTAATTCTGTAATGTTTTTTAACTCGATTAGCGGAGTATTGCCTACATTACTATCATTTTGAATTTGTTGAATCTCTTCCAAAGAATACCCGGCTTCTTTCATCATTTTTTCATAATCGAACCCTATACCTTCGTTCTCAAAAAGAGAATAATCAATTCCTGTGGAAGATTTCATTATTTCATTTTTTCTACTTAGTACGGCGGCATAAGACATATCTTTTTTATCTGTATTTTTCATTCTTTGCTGCCTCCAGACATAATGTCTTTTAGTTGTAAATCGATTTTTAGCAACTCAGGTACAAAATCTCCAAAATCGTGCGTATATTTCGGATTAATGTCTACCAATTCGCCAAAAACAACTCTACCAGTAATGGTTTTTATTCTTATTTCTTTTCCTAATTCAGCTTCTGTTTCAGCGAAACCTTTGATCCATAACAAAAGCGGTGTTTTCTTGGTGTCTTCCGGTGCTTGCGGCGCTCTGCCTTCAGGCGTTAAAACCACTTGCTTTATTTGAACCCAATCACCGATTGAGGCTTTTTTAGAATTCATAATTCTATCCCCTTCTTGAAATATTACTGATTTGCAATTTAATAATTAATAATGCAAATTAGAATAATACGAATTTGCAATCTAATAATCAAGAATCCAAATTAGAATA
>CAYZED010000001.1:85103-124863 GCA_964477445.1 uncultured Clostridiaceae bacterium | reverse complement strand
ATACGAATTTGCAATCTAATAATCAATAATGCAAATTAGAATAATACGAATTTGCAATCTAATAATCAATAATGCAAATTAGAATAATACGAATTTGCGATAACTCAACTTATTAACGCAAATCCGTAAAGTATTATGGTTTATAGAAGAACTTGTCTTATCAACCCTAGAGCGTAATCAACTTCTTCTTTTGTGATAACAAGACCTGGTGCAAATCGAATTGTTTGATCATGTGTTTCTTTGCAGAGCATTCCAAGTTTCATTAATTTTTCACAAAAAGGTCTTGCTTTACCGCATTCCGCTTTAATTTCTACGCCTAAAAGAAGTCCTTTTCCTCTAACATCACATACATAAGGACTGTTCATAGCTACCAACTGTTCTTTGAAGTATTTCCCAAGTTCAAAGGATCTTTCAGCTAATTTTTCTTCTTCAAGGACTTCCAATGCTGCCAGAGCCACAGCTGCGCCAAGTGGATTGCCCCCAAAAGTAGAACCATGATCTCCAGGATTAAATACATCCATTACTTCGCTATTTGAGAGCATTGCAGAAACAGGATACACGCCTCCACCCAATGCTTTCCCAACTACAACAACGTCAGGACTAGCGTCTTCATACATATGCGCAAACATCTTCCCAGTTCTAGCAAAACCAGTTTGGATTTCATCAAAAACTAGAAGTACATTATTTTTCTTTGTTACTTCTCTTATTTTTGCTAAAACTCCATCTGGCGGAACGATAACGCCTGCTTCACCTTGAATTGGTTCCATAAGGAAAGCAACTGTGTTAGGTGTGATAGCTTTTTCAAGAGCTTCAACATCTCCATAAGGAACAACTACAAACCCTGGTGTAAAAGGTCCGAACCCATCTTTATATTGTGGTTCTGTCGAGAAACTGATTGTACTAATTGTTCTTCCATGGAAATTGTTTTCACAAACAATTATTTCAGCTTTGTTTTCTGGAACGCCCTTAACTTTATATCCCCATTTTCTAACTGCCTTAAGTGCTGTTTCAACAGCTTCAGCACCAGTATTCATAGGCAACGCTTTTTCAAATCCAGACAGACTACACAATTTTTCTAGCATAGGACCCATTTTGTCATTATGAAAAGCTCTAGATGTTAATGTTACTTTTGATGCTTGCTCAATTAAAGCTGCAATTATTTTCGGATGTCTATGTCCTTGATTTAAAGCCGAATAAGCGGATAACATATCTAGGTATTTGTTGCCATCAATGTCCCATACCCATACTCCTTCTCCTTTTTCAAGGACAACCGGTAGTGGATGATAATTATTCGCACTGCAATCTTCAACTTGATTAACATATTTTTCTGTTTTGTTCATTCTTACTTACTCCTGATTTTTCCCTATATAGTTTTTTTATTTTTTTTTTTCGAATCTTCAAAAGAAATATTTTAATCTTCAATATCGATTAGGTTTCTCATATCTCCCATAATTGCTCTTGGAACAGGTAGGTCTAACATTGTTTTTACTCCAGGTCTAGCATTTATTACCTGTGGTATCATGTTAACACACATAGCTATTGTTCCTAGTCCACCATCAATTTCAGGAGAATTAACCATATTTATATCTGGAGTTCCTTTTATTATTACATAGTCTCCTGTGTTCACTCCTGCAAGTTGTGGTTCGATCTGTTGTGGATGATCCATTTCGATTTTCACTTTTCCATCAACGTATCCATTTGCTGTCATGGCTACACCAGTAACGTCACCTGCTTTAACAAATCCATAAGGTGATTTTCTATCCACTTTTGTAATAATAGGATCCATAAATTGTTCAAATCTATCGAGTTTCCAACCAATACCATCCGCTATCATATTTATCGATTCAGCAAAACCTACATGACCTGCCATATGTCCTTCTGCTCTCTTATCTTCAAATTCCTTTAATGTAAGTCCAATCCCTTGTTCTTCCATAACTGCAGGACCAAAAGGTGAAAGAGAGTTTACTCTTCTGGAAACTATATGCTCAACTTCTTCCATAGCCCCTGTAAATATTAAAACCAAAAGATCCATTACTAGACCTGGGTTGATTCCAGTACCAAGAACTGTAACGCCATTTTCTTTGGCAATTTTGTTTAATTCTTCTGCTAATTCTGGATTTTGAGCCTTTGGATATGCCATTTCTTCAGCAGTCGAAATACAATTCATTTTATTTTCACAAATTAATTTTATTTTTTCATAAGCATTTTTTGTGAAAGAATCAGTACATAAGAGCACAACATCAGCAGCTGCTGGTTTCATTACCTGATCAAGTGTTCCAACTATTACATCCGGATGACTTCCTTGCTCTGCATCAAGTATTTCATACATGCTTCTGCCTACATATTTTTTTCTATCAATGATACCAACTATGTCTACACCTTTTTTCTTAAGAAGCATTTTTGCCATTCCACTTCCCATAGCACCAAATCCCCAGATAATAACTTTTACGTTTTCTTTTCTCATATTTCGATTACCTCCAATTATATTTTTGTTCATAAATATAATTAGCAAAATTCGTGCCAAATATGTCTTTATTCCCAATTTATTCTTTATCTTTTTCCAAAAAAATTCATAACATACTGTAAGTCTAAGTAAAATTGGATTCAATAGTTTTCATTACTTAACTAATTTCTAAGAAAAACCGCATCTTATATCTCCCAATAATATAAAACAAAAAAACTCCTTTAAAGAAAATAATATTCTAATGCAAAATAATTTGCTTTGCCGCAATTATTTTTGCGATTGTAAGTTATATCGCTCATATTTGCTCTTCATTTGTGAAATTCTATTACTTTTTATAATAATTGACGCAAATCTATTTGCTATATATGAACCCCTTTCATCTCTGGTCTATTTAAGTTATAATTTATACAGTTAAAAATTTGATTTATACAGTCAAAACATTAATTAATATTGTCACGATATTAAATTTATACAGACTAAATGAAACTTTTCTATATTTTGGAGGTACTATGTTTGATATGCACAGCCACACAAGCTTTTCAGAGGATGCATCGCATTCCATGCTTGAAATGGCAAAATCCGCAAAAAACAAAAAACTTGAAGGGATATGTTTTACAGATCATCTCGATATTGACTATCCATCTGCGACTATGAGTTTTGATTTCAATTATGAGCCCTATATGGAATCTATAAATAATGTCAGATCCGAATTAAGTGATTTCAACATTATGGCAGGAATTGAAATAGGATTACAACCACACATTTTAAAGAAATGCTCAAACTTTTTAAAAGGAAAGAATTTCGATTTTGTGATAGCTTCTTTACACTCTGTAAGTGGAGTTGATATGTACGTTCAAAATTTCAGAGATAATGTAAGCAGTGCTAAGCTTATTGATTTTTACTATGCCGATCTATTAGAATGTGTTAAAAATTACGATGATTACAGTGTTTTCGGGCATTTGGATGTAATAAGAAGATATATACATAAAAGAGACGATGATTATAAATTCGAAGATGTTCAAGAAAGATTAACTGAAATTTTTAAAATAATTATCGAAAAGGGTAAAGGAATCGAGATAAACACTTCTGGTCTAAGATATAATCTTAGTAGTTCAACACCAGGACCAAAAACCACTAAACTATTTCACGAGCTTGGTGGTGAAATAATAACTTTAGGCTCTGATGCACACAGGCCAGCTGATATTGGATATCTTTTCAAGGAAAACATTGATATTCTAAAAGAGCAAGGTTATAAATACGCCTGCTACTTCAAAGAATTAAAACCGTATTATTACAAACTATAAATTATAATTAATCCCGTACTTTTTGAGTTTATGCTGAAGCGTTTGCCTCTTAATACCTAGTGAGGCGGCGCTTTTTGTTATGTTTCGTCCATTTTCTAAAATGGATTTTTCTATTAGTTCCCGTTCAAGTTCAGATATAATTTCATCAAGACCTCTATTTTGAATATCTTTTGAATTTAGATTTATTTGGACAGGCTTATTTTTCCTAAAATTTTCTTGAACAAAATCAGGTAAATGTTCCAATTTCAAAACATGTCCCATAGTGAGCATATTCATCCCACCCTCTATCATGTTTTCCAACTCTCTAACATTCCCTGGCCAATTGTAATTAAAAAACGCTTCTTTTACTTCATTTGACATGTACCAAACATCTTTGTTCAAGAATCTATTACACTTTTTTATAAAGTACTCTGAAAGAACTGGCAAATCTGAAATTCTTTCGCGAAGCGGGGGTATACTCAAAGAAATTACATTAAGTCTGTAAAACAAATCCTTCCTCAAAGTTGAATTTTCTATTAAGGTTTCAGGATTTTCATTAGTTGTAGCAATGATTCTAACATCTACGGGAATATCATTCAACCCACCTATACGCCTAATCATACCTTCTTGTAGCACTCTTAACAGTTTAGCCTGGAGTTGAAATCCCATTGAGTTTATTTCGTCTAATATTAATGTTCCACCATTTGCTTGCTCAAAGAGACCTGGTCTGTTAATCGCACCAGTGAATCCACCCTTTACTGTTCCAAACAAAATCCCCTCAAGCAAAGTCTCTGGCAGTGCGGCACAATTTTGTGCAATTAGCGCCTTATCTTTTCTGTCACTACTGTAGTGAATGCTTTGAGCAAATAATTCTTTCCCAGTCCCAGTTTCTCCGTAGATCAGTACTGTAGAAGAACTCAAAGATGCCTTTCGCGCGTTCTCAACAGTTCTGAGAAAATTTTCATCACTACCTATTAAACTCTGAAAAGTATATCCTTTTCCTGAACTTTCTTCTGATTCAAAATGAGCAAGCTCCTGCCGCAATATATCAAGTTTTTCGCTTAGTTCTTTTTCTCTAGTAATATTTTTTGCAAGTTCAATGGCTCCGATAACTTTCTTGTCTTTACTTTTTTTATTAATCTTTATGTTGTTTTCTTTTTTAAGTCGATCCTCGGCTGTAATGAATTTTTCACCTGGTTTAGTGGCTTCATTCCAAGCAATTTCAAAAAAACCATCACTGTATTCAAAAATCGGTATAGTACTGTTAATCGTGGTTATTTTTCCACCATAACTATTAACATAATTTTGAACTCTATTAATCATAGATTCTCTTGTATTTAGAACTGTTAACAAAGTACTAGTCTCAAAAGTAAGCGAAGGAAATATCTCTAAAATATTCCTGCCCATAACCTCTTTTATGTCCAATCCTTCCAAGTCCGCCATGGCTTGATTATAAAATATCGTAGCTCCCTCTCTATCAACAATATGAATTCCCAAGTCAATGTTTTCTATCAATGTTGCTAAAATACTTCCATACATAGTACTGTTGGGGTATAGACTCCTCTCACCAGAGCTTTTTATTACTATTTTCTCTGACATTAGCTACTGACCTCCACACGGTTTCTTCCATTAGCTTTAGCTTTATATAATGCTTCATCAGCAGCAATTAAAAATTCATCAACTGTATAATTTTTATAAAAAGCTACTCCCAAACTAACCGTGGCACATACAGAATGTTCTTCGAAACATTTTTTTTCTATTTCTATTCTCGTATTCTCAGCTAATTCAAGTGAGATCTCTCTATTTTGTCCTGGAATCAAAATCAAGAATTCTTCTCCACCATAGCGCCCTAAGAAGCCTTTTTCACCAATTACTTCATTAATAGCCGTAGTAATCTTAATAAGTACTTTGTCGCCCACAAGATGACCAAATTTATCGTTTACAGACTTAAAATGATCTACATCTAACATAATTAGCACTAATTCGCTATTACACCTTTTCGATCTTTCTATTTCATGATAAAGAATATCAATTATATGTCTTCTATTGAAAATACCCGTTAATCCGTCACTAATAGACTTTTGATAAAGTTCCCTGACCAACTTATCAAGTTCAATATTTTTCATATCTGCATCTCTTTTGGATAATTCCAATTCTTCTTCAATAATTTTTCTATCAGTAATATTCTTTGAAATACAAATAACAGTATTACAACTTCCATCGTCGCTTATTATTGGCTTAACTGTTGTAATATAAAACTGACGGACCTTCTCAGTTTCGACCTTCACTTCAAGAACTACCATCTCCAAAGTTTCAAAAGCCTGCCTTACTGCTTTGAATCTATGATCACCTTGTTCTCCAGGAAAAATATCCCATATCTTTTTTCCGATTATTTCTTCTGGAGTTCTCTCAAATGGAGTTGAAAATGCATTATTCACGTAAAGATACTCACCCTCGCGATTAAAAGCAAAAATCGGATCACTTGAGTCATTTAAAATAATACTTGTAATGTCGGTAATTCTTCTTTTCATGTTAATACCCTCCAAATGAATTTGCTATTTTTAAGTATAGCAAAATTATTTGCAGATGTCATTTCATAAATTTGCGCCATACTTTTCTCGTTATAAAAAGATATATTAACCCATTCGAAGTATTAAGAAGCGCAAAGAAACCCCATAGCCACTTGTTTTCTCCACGTTTTTCTGCGTCTTTGTAAACCAAAATTCCTTGCGTTAGCATAAAAATCGCTAGTATTATCCATACAAAAACAGGAATCGTGCTAAGGTCTGACAGCTTAATTTCATTCATATCACAAACCTTCTTTCTTCTGTCTGTGTTTTATTATAAATGGAGTTATTGAAATCATGAATATGGATAATGCAATCTGCTCACATATAACGAATCCTTCATTTCCTGATATAATTAACATTCCCATAGTCGTAAAAAGCAAAAATGCAATCAAAAGAAATAATATAAACTGACGTTTCTTCAGTCGATCATTAATTACTTCCTCTGCATTTGCAAAAGCTGCTTGAACATGAATTTCTATTGGTATTCTGCCAATTATTTCTTTATCATTTTCAACTTTCGATTCTAAATTTTTATGCAAAAACTCCATACCATTCCAGTGTTCTTTCAATTCTTCTGAATCATTTAGCCGGGTCTGAAGTTCATCTGTCATTGACTCTTCGCCATAGAACACGTCTGTAAGTTGGTTCTTAAGATTTTCAATTTTTTTACTATTCAAAATAATTCCTCCTTCTCTAGCTTTTCGCTATCATGACTCAAAATTTCTCTAATCTTTTTGATTCCGTTAAACAATCTTGACCTGACTGTACCAATTGGACATTTAAGAACTTTTGCGATTTCCTCATAAGAAAAATCATAAAAATGCTTTAATATAAACGTTTGTTTTTGGGCTTCTGGTAAATCATCAATTATACTCATTATCTGGGCACTTTCATTTTTCTTAATAAAAATATCTTCAGCTGATTCAATGGAATTCCCATGATGATTATTGATCTGATCCATTTTGTTGTCGATGTTTTCAGCAACAAAAAATTGATTTTTTCTATTTATATCTTTAAACTGATTTATTGCAATCGACACAAGCCAAGTTGAGAATTTGGAATTACCCCGAAAATTCTTGAAACTAACAATCGCTTTGACCATAACATCCTGAGTGATATCTTTTGCAATTTCTTCGTTTCTGCATAATTTCATTAAATATCCGAACACTATCGGGTAGCTCTCTTTTAATAGAACTTCAAGAGATGCTCGGTTGCCATCTTTAGCTTTTTTAATCAAGTCTTTTTCTTCCAATAGCAACCACCCCTTCATCTTTATACTATAAAAATCTCGCTTAAACTAGTTCATCCGAAGAAAGTTTTCTAATTGATACAAATAAAAACAAAAATATAAAAAGAAACGTGAATAACAATGAAACATAAAAATCCGATGCGTTTAAGTCGCTGAATTTATTTGCTGTATCCAAAATATTTACTGGCAAAAATTTCGATATTTTCGGAAACAAAAATCCCAAACCTGACATTGTATAAGTAGTAACTAATACCGTAATTCCAGAAATAAATGAATTCCTAAATAAGCTACTCAGCATTATTAATGCACTTAAAACATAGCTATAGAATAAAGAATAAATCAATCCTGCTTTCAAAACAAGATAAATATTTGCAAAGTCAAATTTGAATAACGTCCCAGCATAAAAATATGTAAATGTCATGCCCAAAATAACAATTATCGATAAATAAACTGTATAAAGTAGCCATTTTCCAATAATGACGGCCGAAAGCTTACCCCCCATCGACACTGGTATCGTAAGCGTTTTCTCAGTTTTTTCACTTGCGATTATTCCCATTAGAGTAAAACATATTACCAAAGTACTCAATTGGAAAAGGTTCTTAACATGAGATGCCATTACACCCCTTTGACTAATATCGATTAGCGAGCCAAAATCGAGCGCTCCAAATTGCCCTTTTAGTATAACAGGAAGCAATTTCATAGTTACAGGATCTAGAACTGCAAAGAAAAGTATGCCTATCGCCAGAATAAGAAATTTGTATGATCTCGAACCTTCTATCATTTCTTTTTTGAAGAAAGCCTTAAAACTACTCACCATGATTCACCACCCTTATATAAATGTCCTCTAAGCTGCTGCGCCTCAATTTAATGCTCAAAAAGCTTCCTCCCGAAGCGGATATAAAATTCAAAACTTCTTTCCCATCAGTTTCTGGGTTGCCAACGGTAACAGAAATCATTTTTTCTGAATTCTCAACATACTTCACGAAAGGCATCAATTTCAATTTATTAATATATTCATCACTAGGTATTTCATCAAACTCGACATCATAAATTGGTTGAATATACTCACTCAGAATTGTATCTAATTGATCTTCAACAACAATTTTCCCGCCATGCAAAATCCCAATTCTATCGCAAACACGCTCAACATCACCTAAAATATGTGTTGACAAAAATATCGTCTTCCCTTGTTTCTTTAGTTCTTCGATAATATTTACTACATCTTTTCGACCTATCGGATCAAGTGCGGATGATGGCTCATCAAGAAGAAGTGTTTTGGGGTTATGGTACATTGCTACGGCGAGTCCTAGACGTTGTTTCATCCCTCTCGAATACTCACCAATAGCTCTTTTTGAGTCATTTTTTAAATCTACCATTTCGAGCAATTCAAGCGAGCGAGCTTTGCACTCTTTCAAAGTTTTTCCGCCCATTGTTCCAATAAACTCTAAGTATTCCCACGAGTTCATATACAAATAAAATCGCGGCTCCTCTGGTAAATATCCGAGTTCTTTAAAAAGCATAGACTTACCTTTTTGTACTTCTTTGTTGTTAATTTTGCACTGACCACTCTGAAAGTTCATTAGTCCGGCTAAAATATTCATAGTAGTAGATTTCCCTGACCCATTATGTCCAATAAATCCATATATTTCGCCTTCTGCAACATCGATATTTATACCTTTAAGAACTTCTTTTTCTCCATAATTCTTAATCAAATTTTTTATTGATATCATAAATTAACGCTTCCTTCCAAAGAGCAGAAAACATATTGAACCCAATAAGTTTACGAATACCACTATTAGTATCCAGATTATTTTGTTCAAATTCCTGACTCCGTTTTTTAGAATTAAATATACACAAAAAAGCGCCAATCCATACTGCAACAATATCACCGGCATTAAAAGTTTAATGATTTCTAGAACACTCATGTTTTCCATAAAAAATCCTCCTTCGTTTTTCTGAATTCACAGATTAGACGAAGAAGGACTCAAAAAGTTCATTTTAAAGTTAAAAGTAAAATTTAAAGTTAAAATTTCTTTATTATATTTTTATTTATTGTTAGCTTACTAAATATACTCAGGATAAAGCGAGAATTTCGCGCAAAGTTCTTCAACCATAGCGCTGTATTTTTCTTTTTCATCTGGATTGTTTATGATTCCAGCTATGATATCAGCAATCACTAACATTTCAGCTTTGCCAAATCCTCTAGTAGTAACAGCCGGTGTACCTATTCTAACACCTGAAGTTACAAATGGGCTCTCTGTTTCAAAAGGAACTGTGTTTTTGTTAACAGTAATTCCGATTTCATCAAGTAAATGTTCCGCCACTTTACCAGTTACACCTTTGTTTCTTAAGTCAATAAGCATTAAATGATTATCAGTACCACCAGAAACTATATTAAAGCCTTTGTCCATAAGCGCTGCTGCAAGTGCTGTAGCATTTTCGAGAACTTTTTTCTGATATGCTTTGAACTCTTCAGTTGCTGCTTCTTTAAAACAAACTGCTTTAGCTGCAATAACGTTCATAAGCGGACCGCCCTGAATACCAGGGAAGAGAGCTTTATCAATTTTTGGCGCAAGTTCAGCTGAGCATAAAACCGCTCCGCCTCTAGGGCCTCTTAAAGTCTTATGAGTAGTAGTCGTAACTACATGCGCATATGGAACTGGATTCATGTGAAGGCCAGCTGCCACAAGTCCTGCGATGTGAGCCATATCAACCATGAGAATAGCTCCAACTTCGTCAGCGATTTCTCTAAACTTTTTGAAATCAAGTGCTCTGCAATACGCGCTAGCACCAGCTACTATCATTTTTGGTTTGCATTCAAGAGCGATTTTTCTAACATTTTCGTAGTCTAACATGCTAGTTTCTTTTTCAACGCCATATGATACAAATTTAAAATACTTTCCTGACATGTTAACAGGTGATCCATGAGTCAAGTGACCGCCGTGGCTTAAATCCATTCCCATAACTGTATCACCAGGTGTCAAGAGAGCAAAATATGCACATTGGTTAGCCTGTGAACCCGAGTGAGGTTGTACATTCGCATGTTCAGCACCAAAAAGTGCTTTCAGTCTATCTCTAGCAATGTTTTCTACTACGTCGACATGTTCGCAGCCGCCATAATATCTCTTCCCAGGGTATCCTTCGGCATATTTATTAGTATGAATTGTGCCAAGTGCTTCAATCACAGCTGTTGATGTGAAGTTTTCGGAAGCAATAAGCTCAATCTTCGTTCTTTGTCTGTTTAGCTCCAATAAGGTAATGTCATAGATTTCTTTATCTTTTTCTTTTAATATTGGTAACATTTCATTTCCTCCTATTTGTAAATTAATATGTATAACGGTGTATAATCCTAATCAGAGTTATTATATATTAAAAAATTACTCAAGTATAGAGTTTTTTATAGAAAAATGTATATTGTATACGGGAAAAACAAAGAGGACTGTCTTATAACTTATCAAGTTGTAGAAAGTCCTTTGGTGAAATCGCTTTTTTACTTAATTTCTGAAATTACATTAGTATCAATCAATGCTTCCATGTTTCTTATTTAATCTATCATCTATTATTTTTTTAACTGTTATATCTTTGTTACCAGTTTCGGATAAATGTCCATATAAAAAGTCAGCGTTAGGTGTGTCCTCTTTTTTTATAGGTACAAGTTTCGCAATTTCTTTCCCATTTCTTGTTATTATAACTTCCTCTATCTCCACAATATCGAGGTATTTACCTGTTCTTGTTCTAAATTCTGTAGCGTTAACAATCATATAAGACTCCTCCTTAGATTAATTAGAATTTCCCTTATATTTCATTTCCGAGCAGAATAATTTGTAGGTTTTAAAAGATATGCGACAGAAATTATACTTTCTTAGATTTCGTTATAACGAAATCTATAGCGATTATTCTGGTTTTTAACCGTTATATCGAAAACTATAATGATTATTCTGTTTTCTAACCGTTATATCGAAAACTATTATAAATCGCAGTTTTTTATTTATGGAAAAACAATATCACTTTCCTTAACCCAAAAAGTACCATATCCGCTGCCCGTTTCTACCTTAGCATATCCATTCATACGCTCAATTATAATGCAAAGTATTGGCCTGTCCAGAATAACTGCATTAGAATCATTGATATCAGAAAATTTCCCAGTTTTAGTTTCATAAACCTTAGCCCCTTCTCTCATACCAAACTGTATCCCCCTCAGTATTTTACTTTTAACACTATTACTATATTTTTGTGTTGCACTTTCTTTGATCCAACCAATATTATCCATTGGGGTATCATATACTGGCATTTCTACTTGGAGCCAAGGCACATTATTAACATACATTTCTTCAATAACCTTAACTAATGTGTTTCCTTCGATAATGTTAATTCTTGGAGAACTTTGATACGGACCAAGATATAGGTAATTTTGATTTTCTACAAACTTATATTTTTCAGTTACTTCCCGGCTTTCAGTACTTAAAAACGAGAGACCCTTTATACTCACGTTTGAATCAGTATTTTCTATTGTTTTTTCCTTGATAACTTGTATCTTAGCCAATCTATAATTATTAACGCCTAGTACAATAATTACAACTACTAACAATCCGATAATAACTAATAATGAGATATTACTCTTGTTTTTAAATACGTTCATAGGTTTACTTCCTCTCAATTTTTATTCATCTTCATTTCAAATAGTCTTTCAAATAAAATACTAAATGTTTAGAGTCGTCTCCCCATATAACATCATGTTTTAGTTCACCAATCTTCTGTTTTAATTCCTTAATGCTTGATTTTCCTAAGCTCAGTTCAACATTTTCAAAATATTCGAGCTTGTTTCCTGCTTCAAATTCACCGCCACTTAAAACGGTAATGTTTTTATCGTCTTCTAATAGATTACTTATCTTTGATCTTACTATTCTAATATTTTCAAGATACAAAAAAGGCACTTGGACTTTTATAGATACTTTGACGTGTTTGAATTTTTTAATTCCGTACCTTTCTTCATTTTGTTTATTATTGATAATTCTTTCATAGTCTTCTTTTGAAACATCTGTTATCTCTGCGTCAAATGTCACTTTGGGCTGAATATATGTTGCATAATAAAACATAGACAATATGCATATTCCTGAAATAACCCCTAAAATCAATAAATTTTTCTTCATCATTTTTCCTTTCCTTACTGCTCAAATCACATTGTATTTCCAAATATAATACTAACTTGGATTCTAAATCACGTCAAGCTATAATTTCCAATATTGTAATCATATATAAATTTCTACGTTAAATCTCTATGTATATTTGATTGATTTGAACTCATTTTTTATATTTAACTTCTTGTTAGACAGCAAAAAAACAGGTCACCATCTACGGCGCCTGTTTTCCTACATTTTAATTTCTTCTTATTTTGTTTTTTACTTCCCTATATATGCTTACTAATCATTTCATCAAACTGAGCCTTTGGTCTTGCTCCTACCATTTGATCTACTTTTATTCCGCCTTTGAATAATACAATTGATGGTATGCTCATTATTCCATATCTAGCTGCTATTTCAGGGCTGTCATCTATGTTTACCTTAGCCACTAAAACCTTTCCATTATGTTGGTCTGCCAGCTGGTCTATTACCGGAGCAATCATCTTACATGGCATGCACCATGCTGCCCAGAAGTCAATCAATACTGGAATATCTGATTTCAAAACTTCATTATCAAAATTTGATGTTGTTATTACTTTTACATTTGCGTTCATTTAGTTTTCCTCTTTTCATTGTTTAAAAATTTTGTTTTGTTATTTTTATTTAATATACCTTACGATATTTCCAATAACCTCATCTAAGTTATCTCTTTCCCCATCTACAGCTTGCTTTACGCACGATTTAATATAATTGTCCATCATCAGCCCTCCAACCTTGTTCATTGCGGCTCTGACAGCTGAAACTTGTACCATAACTTCACTGCAGCATTTTCCTTCATCAACCATACGATAGATTCCTTTTACCTGACCTTCTATCCTTCTAAGTCTTAGAAGTACATCTGCTTTATTTTCCAGATTAACAGTATTCAATTCAGTTTCTTGTATTTCATCATTCTCTTTATTTTTTTTATCTACACTTCCCATGTTTTCAGCGGAATCAACACTTTGCATCTTCACACCTCCTCATACCCCGTATGGGTATCTCTTCTTCTATCTTTATTATACATCGTTCAGAATTCTTGTCAAGCGAAAAGCAATAAAAATTATAAAAAAAACGCACACTCAATTTTTTTCATTCGAATGTGCGCTAACTTATTATTTTTCTACTGGAACCAAAGCAATTTTTAGTTCATCAAGCTGTCTTGCATCTGCAGGTGATGGAGCATTTGTCATGAGGCAGCTCGCTGTTTGAGTTTTTGGGAACGCTATAACGTCTTTAATGTTTTCAGTTCCAGTCATTAGCATTACCAATCTATCGAGCCCAAAAGCTACTCCGCCGTGAGGAGGTGTTCCATATTTGAATGCTTCAAGCAACCAACCGAATTTTGCCCATGCTTCTTCTGATGAGAATCCGAGAAGACCGAACATTTTTTCTTGAAGTTCTTGTCTGTGTATTCTGATACTACCACCGCCAAGTTCGTAGCCATTCATAACAAAGTCATATGCCTTTGCTCTTACTTTTAGCTTATCTGCTGGGTTTTCAGATTCCAAAAGAGCAACGTCTTCGTCCATAGGGCTTGTGAAAGGATGGTGCATAGCGATATATCTATTTTCTTCTTCATCGTAGTCAAGGAGCGGGAATTCAGTAACCCAAAGCATAGCGTATACATTTTCGTCGATAAGACCAAATCTTCTACCAAGTTCGAGTCTTAGCTGACCTAATGAATCAAATACAACCTTTGGCTTAACGTCTGATACTATGAAAATAATATCGCCGACTTCAGCTTCCATCGCATCGAGAATTCCTTGTTTTTCTTCTTCTTTAAGGAATTTAGCGATAGGAGATTTGAATTTATCCTCTTCAGTTACATTAATCCATGCGAGTCCTTTTGCTTTGTATATCTTAACAAATTCGCCTAAAGCATCGATTTCTTTTCTTGATAATTTTGCCCCAAGACCCTTACCGTTTATAGCACGAACTAAACCATCTTTTGCTAAAACATCCGCAAAAACTTTAAACTCTGTTCCAGCCAAAACACCAGCAATATCCTTAAGTTCTAAGCCAAATCTTACATCTGGTTTATCTGAACCATATCTATCCATTGCATCTTTGTACGTCATTCTTGGAATCGGGCTATTTACTTCGTAGTTAAGAACCTTCTTAAAAACTGTCGCAATAAGCTTTTCGTTAATTTCCATAACATCTTCTTTTTCCACAAATGACATTTCAATATCTATTTGAGTAAATTCAGGCTGTCTGTCAGCTCTTAAATCCTCATCTCTGAAGCATTTTACTATTTGATAATATCTATCAAATCCAGCAACCATAAGGATCTGCTTAAATAGCTGTGGCGACTGAGGAAGTGCAAAGAAATTCCCCGGCTGAACACGGCTTGGTACAAGGTAGTCTCTAGCGCCTTCAGGTGAAGTCTTCATCAATGTAGGTGTTTCAACTTCTGTAAAGCCATTATCGTCAAGATACTCTCTTACAGTCTTTGCTATTTTGTGTCTTGTGAATAAGAATTTTTGTTGACTAGGTCTTCGCAGATCTAGATATCTGTATTTAAGTCTTAATGACTCATTAATTTGTAAATCATCATCAATGTATATCGGTGGTGTTTCTGATTTGCTAAGTATTTGTAGAGAATCAGCAAGGATTTCAATTTCACCTGTTGCGATTTTTGGATTTACTGAATTAGCAGTTCTAGTAACTACTTCTCCTGAAATATTTACTACAAATTCATTTCTTAATGATTCCGAAAGTTCGAATACTTCGCGATTTGTTTCATTATTAAAAACGACCTGCACGATGCCTGTTTTATCTCTTAAATCAATAAAAATTACCCCACCAAGGTCACGTCTTCTTTGTACCCATCCAGAAAGTTTGATTTTTGTGCCTGAATCAGCAATTCTCGCTTCTCCGCACATTTTTGTTCTAAACATTTTTTGTTCCTCCATTTATCTTATTTATTATCTTTTCTTTTTTCGTTCCCAATATTCGATTATCCTCAGCATGTCTCTTATTCTATAAGCATGAATTCGCGTTTTGTAAGTATTCCCAATTCCCTAACTATTTGAAATCAAAATTTGTCAAATCGTCAAACGACACTTCCACTTCAGTTCCATCTGACATATTCTTAATTTTTACTTTTTTATTCTCTATTTCTGTTTCTCCTAGAACTGCGACGTAGGCAGCATTTATCTTATTGGCGTATTTCATTTGAGCCTTCAAACTTCTGCCTAAGTAGTCCTTTTCGGCCTTTATTCCTGCTTTTCGGAGTTTAAATACCAATCTTATAGCTTCGGTTTCAGCTTCAGCTCCCATATTTGCTATGAAAACATCACAAAGTCTTGGTTCAGGGATTTCCTTTTTTGCATTTTCCATTACTAGAAGAAGTCTTTCAAGCCCGAGTCCGAATCCGACACCCGGCGTTTCCGGCCCGCCAATATCCGAAATAAGGCCATCATACCTTCCGCCACCACAAACTGTGCCTTGCGCCCCAATCTTTTTTGATATAATCTCAAAAGCAGTTTTTGTGTAATAATCAAGTCCTCTTACGATTTTTTTGTCTACAATATACTCCAAACCCATCACATCAAGAGATACTTTTAGTTTATCAAAGTGAGTTTTGCAATCATCGCAAAGATTATCCACTATGTATGGAACATCTGTTAGTTGCGCCTGACATCGCTCTTCCTTACAATCTAGTATTCTGAGCGGATTCTTTTTATGTCTGTCATTGCAAAGTGCACACATTTTATCCATTTTCGGTTCAAGGAATTTCATAAGCATTTCATTATAAGTTTTTCGGCATTCAGGGCATCCGACACTATTAATTCTTAGCTCTAAATCATCAATCCCAAGTTTTTCGAATAAAGATAACGCCACGTTAATTACTTCAGCATCAACTGATGCATCTTTTGTCCCAAAAACCTCAACTCCGAACTGGTGAAACTCTCTCAGTCTTCCAGCTTGTGGCTTTTCATATCTATAGCAAGGAACCAAATAATACATTTTGGTCGGCTGAGCGTCACCAAAAATTCCATGTTCAACAAATGCCCTCACTGTAGGCGCAGTGCCTTCCGGTCTTAATGTAATGCTTCTTTCGCCCTTGTCCATAAAAGTATACATCTCTTTTTGGACGATATCCGTTGTCTCTCCAACTCCACGTTCAAAAAGGTTAGTATCCTCAAAAACCGGCGTCCGAATTTCTCTATAGCCATTCAGCGCAGAAATCTCACGAATTATATTCTCAATATAATGCCATTTATAGCTTTCTGAAGGCATAACATCCTGTGTGCCTTTTGGTCTTTTTATACTCATATCTATCACTCCAATCTTTTTTTCTTGTTTGATACGCTAGAATCTGCCGATAATAGCAGCAACGAAAGTAAAGTCATATTATGCTCTAGTTCAAGTTTCGTTTAGAGGTTTAGCATCAGCCGAGGAGTGAGTGACTGCTATGAGTGCGCGTATACATAATACGCAATCGAATAGCAGTCACGAAACTAACGAAGGATCATGCAAACCTCTAAACGAAAAAAGTCCCTGACCTTAGAATTTAATTAACTAAGATCAGGGACGATCATCTCGTGGTACCACCCTGTATATAAGATATAGAAATCACTATATCTTTACTCAAAACTTTAACGCTGTCAACGGGAAGGTTTACTAATTCATATCGAACTTTCAAAATTCCGACTTCTCGGTGTCTTTCAACAAAGCTTTTCCGAAAACTGCTCTCAGTCTAGACAGTTTATCCCTTGCGGTAAGTTTTCTGCATACTCTCCGTATCATCGCCTTTATATATACGTTTGATTATAATGTCGCCTGTTTTTAATGTCAACCTATTTACATAAATATAACATGGATTCTTTGAAAAATACTATACATTTACAATATATGGAAAGCCATATCTATTTCAGCCTAAACATTCTTCCCACAAAATAAATAATCGTTCCAAATACAGCTATCAAGAAAAAAACCATACTTATGAACTTGAGTTCCGCTTTTCCACTCATCGCTATGCTTACTGAAGAATAGATTAAATTTGAGAAAAGTAAAATAATTTCAAATTTGATTGTTCTTATCATTAATGCTGCGTTAGCATATTGCCTTTCTTTGTTATCTAAGGTCAATTTAATTGGATAATTATAGACATTAGGGAACATGCTCATGAAAGATAAGGCTATATAGGATATTGCCATTATTATAGGTATTGATATGAGTGAATTTCTCGAACCCCATCCATCAGCTATCCCTTGTAAATCAAAATGTGTAGGCACTCTATCTGGAAGACTTCCCCAAACAGAGTAAAGATAAAGAAAAACTGCTCCTATAAGTCCTGCACAAAGTAATTCAATCATTATTTCTAAGCTAGTAAGTTTCTTGGTGTTCATAATATTTCCCTTTCGAAGTGAGAATAATAATAATTTTCTGCATTGAATGGAGTTTGAAATATTATGCGAAATATTATCATTTTCCCGATATCGTTATTCCAGATACTTTTACCCATGGTACTATACTTGATCCTGAGTCAATACGTTCTTTCGAGATTTCAGTAATATTTTTTATTAGCTCAAAAAGATTCCCTGCTAACATGGTTTCTGATAAAGGATACATTATTTCGCCATTTTCTATATAGAAACTATTTTTTGCTATTCCCGAAAAATCGCCATTACTACTTGGGGATCCTCCCGAAAAACGATTAAATAAAACTCCCTTTTTAACACCTTTTATCATTTCAGTTAATGCGGTCTCGCCTGCATTTATAATATATGCGCCACCACTGCTACCTGAACGATCAATGCCTGTTTTTTTCGAACCGTACTGTGTCAGTAAATATGACTTCAGTATTCCAGCTTCGATTATTGTAGTATCCTTGGCCTCATATCCATCCGATGTAATTCGATATCCGCTAGCAATTTCATCAGAAGTTGGACTTGAGCACCAATCCAATAAATCAGAAGCTACTTTATTTCCAATTTCGCCCTTATATTTGCTTGTGCCTGTAATTATTGATTGATCTGCTAAAGAAATCCTTGCTATTTCATGCAAAAGACCTTCAAAACAATCTGGACTAACTATAACTTCTCCGACAAATTTTCCCTCAAAAGGCTTTGCATAAATTTGTTCTTCGGATTCTTTAAGCATGTCAGCTACAAGACCCGATTCCATTATACTCTTTTCTAGATCTTTTGTTGAGTATCCATATGAATTAAAAGAAGATGACTTTCCATTTTTCTTCGAGGTAAACATCATTGATAGATTATAAAATCCCTTTGTTTCGTTGTAAAAAGTATCGTTAGTATTCCCAAATGAAATGTCAACTTTATTAAATGAAAGAAATGCTTGATTTATCATGAGAAAAGGAAATCTAATCTTAGCATCCTCTAAAAAACCGGTTAAACTATTATACATCTTTTCTTTATCTGGTAAACTCTCTCCCGAAATAAAACTTTTTGATTCTTGAGGTGGAGAAATATCAAAAGCAATATCTTCTGGCGCAGATAATGCATTCATGATAGCTTCATCTGCTGCCTTTTTAATTTCTTCTTTGTCGTTTTTGTTAATATTCACAACGCCTAGACGATTATTTTTTATTACAGAAAGCTCGATATTAATATTTGATGTTGTTCTAACTAAGGAAAGTTCATTAACATCTATATTCAACTCATGCTTTTTTGCTTCAGTATAAAAGCATTGAGCCTTGTCCGCGCCTGCATTCATTAATGTATCTAAACAGAATTTAATTACTTCTTGATTATTCATTATTATCTACCCCCAATATTAACAATACATTTAAGTGCAGGGCCGCCCATAGCTGCTGGCATAGGCTGTTTTTTTCCACATGTGCCTACATTGTTCCATGTCATTTCATCTGAGACCATATCAACTGTTTTAAGTAAATCAAAAGCGACACCTGAAATTGTCACATCTTGAATAGCTTTTCCGAGTTTACCATTTTCAATTTTGTATCCCATTGTAACACCGAACATGAACTCTCCTGTGCTATCTGCCTGACCATTCGAAGTTCTAGTCAAATAGTAGCCATCATCTACCGAAGCGATCATATCACTCAGTTTGCTTGTACCAGGCAAAATCGCAGTATTTCTCATTCTAACTAAAGGTTCATCCGAGAAAGCATATGCTCTAGCGTTACCTGTTGGCTTCACGCCAAAATGTAGTGCACTCTCTTTGTTATGTAAATAGCCTTTAAGAATTCCGTTTTCTATAATAGTTGTATCCTCAGCCAAAGTACCTTCATCATCAACAAATACTGGCGTACCTAATGTTACACCATCAATATTGTTTGCAAAATCAACTAACGAAACAAGAGGGCTTCCAACTTCTTTGTTAAGATAATCTGCTGCGATTGATCCCGCCATAACAAAATCAGCTTCACAAGTATGCCCTATAGCTTCATGAGCTAATATGCCAGTTATACTGCTGTCGATAATGCATGTCTTTAATCCAGCTTCAGCATATTCACCTTCAGCTTTTTCCATTAATTTGATATACATTAAGTCTATATCTTTAAAATGTTGTTCAGGCTTAACAAACATATCTTCAAACTGAGCACACTGAGCCGAATAATCTGAATAAACTACTGGTTTAGCATCTTTTAAGGCAGTCATTGATATTACTATCGTCGTTCTTGGTATCATAGAATAAGACACAACGCCACCTGATGTTATAAGATTTTTTTCATAATCTTGACAAATTACCATCACCATACGGCTGAATAACTGAGGGTACTTACTAACTAAATAATTATCAATTTCTTTAATATAGTCAATTTTGTCTTTTCTGGATACTGTATTCTTTTTAGTCGTAAAGTCTACCGATTTAGAAAATTTACTGTTTGCAATTAGCCCCAGGCCTTTGCTTTTTTTGTTATCCAAAAATAGTGCGTTCTCCTCAGCAGCTTTAATTACAGCTTTCACTGAATCTTCATTAACGATTGCATTTGAGGCAAACCCCCACGAACCGTTTTTATAGGACCTAGCACAAACTCCAGCGCTATTTGAACTGCTGTTTAATACTAAGTTCCCACCAACTAGTTGAAGTGTCGAAATTCTGTTCTCTTGAACTCTTAATTCCGTATATCCCGAGAATACACTTCTAAATTTACTTAAATCTTGTTTTAACATTCTCTCTCCCCTTTTTCCCAATTTTATTTTTTTATATTATTTATAAAACTAAATAATTCGTCCAGCTTTTGTGCCTAGATGTTTCTTAAGTTCTCCGGTTAACTGCCCATTAATTATTACATAATCGATACCTTCAGGAATTTGACGTGAATCAATGAAGTTTTCATTTGTTTTTAGTTTGTCTTCATTAAAAATTACAATATCAGCTTTAAAACCTTCTCTTATGATTCCTCTGTCTGGAATATTAAATCTCTCGGCAGGATATGACGTTATTTGTCTAATAGAGTCCTCTATCCTATCTTTTTTATATAAAGTTAAGTATCTTATTATATAACAAAAATTATTCGGATGCGGTAGCTTAGACAATTCATCGCTTAGTCCAGGATTTGAGTCTAGATTATACGAAAAACCATCTGAAGATGGGATTGCATTAGGATGGTCCAAAAGTATTTCAAGACATTCTTCTGGTGACCCAACGTCAAATTTCATTTTTGTTTCAGGATCAATTCTCAAAATGTTTATTATAGCATCTTCATATTCCCAATTTTTCATTCTCATGATTCTTCTGATACTATTCCCTTGAAAACTCTCTTCGCTACATTTTATTATAACAAACATATCATCTAAATTAGTGATAAGATTTTTGTTTGCATATGCGTATTCGCACTCTTTCATGTCCTTCTTAACATAATCTTCATATTCTTTGTCTTCAAGTTTCTTTAGCAATTCTTTAACTGAACTATTTTCCAATACCCAAGGTTTAAGTAAATAAGCTAAATTGCTAATCATCACGCCGCCGCCAGATGTATTAGGGATAACATCGTAACTTATATCCACACCATCTTTTAATGCATTATTAAATAATTCGATAATACAATCCACAGACTCTCTTTTCTTTTCGTATGAGTCATCTCGACTTATCTGAAATGCCGGTAGCACGTGTGCCACATGAACTCTTATGCCTGTTTCTTTACCGATTCTAATTAGTTCTCTTATCCCAGACATAATATCCGGGTCTAAGGATTCAGTTTTATCCAAATATAGTTTCATGGATCTGACATGCGAAATATATGTGCCATTATATTCTTTTGCTACTTTTGATAACTCTATTAATTCTTCTGTAGTGCTATATGCTCCTGGTGGATAGTCCAGTCCTGTGGATAGCCCTCTGGCTCCGGCTTCCATTTCTCGTCTTAGAATAACCTTCATTTTCTCAATTTCTTCTTTTGTGGCTTCTCGGAAACAATCTCTGCCCATCGCTTCAAGCCTTATGTTATTATGTCCCACGAAGGGATAGTAATTTACAGAAAATCCATCGGATTTTGATTTACAAAAGAACTCTCCCAGCGTTTCGTAATCTAAATCGAAATTATATGCTTCTTTTAGAGCCTTCTTCATCGAGTCTCGGTTCATAATGAATTCGGCTTCCTTATATTTCTCTTTTGTTATTTCATAAGAGATTTTGTATTCCCATCCCGAAAAGAAAATGTCTTCTTTAATTGGTGCAGGAGAGAAACCGCAATTCCCTGAAATTGCGGTTGTAATTCCTTGAAGCACATTGGCCTCGTTTTCTGGCCAAATTAGTAAATTTAAATCGTTATGTGAATGTGGGTCAATGAAACCAGGCGAAATATAAGCCCCTTTAGCATCAATATATCTTTCTGCTAAAACATCTTCCTTCGCTGAAAAGTCATTGATTTCAACTATAGTATCACCAATTATGCCAATATCTGATTTATACTTGTCTTTCCCAGTTCCGTCAACAATAATCCCATTTCGAATAATTATATCAAAATGTTTCATATAATGGCCTTCTTCCTTCTTTACTTTTCTTCACTTTACTTTACTTTTATTTTCCCCTCAACTGTAAGTCCTGGTTTAATGTTTTTGCCCATTGAATCAATAGATATCTTTACTTGAACTACCTGATTAGCATTTCCAGATGAGCTTGTAGTACCATTTGTGCTATATGGATCAATTGTAAGTAAAGTCGCATATCCAACTTCAGTGACTTCACCTTTGAAGGTAACACCTGGAAAAGCAGAAACAGTTAAGTCAACTGTTTGCCCTACTTTGACTTGGCCTGATTCACTTTCATCTACATTCCCATTAACATAAAGTTTATCCATATTAACGATGCTGACAACAGTACTACCCGGAATTGCATTGTCACCTGAAATGAATCCTACTTTAATTACAGTTCCATCAATTGTTGCTTTTACTTCTGTATTACTGAAGTTCATTTTTGCGAGCTCTAAACTATTTTTAGAAACATCTAATTGGTTCTCAAGCATTTTGATATCAAGCTCTGTGGCGCCTAGCTTAGTTAATTCAACTTTTGTGTTTGCTCCAGTTACGCCGGCTTTTGATCCCACGAGTTGGATATCCAGAAGTTTAATTTGGTCATCAATTTGAGAAATCTGTGATTCCAATGTAGTTTTTGCTGAAAACAGAGTGTTTATATTAGACGCTTTAAATGTATATTGTGCATCTGTTATGCTTCCAGATGCCCTAAGTTCATCTAATTGAGCATAAGCAGTTGCAGCACTATAAGCACCAGTATCTTTGTTTAAGAAAGGTTTTAGCGATACTAAAAGCTTACTGTATTTTGACTTTAAATCCTTTTGACTTTGTACAAGGTTTTCTCTAGTTTTTTGTGCACTATCATATGCTGCTTTGGCTTGAGCTGCAAGTGCTTCAATCCCCTGTAATTCTTGTGGTCTAGCTCCAAGTTTTGCTTTTGCGAGTTGTATCTCAGCAATATTATATGCCGCTTGTGATTGATTTAACTGAAATTGAGCTGCTTCTTTGTTAAGTGTGAAAAGTATATCTCCACTTTTTACTGCGCTTCCTACTTTTACATTTACTGTATCAACTTTGCCCATTATTTTCGGACCATCATTTACAATTAAGCCCGCAATTGAACTCTTCGTAAGTGTAACATAATTCATACTGTCAATAAACCAGTATGCGCCACCCGCAGCAGCAATTAAAACTATTATTAACAATATAAATAGTGCTCTTTTTCCTCCACCCGGTTTCTTATCTGTTGTCGATATTTTGCCTTTTTCACCCATAGGTGTTTTCATGTTCTTTTCCATAATAAAATCCTCCGTCAAATTAATTTCGTTTTTTATAACTAGTTTTTTAAACCATTTTTTATCCATTTTCTATGCACAAGTATTTTCATCTCCGAGATCTGCCCCAGCAAACTGACTGTTGTATAAGTCTGCATAGAATCCACATTGTGCTAGTAGTTCCTTATGGGTCCCCATTTCAATTATGGAACCATGATTCATTACCAATATTAATTCTGCATCTCTTATGGTAGAAAGTCTATGTGCAATAACAAAGCTAGTTCTGTCTTGCATAAGATTATTCATTGCTTTTTGTATTAATATTTCTGTTCTAGAGTCAACGCTTGAGGTAGCTTCATCCAGTATTAATATAGCCGGATTCGCAAGTATCGCTCTGGCTATTGTGAGAAGCTGTTTTTGGCCTTGTGAAATATTTGATGCCTCTTCATTCAAAATAGTATTGTATCCATCTGGAAGTGTCTTAATAAAATGATGGGCATGTGCCGCTTTTGCTGCATTAAATACATCTTCTTCTTTTGCACCATCTTTTCCATAAGAAATATTATCATAAATAGTACCGTTGAATAGCCATGTATCTTGAAGCACCATACCGAAATTATTTCTCATCGGACCACGCTTCAAATCTCTTAAATCAATTCCATCAATCGATATTTTACCTGCATCAATTTCATAAAATCTCATAAGAAGATTTACAAAAGTGGTTTTTCCGGCACCAGTAGGGCCAACAATCGCAATAGTATGGCCTTTTTTTACGTTAATATTCATATTCTTAATCAATGGTTCTTCAACTTTATAGCTGAAATCAACATTCTCAAAAGTAACTTCTCCATTAGGATTTTCAATTATCACTGCGTTGTCAGCATCTGGAACTTCTTCGGTTTCATCTAGTATTTCGAATACTCGTTCTGCTGATGCAATCGTCGATTGGATAATGTTGGCAATGTTTGCAGTTTGCATTATTGGCTGCGTAAACTGATTTGAATATTGGATAAATGCCTGTATATCACCAATGCTAATGGTCCCTTTTGTTACAAAAATCGAACCGATTACCGAGATTAATACATACCCAAGGTTACTAACAAATCTTATCATAGGCATTATTATTCCAGATATAAATTGAGCTTTCCAAGCAGCATCATAATATCTGCCATTAATTTCATTAAATTGTGCAAGACTATCTTTTTCATGACCAAACACTTTCACAATTTTGTGCCCTGTGAACATTTCTTCAACATGTCCACTGAGTTGTCCTAAAGTTTTCTGCTGAGCTACAAAATGTTTTTGTGATTTTTTTGCAACAAAAGCAGTTACAACAATATAAAGCGGTAGCGTAAGCACCACTACTAATGTAAGGGGAGCACTTATAGTTATCATCATTATTATTATACCAATAAGTGTAATAGCCGAAGTGATTACTTGGGTAAGACTCTGTTGAAGAGTATTTGCTATATTATCAACATCATTAGTTACTCTACTTAAAATCTCTCCGTGTGTTCTTCCATCATAATATTTTAATGGAAGCTTAGCCAATTTATCTGATACATTTTGCCTTATATCATACACGATTTTTTGTGAGACGCTAGCCATGATGTATTGTTGGATATAAGAGAAAAGTGCACTTATTATATAAAGTCCCAGTAATAATAGTATTATTCTTTCAACATAAACAAAGTCAATCTGACCACCATTTAGAGCCATAATTTTTGCTATAGCCGCTTTTATTTGAACTAGCTGAGCTGTTACCGCGTCGCTAGCAGTTGCTGGGTTATTACTCATATCAATTAATAGTTTTTCTTTAGGAAGCATCTTCATAAGAGCCATCTTGCTCATAATTCCCTCAAAAAGTTTTGTTGTCGCATTACCCAATATTTTAGGTCCTACTATACTAAAAATTGTGGAAAGAATCGCAAATAGCATTACTATGGAAAAACTAAGTGTTTGAGGTTTTAAATATTTTAGCAAACGTTTAAAAGTCCCTTTGAAGTCTTTTGCCTTTTCAACCGGTATGCCTAAATTTCCCATAGGGCCCCCGCCCATCGGTCCACCAAAGCCTCTTTTCGGTTGTTCTGTTTTTATTTTTTCTGATTCACTCATCTTGCAATTTCCTCCTCTGAAAGCTGTGACGAAACAATCTCTTTATACACTTCACAACTTCCCATCAGTTCAGAATGAGTTCCTATTCCTGAAATTTTGCCTTCATCTAAAACTATTATTCTATCAGCGTCCATTACAGTTGAAACTCTTTGAGCAACTATAAGTACAGTCGCATCAGAAATTTCTTTTTTTAGAGCCGCTCTTAATTTTGCGTCTGTTTTAAAGTCTAACGCGCTAAAACTGTCATCGAATATATATATACCTGGTCTTCTAACAAGCGCTCTCGCAATAGAAAGTCTCTGTTTCTGTCCTCCTGACACGTTTGATCCACCCTGTGCAATTACATGATTATACCCGTCTTCCATCTCATTAATAAAACTATCTGCTTGAGCCACTTTAGCTGCATGAACAATTTCGTCGTATGTGGCATTGTCTCTTCCATATCTGATATTTTCTTCTATTGTTCCTGAAAACAAAACATTCTTCTGTGGTACAAAACCGATTCTGGAGCGAAGATTTTCTTGTGACATTTCTCTAATATCATTACCATCAACAAAAATATTTCCACTTTCAACATCATAAAATCTTGGAATCAAATTCATTAAAGTAGATTTTCCCGAGCCAGTACCACCAATAATTGCTGTCATTTCACCAGGTCTTGCCAAGAAACTGACATTCTTAATAGCTGCTTCTTCAGCTCCTAAATATCTAAATGTCACATTTCTAAATTCTATATGACCTTTCAGAAGACTATTATCAATAGGTTCAGCCGGATCATTTATTTCAGGAATTATATCAAGTACTTCATTTACTCTCAGCGCCGCAGCCTGTGCTCGTGGAATCATAATAAATACCATCGCCACCATTAAAAACGCGAAAAGAATCTGCATCGCATATTGAATAAACGCCATCATAGAGCCAACTTGCATATGCCCAGAATTTATTCTCATTCCGCCATACCAAACCACTGCAATTGTGGTAAAGTTCATAATAAGCATCATGATTGGCATCAAGGCTGCCATAATTTTGTTAACTTTAATCGAATTTTGCATTAAATCATAATTTGCTTCTTCAAAGCGTTCTGCTTCTCTATCAACTCTATTGAACGCTCTAACAACTCTTATTCCTGTTAATCCTTCTCTCACAACTAGATTAAGTTTATCAATTTTTATTTGCATCAATCTAAAAAGAGGAATACCTTTTGACATTGTTATACCAATTATTATAAAAAGCAATGGTATTACAACTGCTAAAATTAATGTTAAGTATTTGTCTTCGTTCAAAGCCATTACCAATCCACCAATTCCAGTTAGAGGAGCAAACAAAGTGATAGTAAACAGCATTTGCATAACACCTTGTATCTGCGTAATATCATTCGTAGTTCTTGTGATTAGTGTTGCTGTCCCTAGTTTATCAAATTCACTTAGCGAAAAACTTGTAACTTTACTAAACACTCTGTCCCTAACTATTCTGCCAAATCCCATAGAACTTTTAGCCGACAAGTAAGATGAAAGAATTGAACAAATCGCACCTAATAGTGAAATAGCTAGCATTTGAGCCCCAATTCCCCATATAAAATTGATATCACTATTTACTACACCTTTATTTACTATATCAGACATTAAAGTTGGTAAATAAAGATTTGCCATAGACTGAATAAAAACCAACACGAAAATTGCTGCTATTTGCCATACAAATGGTCTTAAAAATCTGAACAGTTTTATCATTCTTTATCCTCCTGCATATACATTGTCAGTAATTTTTTTAATATCCCTACACCCTCAACAATCCTTATAACATCATCGCCTGTTCCTAAAGCAATAATCTCACCAACGATTTCCTCAGAACGTTTATGAAGATTTTCATGCATAGTTTCAACTTTTTTAGTCAAGCATACGAATACAACTCTTTTATCTTCTTTGCTTCTAATTCTCTTTATTAAATCCTGTTTTTCCATACGATCGAGAATTCCAGAAACAGTACTGTTAGACAATCCAAGTTCTTTACTCAAATCGCTTACTTTCATTTGATTATTCTTAAACAAATTACCAACTACCATCCCCTGAGTAGAAGTTATACCCATGCCCTCAAAACCCTTAGCCATGCAATTTTTTAGCAACATGACCGTTTCTCTAATTATGTTTGAAACTTCTACAACATCATTCTTTTCCGTATTCATTTTGACCTCCTATTGAAAATAGTTCGCGAAAAAATATATTTTCCTTTGTCGAAATAATTTCGTGTAGAAATATTTCGTGTACGAATTAATTTTATCTCCATTTCTCGTTCATGTCAATTATAAATTTGTAACTTTTTTATTATATAAGAAACTATACTTTTTCGAAAACATCAACCCACTGAGGGTGAATGGTTTCGAGGATTAATAAAAAAACATTTACAATTTTAGTTAACTATAAATCTATTAAAATAATTTGTATCATCAGTGAAACCTTTTTTAACCATGAAACGTACAATAATTAATAGCTTGTTAAGTTTGCTATTAATTTTTATTTAGTACCTTGCGTAACAATATAGCTTGTGTTATATTATAGCTAGTTAAGTTAATATTAGTTTATTTTTACTTAATATTATTCATTAATAAATAAACATCCTTATTAACGCAGATTACTTTAAATCAAAGATTAAAAACAAATATATAGGATTAATAGATTTATTTAATCCGGAAAGGAAGAAGAATGAACATACAATTCAAAAAAGGGGTTCTTGAGTTATGTGTCCTATCAATGCTTAATAAAAAAGACTTATACGGATATGAACTGGTTAATGAAATCTCAAAAAACGTGGCTATCTCTGATGGTACTATTTATCCTCTATTAAAAAGGTTAAAAGATGAAGGTTATTTTACCACATATCTTGAAGAATCACAGGAAGGCCCTCCCAGAAAGTATTACAAGTTAACTCCCGAAGGGAAAAACATGAAAATAGAGCTTGAAAAAGAATGGAAAAAATTCGTAAATGGTGTAAACAATATAGTTGAGGAGGCAAATAGAAATGAATAAAACTACTTTTATGCAAACACTTTATTCAAACTTATACGGTATACCCGAAAATGAAAGAAATGAAATAATGTATGACTATGAAGAGCATTTCAGAATGGCAAAAGAACAGGGAAGAACCGAAGAAGATACCACTAATTCAATGGGTGATCCAATACAAATTGCCAGACAATTTAAAGCAGACTATTCCTTAAATATTGCATCTAGTAATAAATCTTCTAGTAATTTATTAAGAGCAGTTTTCGCAACTTGTGCGCTAGGGTTTTTTAATCTCTGCTTTGTGATAGGACCATTCTTTGGTGTTGTTGGGGTACTTATCGGATTATATGGTGCCGCTATAGGACTTACATTCTCAGGAATCGCAGCATTTATTGCACCTCTCCTTCAGCCATTTGTATCTGGTCTGGTTAATATCGGAAATACTGGTTATCCTCTTAACGTTATCGGTTCTTTGGTTCTTTCATCTGCAGGTATTGGTTTAGCTTGCTTAGGGCTTCTATTCTTTATACTTAATATTTGGCTCACGAAAGGTTTTTATAAATTAACTGTTAAATATCTAAAATGGAATATTGATTTTATATCTAGAAAAAATCAATAAGGAAGAAAGCAGCTTTGCGGCTTGGAAAAAATATACTTTCTTATACTAGAACAAAAACTAAAAATGAATGGAGATAAAAAAAATGAATTTTAAAAAAATAGTACTTTGGCTAACTTTTACAATGATAATTGCCTTCATAGTTGCATTTTCACTTGCTGCAACCCAAGGATTCGAAAATAACGGTTTTAATTGGACAAAATTTGTAAACTCAAACGGTAAAGATCTTACCACAAATCAAAAAATTGATATATTGCGTACAAGTTCTGCTGATGTAAGTAAAATAAGTATTGAAACAGTTTCAGAAAACATAAACATCAGTTTTACTTCTGATACTTCAATAAAATCTCATTTATACGGTAACGGAATTTCAAATGTAAAATATACTCTAAAATCCGAAAAAGTTGGTGATATTCTTAAGATTTATATAGATCGTAATAACGATTTTATTAATATACTTAATATAAACAACCTCAAACTAGATATCTCAATCCCAAAAACTTTTTTAAAAGATTTAAGTGTTTCAACAGTTTCAGGGGAAATAAATGTTGGCAATTCAAGTCTTTCCGAGCTCGTACTTAGAACAGTATCGGGCGATATTAACGCTAATGTAGTATGCTCAGATGTTAGAATTGACAGCACTTCTGGTAATACAGAGCTTCAAGGCCTAAATGGATCCCTTGATTTCAACAGTGTTTCTGGCGACCTAAAAGCGACGTATTCAGATTTCGAGAAAGCAAGCATTAAAGGAAATACAGTCTCAGGAAATGGAGAAATTACTATATTAAAAGATGCGTTGTTTAATGTAAATTTTAATTCAGTTTCAGGTGATTTGCATAACGAAATCGGAGAAAAAAAGTCTTCTGATAATTTCATTAATTGGAATAGTACTTCTGGAGATTTAAGAATAAAGTGAAAAAGCAAAGGCGGCCTCGCATCGGCCGCCTTTGTCATATCTTATCTAATAAATTCTAAGTAAATAAAATATGCTGTAAGAACTAGATTCACAGTTATAAAAATTCCTGTTAAAATCTGTCTTAGTTTTATCCCAAATTTCCATCTCTTAAACGATAAATTCATTGCATAAGAAGCGTGAAACGTGAATGCAAACGCCACAGGTAAATACAAATACTTCAGATGTAGCATCGACGAAATCGGCGGACTCAAAAATCTACCCAAAACGTCAAATCCAGTTATTACATATGCAATCATTGCGAACATTAAAAACCAAGCGCATATCCTATCTAATGTTGACATCAGCTTCATTGCTATACCCCCTGCTCTCCCAATATCCTTTGTAATTCTTATCAGCTGATAATTCTATTCTTTTTATCCACTTAATCCATTTATAGCCCAATTTTTCTTCAGCAACTAGTATAAAGGGATAGCCATTTTGGGCAGATAATACAACGCCATTCATTTTATAAGCTATCATAATTTTTTTATTAATTATTGTTTCTAGTGGCAGTGATGTTGTATAACCATCAACGGCATAAAAAATAACAGTATTAGCTTCAGCCTTAACTTCAGCACTTTTAAATAAATCTTCAAGAAGAATACCTTCCCAAAGAATATCAGCGCTCCAACCAGTTACGCAATTTAAAATTACTTCCTTCGTATATTTCTTGTTAGACAAAATTTGATCATAAGTTAAATTAATAGGTTTCTGAACTAATCCAAATATATCCAACGTGTATGTTTTTATATTCACAGTCTGTGGCCCGCTTATAGATAGATCTAAAACAGCTGAAATCGGCGAAAGTGGTTTGCCCTTATATTCTTTTATTTCTGAAGTGGGTAATTGAACTGGCTTGTTAGCTTTACAAGATGTTAATATAGAAGCTCCCGAAATCAATACAATTATGAAAATTAATGATATTAGAATTCTTATATAAGATCTGTTTTTCATACGTTCGCTCCTAACATTTCAAAATTTGTTTAAGTATTTAGGTTCTAAATACTGCTACTATTTTAAATATTGTACCATATAATCTATATTTTCTTAACTTAAGTTTTTTTGTTATGGTATTATCAGTATATGATCTAAATATTGTTTATGAAAAAGAGGAGGATTCTTATGATTAAAATCGAACAAGAAACAAAAAAAGGTTTATCACTCATTTTAGTTTCACTCATTGTTGGACTATCTATAATTTGTAGTACTTCAATAATAACTAATGGATTAGTTGCTATTAAAGACACAAATACTATTACCGTTACTGGCTCTGCCAAAAAACAAATCAAATCGGATTTAGTGGTTTGGCGCGGTAATTTTTCTGCGAATTCCCAAACAATGTCTGGTGCATATAACAAATTAAAAACTGATTTAGGAAAGGTAAAAACATACCTTAAAGAAAAAGGGATAAAAAGCGATGATATCGTCGTTAGTTCTATTAGTACAAATACTATTTTTGAGAAAAACGGCCAAGGATATGATACTAACACAGTAATCGGTTATAGTTTGTACCAAACAGTTGAAATAAGTTCTAGTAAAGTAGACAAAATAACGCAGATTTCGCGCGAATCAACAGAACTTATTAATCAAGATGTTGAATTTCAATCACAAGCCCCAGAGTATTTTTACACAAAAATCGCTGATCTAAAAGTTAAAATGTTAGCAGAAGCCACAAAGGATGCAAAAACCAGAGGCATTCAAATAGCTGAAAATACAGATTCAAAGTTAGGAGCATTAAAATCCGCTAAAATGGGTGTCTTCCAGATAACTGCGCTTTACAGCAATGATGCTGCCGATTATGGAATTAATGACACATCCTCATTATACAAAGAAATTACGGCTGTAATCAGCTGCAGTTTTCAAGTAAAATAAGAACAAAAGCGGCTTCGCCACAATTATGAGTGCGAATTTGCGTTTCTAATAATCTTAGTATTTTAAAGCAAATTAGGGTGAATTGAAACCTATCGAAACTGAAATGAATCTTTTATCATTTCAGTTTTTTTCTTTACTACATCGTCTATGTGTTCCTCATATTCTTTCAACCCTTTTGGATTATGAAACCTCTCAGTTCCCTGGTCTGTGACAAATTTTGAAATTCCATCAGCACCTAGCGCTATTATTGTTTGCCTATCCGCCATTGATTGCAAATTGAAAATTGATTCAAACCCTTCTTTTGTGTAACCAATATTTTCAGCATTCATCCACATATGTTTTTGTCTATAAAGATAATATGGATTATAGCCTTTTTCAGAAAGTTTATTTTTTACTATTCGGAAAATATCTGGACATTCCTGGCTTATACGACTTAAACTAGTCTCCATAAAATCCGAGCCTTTTTTTAAAGAAAGACTGTGTACTGTAATATTCTCTGGATTCAAATTCATGATTTGATCTATCGAATCTAAAATTGATTCCGAATTATCTTCAGGCAAGCCAATAATTAAGTCCATGTTTATATTTTTGAAGCCAGTATTTCGCGCAATTTTAAATGCCTCTATAACATCTTCAGGGGAGTGTTTCCTCCCACATGCTTTCAAAACATTTTTATTCATTGTCTGTGGGTTAATGCATATTCGATTTGCTCCGGCGTCTGAAGCGGCTTTTAGTTTTTTATAGGTGACTTCATCTGGTCTCCCAGCCTCAAATGTAATTTCTTTTGCGCCCTCAAAAGCTTCGGTTAGATTCCTTATAAGTTCTCCTGTCTCATTTTCGTCCAAAATTCCCGGTGTTCCTCCCCCGATATATATGCTTTCAGTTTGTATCTTTAAGATTTTAGTGATTTCTCCAACTCTACTGATTTCTTTAAATAAAAAGCTTAGGTAAGTCTTAATATCTGATCTGTCTTTTTTTGGAACATTAGATGTGAAAGAGCAATATGAACATCTCGATGGACAAAATGGGATGCTAACATATACAGAAATCATATTAGCCGATTTTTCTGTAATACATTTTTTTTCTGTTTCGTATAGCATTCTAAGAAGTTCAATCTTTTCACTAGAAACATAATAGTCTTTTTCTAATTTTTCTTTAACTAAGTCAATCACATTACCTGCCATTATTTCAGCTTTTGAATAAATATCATTTTGTCCCTCTGCGTTTAAACCATTTTGCATCTCTGACTCCATCACATTATGCAATCCCTCAGCTAATTTATGAAAAAGCTTTACAGGTCTTACGCCTGTTAGTGTTCCCCATTCTAAATTCTTTTTTGTCAGAGAAAGAAAAGTTTCATAAATTTCCTTTTTTGATGTTATTCTTAAACATTCGCCAATTTGGCAATTATCATTCTCAAAAACTAACAGTTCCTCTTGCTGATTTGAATTTATTACCACTTGAAAATCATCAAAAAAAGCGGAAGCCAACTCAGTGACTTCCCTACTAAATTCATATTCTTTTAAAGGTAGTTTTAATGAAATGATCATTTTTTCTACTCCATATTACTTATCTTGTTGTGTTGATTCTGTTTCTTCTAACGTTAAAATAGTAGTTATTCTCTTTTTCCCACCCTATGCTTGAAGACTCTCCGTGCCCTGGAAAAACTAGTGTTTCGTCAGGTAATTTATATAATTTTTCAATAATTGAGTTTTTTAGAGTTTCTAAATTCCCGCCTGCTAAATCGGTTCTTCCGATGGAACCTCTAAATAATGTATCTCCTGTAAAAACACTATTCCCAATATAAAGGCTTATTCCTCCTAAAGTGTGTCCAGGTGTATGTATAACTTTAATAATACCGCCAGAGAAATCTATTTCTTCTCCATCTACTAGAAACCTATCTGCTGTGATGCTTATCGGTGGGAAACTTGGCATGGATGCCGAAAAATTCATTCTTGCGTCACCTAACATTACCTCATCCGCTTCATGTACTAACACAGGAGCGCCAGTTAATTGCCTTAGTTCCGCTGCGGCACCTATGTGATCTCCATGTCCATGAGTTAAAATGATATACTTCAACGTTAAGTTTTTTTTGTCCAAAATTTCGATTATTTTTTCACTTTCATCACCTGGATCAATAACTATGGCATCTACCTTTGATTCAGGATTTACTACTTTCGATTTATCAAATAAAATATAGCAATTCGCTTGTATCATGCCAAGCGCTTTTATTATCATTTCCATGCTTTTTCTCCTAATAATTTTCTTGTAATGTTTTCCTCTAGTGCTTTTCTTGTAATGTTTCCCTCTAGTGCTTTTCTTGTAATGTTTCCCTATAATACTTTTCTAATCCGGACTAATATTTATAGTATTTTATATCAATTTTTCGCTGTCAACTATTAGAGTTACTGGTCCATCATTGATTATATCAACTCGCATTTCAGCTTGGAAAGTTCCAGTTTCTGTTCTTATACCATACTCCCTACATGCATTAACAAATTTTTCGTAAAGTTCATTTGCCATTTCTGGTCTCGCTGCAGTAACAAAACTTGGTCTTCTTCCTTTTCTACAATCCCCATATAGTGTAAAATTCGAAACTACTAAAAGTTCTCCTTTTATGTCGAAAAGTGAGAGATTCATCTTGCCCTGTTCATCTTCGAAAATCCTCAGATTTACAACTTTTTCAGCCATATATTTCACATCTTCAATAGTATCTTTTTCACTCACACCTAACAAAATCATCAAGCCTTTTCCTATGCTTCCAACGATTTTATCTTCAACTATGACCTTACTCTCAGAAACTCTCTGTACTACTGCTCTCATCTTTTTGCTCCTCTATTTTTCACCTTATTATGAATGGAAACGTTTCCTTGCATCTAATTATATTCCCAACTCGAAAAAATGTATTTTACACACATACTACTTTCTATAGACATCCGTAACGCCTTGAATTCTGTGCATTTTCTTAATTACTCTGTTCATTTGTTCAATGTCGTCTATTTCAAGTACTAAATTGACAATACACATTTTATCTTTTGTGGTTCTTGAGCTAAATGTGACTATATTAATCCTAGAGTCATCAACAATTGCTGTTATATCGGCTAATAACCCTTTTCTATCAATCGATCTTATTTCTAAATCAACTTTATAAGAGGATTTAGATGTTTCATTCCATCCTACTTCGATTAATCGTTCTTGCTCATTCATTAATCCAGAAGCGTTTGTACAGTCTTTTCTGTGAACTGAAACACCGCGACCTTTAGTAATATACCCGATAATTTCATCTCCAGGTACTGGATTACAGCACTTAGAAAATCTCACTAAAACGTTATCAACACCCTTAACAAAAATGCCATTCGCGTTACTGTTTGGCCTTCTCTGTGTCTTACTCACTCTGCTCTCTAATACTTCTTCTTCTGTTTCTTCTGGTTTAATAGTCTTTCGGTATTCTTCTTTTATTTTATTTACAATTTGATTCGGTGTAAGCCCTCCAAAGCCAATAGCTGAATACATATCATCTACAGCGTGTAATCCGAATTTTTTATAAGATAATTCAATCCAATCAGGTTTTAATAACTGAGCTTTGGTGAAGCCTTGTTTCTTAACTTCTAGCTCAAGCATTTCTTTGCCTTTAACGATATTCTCTTCTCTTTTTTCTTTTTTAAACCATTGTCTGATTTTGTTCTTTGCTTGGCTACTCTTAACGATTTTTAACCAATCTCGACTTGGTCCATTAGCATTTGATGATGTTACAATTTCTATGATATCGCCTGTCTGAAGTTTATAATCAAGAGGTACAATTTTGCTATTTATTTTCGCGCCTATACAACGATTCCCAATTTGACTGTGAATTCTATATGCAAAATCAATAGGCGTCGAGTCCACAGGTAGATCCATAACATCACCTTTAGGCGTAAAAACATAAACCTCATCAGTGAAAAGATCAATTTTAAGAGTTTCCATGAATTCTGTATTATCGTTTATATCATTTTGCCACTCAAGCATCTGTCTCAGCCATTTTAGTTTTTCGTCTAAATCAGTCGCACAGCTTTTTCCTTCTTTATATTTCCAATGTGCTGCAATACCCATCTCTGATATTCTATGCATTTCCCATGTTCTAATTTGAACCTCGAACGGTTGTCCATCAGGCCCTAAAAGAGTAGTATGTATTGATTGGTACATATTAGGCTTTGGCATAGCGATATAGTCTTTAAACCTTCCTGGTATTGGTTTCCATAGAGTATGAACTATCCCTAAAACTCCATAGCAATCTTTAACTGAATCGACGATAATTCTAACTGCAGTCAAATCAAATATTTGTTCAAAAGGTTTATTCTGATAATACATTTTTCTGTAAATACTATAAAAACTCTTTGGTCGTCCCTCTATATGTGCTTCAATGCCTATCTCGAGTACTTCTTCCCGTATTTCATTTATAATTCCATTAATTTCATCTTCGCGTTCTTTTCTCTTTTTTGCAACCTTTTCAACTAGATCATAATAACCTTGAGGATCTTTATACCTTAGCGCAAGGTCTTCCATTTCCCATTTGATTTTTGAGATTCCTAGTCTATGAGCAATTGGAGCGTATATCTCCATTGTTTCTTCTGCTTTTTCTTTTTGTTTTTCGAGTGTAACATATTTAAGAGTTCTCATATTATGTAGTCTGTCTGCTAGTTTTATCAAAATTACTCTGATATCTTTTGACATAGCAATAAACATTTTTCTGAAAGTTTCCGCCTGTTGTTCTTCTTTTGTTTTATATTCTAGTTTGCCAAGCTTCGTCACACCATCGACAAGTTTTGCAATTTCTTCTCCAAAAATTTCTTTTATTTGATCAAAAGTATAACTTGTGTCCTCAATTACATCATGTAGAATGCCTGCAACAATGGTAGGAACATCCATATTCAGTTCAACTAATATATATGCAACCTCTGTTGGATGAATTATATACTCTTCACCTGAATCCCTCTTTTGACCTTCGTGAGCTTTATAGGCGAGTTCATAAGCTTTTATTATAAGTTCAGTTTCTGCCTTAGGATTAATGGTCAATATTCTATCTAATAATGTCTGAAGCTCCATGAAAACACCTGCCTTTCTCAATACTATTACTAAAACTATATTATACTTAATATTTATTAATATTCAACTAATTTATGCTTCATGAATGTTATCACTAAATGATGTTATTCTAAACGATTTCAAACTAAAATAATTTATGATGCCACCTCAATAATATTTTAGTATTTAACTAATGCTTCTACATCATATCCATCTAATTTAGATCTACCTTCAAGTTCCGTTAATTCAATCAAAAATCCTATATGAACAACTTCTGCTCCTAATGATTCGACTAGTTTTATGGTTGATTCGATTGTTCCACCAGTGGCTAATAAATCATCAACTATTGCTACTCTCATTCCTGGTGTAATAGCATCCTTATGTATTTCTAAACAATCTGTCCCATATTCTAAGTCATATTCGAATGAAACTGTTTCTCCTGGTAATTTCCCTGGTTTTCTGACAGGTACAAAACCTACACCCAACTCATATGCCACAGGAGCCCCAAAAATAAACCCTCTTGCTTCTGGTCCTACAATAACATCTATTTTTTTCAATCTTATTTCTTCGGCTATTTCTTTAACTGCTGACTTAAATACCTCACCATTTTTCAAAAGAGTGGTTACATCTTTAAAACTGATTCCATCTTTGGGAAAATTCTCAATAACCCTTATATATTTATCGTAATCCATCGTGTTTCCTCCTCATTTAGTAATGATTTCTTTATTCATATGCATACTAGTATAGCTTGAATCGTCCGCTTCTTCAAGCAAACTAGCAATTTTGCATGACAATTTTTATGTCTTTGATATTAATCTGTAATTTATCGTAACCATTCCAAGTGTTTATTTCTAGATTGCACAAAACATCAACGGTGCTATCATTTTTAAGGCTAGTTTCCATATCCCCTTTTCCAAATGCCACGGCATCAATTGTCTTTTCTCCATCAAACAAAGATATTCTCAAATGACTGCCATCCGCTCCCATTCGTTTAACCGATACAACTCTTAATCCTCTTGCCACAAAAACTGGAGAAGGATTCCCCATTCCATACGGTTCAAAAAGCTTCAAACCCGTTACAGTTTCTCGCTTTAAGTCATTTGATTCAATTCGATAATCTACTTTTATTTCGGGTACAAATCGCGCTCCACCTGTGATATCAATAAGCTTTTTGTTTAGAACTTCTCTTAAATCATGAATCTTTTCTGCTTCCATAGAAAATCCAGCGGCCATTTCATGTCCGCCAAATTTTTCAAAATTATCGCTAGCCGAATTCATTAATTCAAAAATATTAACACCGCTAATTGACCTAGCGGAGCCCTTAGCTTTTTCGCCTTCAATAGAAATTACCAACGTTGGCAAATAGTACTTTTCTACTAATCTTGAGGCCACTATTCCTATAACTCCACTGTGCCAGCCTTCACCAGCTACAACCAATATCCCATACTCTTCAGCCAGAGATTCAGATTCGATTTTTTCTATAGCATCTTCAACTATCTTCTGTTCAATTTTTTGTCTTTCTCTGTTTTCCATGTCAAGTTCTTTAGAGATTTCTAGTGCTCGCTGATAATTCTCTGTTGTGAATAATTCCACGCAGAGCATTGCGCTTGATAATCTTCCAGCCGCATTTATTCTCGGACCTATAACGAAACCAATACTATAAGACGTGATTTGTTTGTCATTTAGCGCACAAACTTCGCATAAAGCCTTCACCCCTGGAATACTTGAATCTTTTATAATTGCTAATCCACTCTTTACAATAATACGATTTTCACCTTCTAGTGGAACAACATCAGCAACAGTACCGATCGCGACAAGCTCCAAATATTTTTTCTCTAGTCCAATTTTGTTTAAGCGCTTACATAAAGCAGTCGCTAATCGCATAGAAACTCCTACTCCTGCTAGCTTTCTAAATGGATATTCTGAGTCGACTCTATTTGGATTTATAACTGCTAATGCATTCGGTAAAACATCTCCGCATTCATGGTGATCTGTAATTATAATATCGAGTAACAGACTGTTTGCTAAAGTGACAGTTTCGATTGATCTTATGCCACAATCCACTGTAACAATTAGCTTTGCACCAGATTCATGAAGTTTTATTATCGCTTCGTCATTAAGACCATACCCCTCTTCAAACCTATTAGGTATATATACTTCGACTTTGGCACCAAGCTCAGAAAAAATTCTATATAAATATGAACTAGATGTGATCCCATCCACATCATA
>CAYZED010000001.1:83790-85093 GCA_964477445.1 uncultured Clostridiaceae bacterium | reverse complement strand
ATCTCCATAAATGACTATTTTCTCTTTATTATTTATCGCAATTTCTAAACGATTAATTGCTTTTTGCATGTCTTTTAACAAAAAAGGATCCGCTAAATTTTCATCAATATTTCCAAAAAAATACTCTTTCGCAGCCGAAATATCGCTGATACCTCTATTTAATAGCAACGGAAAAAATATCTCAGGCATGTTTAGTTCTTTGATGAAATTCTCGCTATTATAATCCTTATTGTAACTAACCCATTTTTTTTTCATGATTCCTCCACACACAGATAAAAGCGGCTTCGCAGTATTTATGCCATAAGTAAATACTATACTTTAGATTAAATTGAAATGAAGGGCTGTTATGCACAGCCCTCCATCATACAATCAAATGAATTCCATTTATATTTTAAGCAACTGCTTTTTTCTTATTTCCTTTAAGTAGTACCCAGATAGGACTTGCTATGAATATTGATGAATAACATCCGCTGGCAACCCCAATGAAAAGTGGAAGAGCGAATTCTCTTATTGAAGGAACTCCGAAAACGTACAGGGAAGCGATACAAATAAGCACTGTCATTACAGTATTTATGGATCTGGCTAATGTCTGAGTAATCGAATCATCAACTAATGGCTCAACCTCAAATTTCCTTTGGAATTTCATAGTTTCTCTAATTCTATCGAATATAACAATAGTGTCATTAACTGAATAACCCACTATAGTTAAAACAGCCGCTATAAAAGCTCCGTTTACAGGAATATCCAACACTAAATAAACTGTTATCAACATCATCAAGTCATGAATTAATGCCAATACTGCCGCCAATCCAAATTTCCACTCAAATCTGAAAGAAATGTAAATCATTATTCCAATCATTGCGAAAAACAGTGCGAGCTATGCCTGCTGGCTTAATTCGTTTCCTATAACTGCTCCAATAGTGTCAAACTGCATTTTTTCTTGGGTTACACCAAATTTCGAATTAAAAGTATTAGTTAGATCTGTTCGTTCTTTATTCGTAAATATATGCTTTGTTTTAATGTAAACTTCCTGTTTTTTATCTCCAGCTGTCGTAATAACTGCTGCATTATCATATACATCAACAACTTTTCTTACATCAGATATACTAAATGGTTTGCCCATATCTGCTAACAGTGTAGCTCCTCCAGTAAAGTCCATTCCTAAGTTAAATCCGCCATGGATTACGCCAAATACTCCGCCGATAACAAAAATTATCGCAGACACGGCAAAGAGAATAAATTTATATTTCATAAATTGAATCGTTTTCATAACTCATTACCTCCTATCTGCTATAAAGCTTGG
>CAYZED010000001.1:72352-83780 GCA_964477445.1 uncultured Clostridiaceae bacterium | reverse complement strand
AGCTTGGTATTCTTGATTAATCCGCTGTCAATAAGCGTTTTCAAGAGGAATTTAGTTACAGTAAGCGCTGTGAACATACTAGTTAATACCCCGATAATCAATGTAAGCGCGAAACCTTTTATCGTCCCAGAACCGAAGTAGAAAAGAACGACTGCTGCTATTATGGTAGTTAAGTTAGAATCAAATATTGTTAAGAAAGCTCTTTTAAAGCCTGCATCCATTGCAGCTCTTAAAGTCTTTCCAAGTCTTAACTCTTCCTTTAGTCTTTCGAATATTAATATATTCGCATCTACTGCCATACCGACCGAGAGTATAATACCTGCAATACCAGGTAAAGTCAATGTGGCTTTAAACCCAGCTAGTATGAATAGTACTAAAGCCGTATAAAGAATAAGTGATATATTAGCAATAACGCCAGGAACTCTATAGAATACTATCATAAATATAAATATTATAATAATCCCTATTCCACCAGCGAACGCAGTTTTTTCGAATGAACTAGCTCCGAGCTGTGGTCCAACACTCATAACTGACATTTGTTCAAGGTCTATAGGAAGTGCTCCCGCACTAATTAATAGAGCAGTTTTTGCGGCTTCTTCTAATGATTCACTGCCTTCTATATATCCTTCGCCATTTGGTATTTCAGATTCAACCCTAGGTGCGGTTAAAACTTTACCATCTAGCTCTATGCTAATTATTTTCCCAAGATTAGTTTTAGTAACAGCGGCGAATTTTTTCGCTCCTACGCTTGTAAGTACGAAAGAAACTACTGGTTGCTCTGTCAAACTATCTTGTGGCCTCACTAGTTCAGCCTTAGCTGATTTAACATCCGCACCAGTCATTACAATCTTTTTATTTTCATCAACAAAATTTAATTGGGCTGTTTTACCTATTAACTCTAGTGCTTGAACAGTATCTTTTATACCAGGGATTTCTACCAAGATTCTATTTGTTCCCGAAGCCGATACAGTCGGTTCGGTTACTCCTAAACCATTAACTCTGTTTTCGATAATGCTTATCGCTCTATTAATTTTATCTGTTGTTATTGTTTCCCCATCCTTTGGTTTTGCTTCTAGTAAAACACTAACTCCACCTCTTAAATCAAGACCTAGCTTAATCATGTCCTTCACTGGTGAAATATAAAATTTTCCGATTGGTATTAGGCCAAATATAGCAAGCGATGCAATAAGAAAAATCAATACTACAGCACCAGCAAGTAGCCCCAGGTTTTTGCCTTTCATCTTCTTTTCTCCTCCTTTTAAATCTAACAAAGCTTATTATACTAATTAGCTCTGTTCAAGTCAATTCTAACCATTTTTAAGAAATTATTTAATAGAAAATTTACATACTGACAAATACGACGAAGCCGTCTTTATTTCATGTAAATATTCTTTTTATTAACATAACCTGCTACAGAAATTTTAATGTTTTCAATTTCTTCAGCCTTAAGCTCTCGCATAACCTTAGCCGGACTTCCAGTAATTAATACGCCTGGTGGAAACTTTTTCCCCTGTGTAACCAATGAATTCGCTCCGATAATAGTATTTTCAGAAATTTCTGCCCCTGTTAGAATAGTACTTCCCATTCCCACTAAGACATTATTCGCAATCTTACATCCATGCAAAATTACATTATGACCTACGGTGACGTCTCTGCCTACCACTAAATCATATCCAGTATCGTCATGAAGTGTGCAACCATCTTGAATATTTGTGTTCTCTCCGATAGTTATCGATGCTTCATCGGATCTTATAACAGCATTAAACCACACTGCAGCGTCTTTTTTTATTTCTACTTTTCCAATAATTTGAGTACCTTCAGCAACAAATACCGTTTCATCAATTATTGGTAAATTTCCTTCGAATTCTATAATCAAAATGTTTCCTCCAAAATCACAAAGTCGGTTTCGAAAAAAAGAATAACTTTCATTAACATAAACAAAGCAGCAACTTTCCAGTCACTGCTTAATTTTTATAGCGTGTTAATCTGGGATGTCTTTTTCACTCTTGTGTTTTCAACATTCTCGCATCTAAGATTTGCTACAGTAGCAGAGGTCTTACATGCTGATTGACATGAGTTCTGACATTCACCACAACCACCCTTTAGTGAGCTTTCACAAAGAGTTTTTTTATTGAGAGTTTTTATATGCTTCATATAAGTATCACCTCCGAAATAAATATAGTATCAGTATTCTAATTATTTGCTTTCACCTTCAAGCTTATCTGTCTCAATAGCTTTTTCTTCACTATTAGTTACGTTTCCAACAGCCCATCTTGCGATTTTAATCTTTGTTTTATCGGCACCAACTTCAATAGTAATCAAATCTTCTTTAGCGTTCATTACTTTTCCATAAATTCCACCGATAGTTATTATTTCGTCGCCTTCTTTAACATTCTTTCTCATTGTTTCAGTCTTTTTTTGTCTCTCTCTTTGTGGTCTGATAAGGAAAAACCAAAATATACCAATAATTACAGCGAACTGAAGAACTAACGCGATTATATCATTTGTTTTCAATTTCATTTCCTCCTTTGATTTTGTTCAAATAATATCATATCAGAAAAAAATAGCTTTGTCTTTAAAAATCTAAAAATTATAGCCATATCTTACTGAAACTATATGTTATAGCCGTATCTTGTGAAAAACTCTTTTTTGAAATCTAATAGACGATCGTCCATAATGGCTTGTCTAATATCCTTCATAAGATTTTGGAGGAATCTCAAATTGTGGACTGTCGTTAATCTTCCACCAAGAATTTCATTTGCCTTAATAAGATGTCTTATATACCCTCTTGAAAAATTTTTACATGCATAACAATCACAATTGGTGTCTAGTGGTTCATGATCTTCTGCGTACTCAGCATTTCTAATTACAAGTTTCCCATTTGAAGTCATTACTGTTCCATTTCTAGCGATTCTCGTGGGTAAAACACAATCGAACATATCAATTCCTCTCAGAACCCCATCTATTAAACAATCAGGACTACCCACTCCCATAAGGTATCTTGGTTTATCTTTAGGCATTTCGGGTACTGTGTATTCTAGAACTTCATTCATAATGTCTTTTGGCTCACCAACCGAAAGCCCTCCAATAGCATATCCAGGTAGTTCAATGTTAGTGGTTAGTTTCGCACTTTCGATTCTCAAATCCTTAAAAGTTCCACCTTGAATAATACCAAACAATGCCTGATTTTCGGAATTTTGATGAGAATCTTTACATCGTTTAAGCCATCTTGCTGTTCTCTCCAGAGATTTCTTTGCGTAGTCATGCTCACACGGCCAAGGCGTACATTCATCAAAAGCCATAATAATATCAGCCCCAAGAGCTTCTTGGATTTCCATTACAAATTCAGGTGTAAAGAAATGCTTAGTTCCATCAAGGTGAGATCTAAATACTACTCCCTCTTCCGTAATTTTTCTAAGCTCATTAAGCGAGAAAACTTGAAATCCTCCGCTATCTGTTAGAATTGGTCTATCCCAATTCATAAAACCGTGTAGCCCACCAAATTTCTTTATTAATTTATGGCCTGGCCTTATAAAAAGGTGGTAAGTATTGCTAAGTATTATCTCAGCTCCGATTTCTTTCAACTCCAAAGGGGTCATTGCCTTAACCGTAGCTTGAGTTCCCACCGGCATAAATGTCGGTGTTTCAATAATCCCATGAGGTGTGTGTAGCCTCCCAAGTCTTGCCCCCGACTGAGCGCACGTTTTTATTAATTCATATCTAACTGCCAAACTGTAATTCCTCCATCTCGTCCATTAATTTCTCAAATATATCTAACGCATCTTCTATTGGTTTAGAAGTATTCATATTTACTCCTGCTTTTTTTAATAACTCTATTGGATAATCGGTGCATCCACTTGACAAGAATTCAAAATAATCCTCAAGAGCACCTTCTTCTTTATCTAGTATTCTCTTACTAATTGCTAAAGCAGCTGAAAAACCTGTCGCATACTTATAAACATAAAAACTTGAATAAAAATGTGGTATTCTAGACCACTCTGTACCAATTTCTTCATCAACAACAACATTTGGCCCAAAATATTTTTTGCAAATTTCTATATAAGTTTTTGTGTAATCACCAGCTGTCAATGCCTCTCCAGCCTCAGCTCTCTCGTGGGCAACTTTTTCGAATTCGGCAAACATAGTCTGTCTATATATTATCGTTCTGAATTGTTCTAAAAAATAATTTAGCATTCTTAGCTTAACATCTTTATCCTCAGAGGTCTCTAATAGATAATTTATCAACAATGATTCATTACAAATAGATGCCACTTCAGCCACAAAAATTTTGTATTTAGCATAAACAAAAGGTTGCTTCTCTGCTGTGTATTTTGAGTGCATTGCATGTCCCAATTCATGCGCTAAAGTAAACATATCCCTCATCGTATCTGTGTAATTCAGTAGAATATATGGGTGAGAATCATAGCAAAATGTGGCATATGCGCCACTTCTTTTCCCTTTGTTTTCATAAGCATCAACCCATCTATTTCTAAATGCAGTATCTAAATCTGAAACATACTTTTCGCCCAAAGGTTCCATTGCTTTTTTTATTATTTCACAAGCTTCTAGAAAAGGTATTTTTTCAACACTTTTTTCAAAAACTGGAGTACTGACATCATATAAATGAATTTCATTAAATCCCAAAAGTTTTTTCTTTATATCCATATATCTGTGGAGCAATGGAAGTCTGTTATTTACTGCTGTAATTAAGTTATCGTACACAGAAACATCAACATTATCACCAAACATAGAAGCAGCTCTTGAGCTTTCATACTTTCTAATCTTTGAATTAAACATATTGCCTTTAATCTTTGAAGAATAAATAGAGCTAAGCAGATTAACATTATTTGCATATGATTTTGACATGCTCTTAAAAGCGTTTTCTCTCAGAACGCGGTCTTTACTTTCTAACATGGCCCCATAGCTTCCATTTGATAACGGAAGTTTATTCCCGTTAGAATCCGTAACATCTTCAAATTTTAAATCCACAGCTGTGAATATTCCAAAAGCATTCTCGGGTCCATCAGTTATCTCGCTAGCCATAGCCATAATATTCTCTTCACTTTGATTCAGAAGATGTGATTTTTTTCTTCTTATTTCATCAATGAATATTTTATACAAATGCAAACCTTTTTCTAATTCAAAATATTTTTTTAAAGTTTCATCTTCAAGTGCGACTATTTTAGGATTTACAAAAGAAGACGCTGCACCAATATTACTAGCTAGTGTATCTATTAATGATTTTTTTGATTGAAATTCTGGAATTGAGCTGTCTTCATCATGTTTAAGTGAGCTAAATAGATATAGTTTCATATATAATCTATCAATCTCAAGCTTTTTTTCGATAACATTTAGTAAATTCGAAGCACTTTCAGACATTCCTTGTTCTAATTTTTTTAATTCCGTACAAAACATTCCAATTTGTTTGTAATCCGACTCCCATTCAGTTAAATCAGAATAGATGTCCTCCGCACGCCATTTAAATTCTTCACCTATCTCGTTTCTATTTCTAATTTGATTCTCCATTACATACTCCCCCTTTTTTTCTTTTTAGTGTTCCCTTTTTTTAATTTTATATCTACAATACATTATAAGTAAGCCAATCATTCTTTCTAATATTATACAAAACCACGAAAAACAAAACAAAATTTCCAATACCCATACTCGCCCAAAACCATAATATCCCTAAGTGAAGCACACTTGAGAAAATATACATTAGCGGGATTTGAACAAACCAAACACTTATTATATTTGCAAATAATGCTGGTTTATTATGTCCTGCTCCAAAGAACCCTGACATCATACCATAAGCAGGCATTGCAAATAATCCTGAAAAGGCAAATACTTTGAAGAAATAACTTCCCTGCAAAATTACGTCCTTATCTTGAGTAAAAAATCGCATTAGTTCTTTTGGGAAAACAAACATGACAACTCCCACACAAATCATGATTGCCAATTCCATCAGGGCTGTCATATATGGAACTTTTTCGGCATCTTTCTTGTTTCCCGAGCCAAGCTTTTGACCAATTATAACTCCACTCCCCATTTCCAACCCAAAAACAGGCATTAAAACAAGCATCATCACTCTTATGCCAATTCCGAATGCAGCGACTACATCTACTCCATAACTGACCAAGTATGCTAGCACTACATAGTTTGAAGCGTTTCTTAATAATCCATCGATTCCGGCTGGCCAACCTACAGTTAAAAGTTTTTTGCAGATAGTCCAATCAATCTTAAACCCATTTTTGAAATTGACCTTCACTTTCGTTTTTCCTGCGAATAAAATATAGAGACCAATAAAAAATGATGCGGTCTGGCAAATAACTGTAGCCCAGGCTGCTCCAGAAATTCCCATGCCCAGTCCAGGTAGACCGATAAAAGGTATTGTCTTAAAAATAAATATCGGGTCTAGTAGAATATTAGCAAAAGACGAAAACATCGTAATTAATAATAGCTTCTTTGCGTCTCCAAGACACCTTAGAGCGGTGGTAACGGTCATTGATGAAAAAACAAGCGGTAATGTCAAAAGACGAATCATCCCATATTCAACTGATAAAGATAACACGTTCGCATTTGATGCAATAGGCCTCAAAATTGTTTGAATTACTAACCCGACTATTGCTCCAAAGATTAATGACAAAATAATCTTAAAAATAATCGTTTGTTCGATTATCTTAGCCGTTTGTTCTTCATTTCCACTTCCATATGACCTTGAAATGAGTGAAAATGACCCAGTTCCTAAAACATCGTTTATTCTGTTTAAAACCATACATACCGTAGCAAATCTGGTAACAGCAGCAACTGCATCGATAGAAATTCTACTGACCCAGGCCATGTTTACAATATCATATGCCGTCTCAAAAAGCATACTAAACATTGATGGAATCGCCAGCGCAAAAATAGATGAAACTAGTACCCGATTCTCTTTTGCTAAAATATTAATGTTCAATATTATGTCACTTCCTTTTCCCCATATAAAAAGATTCTATTCTGATTCTAACTGAATAGACTACTATATTTCAATGCTTTCGGAATAATAATTGCAGTTTCTAGTTTTCACTTCTATACTTTAGTGGTAGAATTAAGATGCCCAAGCCGTTTGAAAGGAATGATTTTAAATGAAAATACTAATCGCAGATGATGAACCCGCTATTATTGAATTATTAAAAATAAATCTTGAATTTGAAGGTTACGAAACCATATCAGCGAAAAATGGAGCTAAAGCGGTTGAATTAGCAGAATCTGAGTCTCCGGATTTAGTTATTCTCGATGTAATGATGCCTGTTTTAAATGGTTTTGATGCTGCCATAAAAATCAGAAAATTAAACATTCCCATAATAATGTTAACCGCAAAAAGCAATATCTCTGATAAACTTTTAGGTCTAGAAAATGGGGCAGATGATTACGTAACGAAACCTTTTGACTCGAGAGAATTGATTGCTAGAATAAAAACCGTGCTAAGGCGAACAAACAAAATAGATACGCAAGAAAACAACGTAGTTTCAGCTGGTGATATTGTAATTCAACTAGATTCTAGAATTGTAAATATAAAAGAAGAAAAAGTAGCGTTAACACCAAAAGAATTTGACCTTTTATTATTGTTTTGTTCAAATCAAAAAAAAGTATTCTCCCGAGAACAGATCCTTGAACAGGTTTGGAAATTTGAATTCTATGGTGACAGTAGAACCGTTGATATTCATATTCAAAGACTACGAAAAAAACTAGGCCCCTGTGGTGACTTTATAAAAACAGTATTCAGTATTGGATATAAATTTGAAATCGAGTAGATGTAAATGAAGCTAAAACATAAAATCCTAGCATTGAATATTGGTACATTTATTGCATTATTCTTTGTTATAGGAACTGTAATTACCTTAATTACTGATAACTATAATCTCTCTAATACCCTGAAGTATCTTCAGGGTCAAAGTCGTTATGCATCCACTTATATTGAACAATTTGCATTAAACAAATCAATAAATATCTTTGATATTACTTCCTCTATTGATAGATATGGTCCATATCTTGCTGCAGTTATGAAAGATACCACGAAAAGTCGTGTCCAAATTTTTTATGGGGCTGCATTAATCAGTGATTCAGATGAATCAACCTTGACGGATCCACAAGCCAACTCTCAGATAAGACCCGAAATTGGAGCCGCTTTGGAAGGAAAAAGCGCTTATTTTATTCGCCCCATGAATGGTGGAAGAGTTTTTTATTTTGCTTTTCCAGTTAACATATCAAATCGCTTCATGTACACCGTTTGTTTTATTTATCCTTTAACTGAGGCAGATACAATGCGATCCGATATAATAAAGATTTTCTGTTTAACAGCTGTATTGCTGAGTATCATTATTCTCTTCTCTAGTAACCTTATTTCTAACCACTTAACAAATCCCATCGTTAATCTTCGAAACACAGCAAGGTCTTTTTCCCTTGGAAATTTGTCTATACGCACAAGCAGGACGAGCCAAGATGAAGTTGGAGACTTATCTTTAACGTTTAATAACATGGCTGATAATATCCAAGAAATGATAGATAAACTAAATGAAGAGGCAGATAAACAAAAACACTTCTTTGACAATTTTACTCATGAAATAAGAACTCCGTTGACTTCAATCATTGGTTATGCAGATTTACTTTGGAAGGCCGATTCTCCAGAATTACGCGACAAAAGCATTTTCTACATCAGCAGTGAAGCACAACGCCTAGTAAAAATGACAGAACGGCTACTGGAATTATCAAAACTAAAGAAATTTGACTTCGAACTGGAAAAGAAAATTGTTTCTCTTGCGGAAATTATTGATAGTGCTTGTCACTCATTAGAATATAAAGCTGAACAAAACAACATTGAGTTTCGTCTTCATCTTGATAATGTTAAACAATTCGTCGATCCTGAGTTAATGAGACAAGTTGTTTTAAATATTCTAGATAACAGTATTAAATACAGCGGAAGTAGATATATTGATATCTATCTTAAGAGACATAAAAACATAACAAAAATCACCATTAAAGATAATGGAGCAGGAATTTCTGACGAAGACAAAGAAAAAATATTTGATCCATATTTCAAAGGTGATAAATCCAGAAATAGCGAAGCTGAAGGCTGGGGGTTAGGTCTTTCAATTGTTAAAGAAATTATCGAAAAACATGGTGGAACTATAAAAATGTTTAGTCAAGAAGACAAAGGAACCGAGACAATAATTGAACTTCCAAAAATAGAGGTGTGAAAAAAGTATATTTTCCTGTACTATAATTAAGGTTTATGAGGTGTAAAAATGTCATTTGAAGAATATAAAATTTTTAAAAATATAAAACAAAATATAAAACAAAATGTAAAACAAAATGTAAAACAAAATGTAAAACATAAGTATCTTGTTATTCTATTCATGCTTGTCTTTGTTTTTTCAACACTCTCTGGCTGTTCAATAAAACAAAATAAGCTTGTTGTTCTTGATTCCTCCTATAATTCTGGCATAACAGCTAACTCAAATATTGAAATTAGTAGTATAGACCAAACAAAAGAAAGCCTCTCCATTCTCAAGTCTCAAGAGCTGCTGAAAAACATAAACAAAAACATTACGCCTTTAACTTTTAATAAAGATTTTTCCTACCTAATCGGTTTTGAACTCTCAAAAAATAATGCATCAAATAAAATAAATGAAAATACCATTATAGGTGATTATTTGCAATACATTGATATGTATGTTTTCAACTTAAAAAGTGGAGAAACAACTATTATCGGACAATTTTTAAGTCTTCATGACTTTTCATTTGATGAATCTGGACAAAATTTTGCTTTCATTGATGGCAAAAACAATATTTACATATTTAAAATTCAAAATAAGTTGTTGCAAAGTTTTTCAACAGAGAGTAAAAATCAAATTAACAAATCTGTATCGTGGTCAAGAGATGGAAAGCAAATCCAAATAAACGATACTACTGTTTACGATGTAGACACTGCAGAAGTTGTTTCAATCGCGGTTGATAACTATACTCCTTTTATAAAAAAAGCGCTTGGTGAAAACTACTATATTGTATCAATGAAAAATAACGAGTATAAGAACTTTATTGCCATTTATGATTTTTCAAACAAAACATACAAAAGTATAGCAAATGGTCAATATTGTGATTCAAGCATCAATTCTTTACTATATATAAACAGCGAAAATAATTCTCTGTCATTAATAGATTTAAAATCACTAGAAAATGTAACTATTGAAAGCAGTCCAGTATATTCATATGCTATTTTGAAACAATCTGGAGAAGTAATTTATACGAAGTTAACTGATAATTTATTATCTGACAGGCGATATAAACTAGTAAAATTTTCTCCAATTTCTCACAGTACAATTGTCACAGATACTGAATCACCAACATTCTATGTTTCACCTTCTTCAGATTTTCTAACTTTTATTTGTGAATACTCAGATAGTAAGTATAATTTAAATCCCATTGATTTCAGCATTATAGAAAAAAATATTAGGGCTGAGGAAATTGAGTTATATAAGATTAAAACAAAAATTTTAGAAATGTTTCAACTCGACAGTACTTTCACAGGAAACTATAAAGAATATTTAGTTTTTGCTAATCTTATTTATTCTAATTCTACTAAACCTGTTATTCAGGAAGCATTGGAAAACAAACTTTTAGATTTCAGACGATATAATGATACACTTCCACAAAATCAAAAAAAGTTCAGTATTCCATCTGAAATATCAATTACAAACATAAAAATTGATAAAAATCATGCTTCTGTGGTATTAGATACATATTGGGTAAATTCTATTGAACTAGAGTTGTTTAATAACACCTGGAAAATAGTTGGATTATCTACTTTCCCAAATTCGACACTTTATAAAGAAGTAAAAAGTATTGTAGCAAATCATCTAAGCGATATTAAATCTCGTAATAATGCTTCCATCTCCAAGCTTTGGGAAAATAAAAAATATGACACTTTTTTTAGTGAACAAAAGAAAATAATTAATGGCATTATTGCAGAAACAGAAAAATTCGATATGAAAATTGGTGAAATAAGCTTCTGGAATAGCGCTGATAACAGAAGGGCTGACAGCATTAAAAATGCTGATACAGCTATTGCGAAAATAATATTCGAGTCCGACGCAAAAACTATGAAATATAAACTTGAACTAAAGAGAAACACCAATGGAGTGTTCCAAGTTTTTGGTTGGAATACAGACCCATTAAGTGTTTCTCAGTTGGAGTAGGAAACTACTCCAGACAGTGATATTCTTTAATTAAGATTACACGCCATGTTCCATCTCATCAATAATGATGTCCTTCACCACAATAAATTTCCCCTCTTCATCCCCAGGATAAAGGCCCCCCCCTTACGCCAAATGGGGGTTGGGATTGTAAACGGAGGGTTTTCCTGGGTTCTTGTGGCGAGGGGAATTTTTTGGCC
>CAYZED010000001.1:71248-72342 GCA_964477445.1 uncultured Clostridiaceae bacterium | reverse complement strand
ATCATCAATCCTATTCAAAAATTCCGGTCTAAAATTTCTTCTCAATTCATTTTCAACCATCTTAACGTTTTCGTCTCTCAGCTCTCCTTTTTCATTTATTCCATCGAGTAAGTATTGACTGCCAATGTTTGAAGTCATAATTATCACAGTGTTTTTAAAATCAACTGTTCTCCCTTGACTATCTGTGAGTCTTCCGTCATCAAGAATTTGGAGAAATATATTAAAGACGTCCCCATGTGCCTTCTCTATTTCATCAAACAAAACTACAGAATATGGTTTTCTTCTAACTAATTCTGTTAGTTGGCCACCTTCTTCATACCCGACATAACCTGGAGGAGCACCAATTAATCTGGCTACTGAGAATTTCTCCATGTATTCTGACATATCGATTCTTATAATATTGTCTTCGCTATCAAATAAAGATTCAGCTAAACTTCTCGCAAGTTCAGTTTTTCCGACTCCCGTAGGTCCCAAGAAAATAAATGAACCAATCGGTTTCTTAGGATCTTTAAGTCCGCTTCTAGCCCTAATTACTGCATCTGAAACGGCTTGAACTGCTTCATCTTGTCCTATTACTCTCATATGTAAAATATCATCTAAATGTAATAGCTTTTCTCTCTCTGTCTCAATCAGTTTTGTGACTGGGATTCCTGTCCACCTTGAAACTATTTCAGCGATTTCATCCTCTGTTACTTCTTCTTTAAGGAGTCTTTCTGTGTCTCCTGCTTCTTCAATTGTTTTTTTACTCTGTTCTAACTCTTTTTCAAGCGCTCCCAGTACTCCATATTTCAGTTCAGCGACTCTGTTTAAATCATATTTCCGCTCAGCATCTTCTATTGCAAGTTTTGTGTCTTCAATATTTTTCTTAATGTCTCTCAATTCCTTGATTTTCGATTTTTCACTTTCCCACTGTGCAGTCATTCGCATGGCTTCTTCGCTGATAGATGCCAACTGTCTATTGATTTCACTAAGTCTTTCTGCAGATTGTTTATCTGACTCCTTCTTAAGCGCTTCTCTTTCTATTTCCATTTGAAGAATTTTTCTTGTGACTTCGTCAAGTTCAGCAGGCATGCTGTCAATCTCGGTTCTCAGCA
>CAYZED010000001.1:62784-71238 GCA_964477445.1 uncultured Clostridiaceae bacterium | reverse complement strand
TCAGCATTGCTGCTGCTTCATCGATTAAATCTATCGCCTTATCAGGCAAAAACCTATCCGAGATATATCTATCCGATAATTCAGCTGCTGCCACTATAGCATTATCTTGAATTCTAACCCCATGATGAATCTCAAATTTTTCTTTTAGTCCTCTAAGCATTGAAATAGTCTCTTGAACATCAGGTGCATCCACCAAAACTGGCTGAAAGCGGCGTTCAAGTGCTGCATCCTTTTCTATATAAAGTCTATATTCATCCAAAGTCGTAGCACCGATACAGTGTAATTCTCCACGAGCCAGTAATGGTTTAAGAATATTCCCTGCATCCATAGAGCCTTCGGCTTTTCCAGCCCCTACAATATTATGTATCTCATCGATAAAAAGAATTATTTGTCCATCAGATTTCTCTATTTCGCCCAGAACCGCCTTGAGTCTTTCCTCAAATTCTCCTCGAAATTTGGCCCCCGCTATTAATGACCCCATATCGAGTGAAAATATAGTTTTGTCTTTAAGTCCTGAAGGCACATCTCCCTTCAGTATTCTTTGCGCTAAACCTTCTACTACTGCGGTTTTCCCGACCCCAGGCTCACCAATAAGTATTGGATTATTTTTTGTTCTTCTCGACAAAATTCTTATTATTCTTCTTATTTCGCCATCTCGCCCAATTACTGGATCAAGCTTGCCTTGTTTCGAGAGCTCCACAAGATCTTTTCCGTATTTTTTTAACGCCTCATAAGTGTTTTCTGGATTTTGGTTAGTAACCCTCTGGCTACCTCTAATTTTCGAGAGTTCTTGCAGCACCCTTTCTCGATTCAAACCAAATTTTCTTAAATTTATTCCTGATACACCTTTGTCTTCTGTTAATGCCAAAATCAAATGTTCAACGCTCACGTATTCGTCGGCTAATCTGCGCGCTTCTATAGACGCAGTCAAAAAAAGATCGTCTAAGGATCTTGACATGTATGGAGTAATATTTGAACCAATTATTTTTGGTAGTTTCGAGATTTCAGCATCTATCCCATAAATGTATATTTCCAGTTTGCTCTGAATCTTCTCTAACATTATCGGAAGCATACCATTCTCTTGAATCGTTAATACTTTGTTTAAGTGTTGTACCTCCACTTGAGTATTATTATTGAAAATAGCGAGCTCCTGAGCCGCCAAAAGGGCCTCCTGAGCTTTTTGTGTCAGTTTATTAAAGTCCATCTGCAAACTCCTCCATTTATCCTAATTTTCGCTATTATTTAGTTTGTTATTCTCGAAAAGCTCATCTTTGATTATGCTCATCTTCCAGTATTCTCATTTTCAAAATACTCATCCTCCAAAATTCCCATTAATATCTCATCAAAATACTGTCCATCTCGAAAAACTCTTTTTCTTGCAACTGCTTCAACCTTAAAACCACATTTTTCGTAACTCCTTTTTGCCCTTGGATTATAACTAAAAACGCCTAAATATACTTTATGCATGTTCAATTCCTTGAAAGCAAATTCCAAAAACAGCTTAACAGCTTCAGTGCCATAACCTTTCCCACATGCTTCACCTGAATTTAGCGAAATACCTAACATGAGTTTTCTATTTTTTAAATCAACAAAATTAGCACCAATAGTCCCAATTAGTTTTCCATTTTCGTCTTCAATTCCAAAATCAAATCCATTTTCATAATTTTTATTTTCCATATTTCTCTTCAAACGTTCATGCACACTATATTTAGAAGATGGAAAAGTGGCTCCCATATTACCAAAATACATTATCTCCATATTGTTTCTTTCGATCCAACATGCCTCTATGTCATCTAATTCTAGTGCTCTCAGCTTTATTCTTTCACCTTTTAACATCATTACGCCCTCCGTTCTGACTCAATATCTTGTGAACACTATGATTCAAAAATCTTCACGATACGATAATTCGATAATTTTATAGCTAGATAATTCTAAAACTCGACAATTTTACAACTCGACAAACTCATCTCTCAAAATTGACATCTGAATAACATCGTGATACTTCCCATCTCTAAAAAGATGATCCCTTAGAGTGCCCTCAACTTTAAAACCTGCTTTAATATAGCTTTTTATTGCTCTCTCATTAAACGCAAAAACTTCCAAATATACTCGCATTAAATTCATTTCATTAAAAATAAATTTCAAAATTTCAATAACTGCATCCGTTCCGTAACCTTCACCGATAAAATCTTCTCTTACAAATAGACCAATCATAGTATTTGAACATCTATAATCAGTGTGCTTTAAATGAATCGTACCAATCGTTTCATCGTCTAATGTTGTTATAACAAAATACGGCACAATACTATTACTTACCTTAAGTTTAGTCCTAAAATATTCTTCTTGTGCGAGAAGCGAATCATTAATAGGCAAAAAATTACATAAATTATTTAGAACCATTTCTGAATTTCTGAGTTTGCTAACAATGGCTATATCCGACTCTTCCATCGGTCTTAGTTTTACTTTTTTTCCTTTAAGCATTGTATCGCCCCCTTATATATATTAGTATATCATTATGTGATGAATTTTCGGGAGGAAAAAAATGAGCATTATAGGATCAAATATAAAAAAATCTCGTGAAAAAAAAGGTATGACCGCGAAAGATCTTGCGAAAAAAAGTGGCATGAGTGAAGCTTCACTAGTCGAAATCGAAAACGGGCGCAAAGTTCCGAACTCTCAGGTAATTCAGGCAGTTTCAAAGGTGCTTGGTGTTACTATTGATGCTATTGAGCCTTCATATTTTAATGATTATTTTGATGAAAAAAGCGATTCTGAGGGTGACGAACAAAAAGGCAGCGGGCAGAAAACCTCACTAAGTCGAACTTCAAAGCTGAATCAAGGACAAAACCAAGGACAAGATTCAAGCATTTTTGCGAAAAATCAAAAAAATTCACAAACTCCTTCAAAAATCGAAGAGGAAGTGAAAGATACATCTCTTGGAAGCGCCTTAATGAAAACTACCATTAAGATTCCTGTTATCACAAAAATTAATCCAGCTAAAGCTTTTCCATCTCAGCAAGATACTCTGGATTTTAAACTTGAACCAGTATTTCAAGGCAAAAATCAAAATGTAGCTTCTGGCGAAAAAATCTACTATCAAGCGGCAGATAATTCGCTTAGTAATTCGAGGATTTTGAAAGGTGATTTAGTTCTAGTCCTTCTGACAGAGACTATCATTGATAAAGATATCGTTTTGGCATTTTTTGAAAACAAAACCTTACTTCGAAGAATTAAAAGGCTTCCAGACAGAAAAGTCATGCTCTTCCCTGATAACCCAGATTTTGAAGTTTTAATTGCATCTCCTAGCGAGATAAAAATCTATGGAAAAGCAGTAAGGGTAGAATTTAAAATTTAGATGCGCCCTCCTGCCAACAATTCAAGATTTAAAGCCCCAGTGTAAAAACACCGGAGGCTTTAATATTACGATGTAAAGTTTCGTAATATTTAAATCTATTAATTGAATTACAGTATTTACTTATTGTAAAAATGCAACGAAGCCGTCTTAGTTTTTCATCTCTTTACTATCAGCGCAGTACCCATTCCGCCACCTATACAAAGTGTCGCCAAACCTGTCTTTGCATCTCTTCTCTTCATTTCATGAAGAAGAGTAACAAGAATTCTAGCACCTGAAGATCCTACTGGATGTCCTAGTGCGATCGCTCCACCATTAACATTTACTTTTTCCATATCAAAATTTAGTTCCTTTGCAACAGCCAATGACTGAGCTGCAAAAGCTTCATTTGCTTCTATCAAATCAATACCTTTGATTTCGAGGTTCGCTCTACTAAGTGCTTTTTTAACTGCTGGTACAGGGCCAATTCCCATTATTGACGGATCGACGCCTTCAGTAGCAAAACTAACAATTTTTGCGAGTGGAGTAAGTCCTAGTTCTTTGGCCTTATCCGCTGACATAATTACCAGTGCTGCTGCACCATCATTTATTCCTGATGCATTTCCTGCTGTAACAGTACCGTCTTTCTTAAATGCTGGTCTTAATTTTCCTAATCCTTCAACTGTTACTCCAGCTTTTGGGAATTCATCGGTATCAAAAATTATATCCCCTTTTCTCGATGAAATAACAACTGGAACGATTTCGTCTACGAATTTACCAGTTTTAATAGCAGCTTCAGTCTTATTTTGACTTCCAGCTGAGAAAATGTCTTGATCTTCTCGTGTTAACGAATATTTTTCTGCCAAGTTTTCAGCAGTCATTCCCATATGGTAATTATTAAAAGCATCAGATAACGCATCATTAATCATTGTGTCGATTAATTGTCCATTGCCCATTTTGTAACCATTTCTTGCCTGCTGTAATACATATGGTGAAGCTGTCATATTTTCAGTACCACCTGCCACAACAATATCTGATTCCCCTGTCATAATAGCTTGAGCCGCTAATTGAACTGTTTTAAGTCCAGATCCACAAATAATATTAATAGTATAAGCTGGTTTTTCTACTGGAATACCGGCTTTTACTGCTGCTTGCCTGGCTACTCCCTGTCCAAGTCCTGCTTGTAATATGCATCCCAGAATAGTTTGATCAACTTGATCTGGCCTTATTCCCGCTCTTTTAATTGCTTCCTTTACGACTATAGCACCTAACTCTACAGCAGAAACACTTGATAGTGTCCCATTAAAACTTCCAATCGGTGTCCTCACCGCGCTTATAATTACAACTTCTTTCATGATAACCTCCTGAATTTTTATATAAAATTTTAAATACTTACAAGAAAACTTCAAACCAAACTTCAAACCAAATTATAAATCAAATTTCAAACCAAACTTCAAACCAAACTTCAAACCAAATTTCAAACCAAATTATAAATCAAATTTCAAATATAGGCTGAATAATCTCCAACTCCTTTGATAATAACACTTCTATAGTTAATATCCGTTCTCAAATCTATAAACTCAAATCCTTTAGCTATATTGGGTGGCTTGTTCTTTTCAGCTTGAATTAGTTTAATCAAAGGCCGATTACCAAAACCCACAAAATTACTATAAACTACGCCAGTATGCCCATTACTGAGGCTAACACAAGTTCCAACAGGGTAAGCAGAAACTTTTCTTTCCATCGCTTCTACTATGCTTGCTTCGTATAACTTATTTTTGCCCTCATTTAGTATATCTAAAGCTTGAGCAGATGTCATCCCTTTTCTATAAGGTCTGTCTGAAGTTAGCGCGTCATAAACGTCTGCAACAGAGAGGATTTTGCCAAAAAGAGTAATTTTTTCTCCAGTATCCTTATTAGGATAGCCCGATCCATCCAGTCTCTCATGATGTTGTAGCACACCTAATGATGTATGAATTGTCATTCCCATTAATTCCTTAATGTACATGTATCCGATTTCCGTGTGTTGTTTCATTCTCTCAAGTTCAATTTTGCTTAATTTATCAGGTCTATCAAAATTCTCTCTAACAAGAAAAGCTCTTCCAATATCAAGTAACATACCCGCAATTCCAAGCTTTATAAGTTTATCTCGATCAAGCCCTAGCTCTATACCCACAATTATCGAAATCAGTGTAACATTGACTGCATGATAATAAGTATAATCGTCGAATATTTTCAAATCAATTATACTTATCATTTTTTCGCTTTTATCCAATGCCTCATCCACTAATACCTCCACAATAGGAATTGTTTCTGTTTGTATCTTTTGTTCAAGAAGTCTCTTCATCTGCATCTGTATCAATTTTTTTTGACTTATCGCAAATAATTCTTTAACATTTTTAACAGCTTTCAATTTCTTGTTTTCTTGAATAGAATCTTCTATCTCCAAACCTTCAGTATATTTGTCACTTACAAAAACACCATTATATCCTAGCTCTTTAATCTTTTCAATTGCGTTTAATCTTATTGGCGCACCTTCAGCAAGAAGTGTTTCACCCGATTTACCGAATAATTTTCTGCCAATAACCATTCCTTCTCTAATGAATTCAGCGGGTATATATATCATTTGTTCCCTCCAAAGCTGTAAATATTAATCTTTTTATTCTTGTCTTTTTATTCTTGAGTTTTTATGCCTCTGTTTTCCCAGATGTTGAGATTTCTACTTTTTCCTCATTAATCTTATAATAATTTTTAATGTTTGAAATAACGATCTTTTATTTACTGCATTAACTATTTCACTTTCAACATTTGCAGATTTTACGCCTGCAGTAAGAATTGACAAACTTCGAATTGGCAAATTATCTACTAATCCATTAATTTCACTGTAACGATAGTCGGCTTTGCTTCCAGAATTAGTTTGTGTTAAAGAAAATACCATATCATAAATTACTCTTCCCACGAAAAATTCTCTTAAATCTCCAAAAGTAGAGTTCACAGTGAATGGCTCATTTTTTATTCTCTGTTTTTCTGGCAGTTTATTACCATATAACGATTTAAATGAATTATCAGATATTTTGAAAATACTATCATCTTTCTCTTTTTTCAATTCATAATACTCTGGTGCAGTCTTCTTGTAGTCTGGTATTACTACGTCGGGTTCTGTAGTTTCAACGAAAATACTGCTGTGCAAACGAATATCACGACTCGAACTTCCAATATTTAACTGGAATTGACCGCTTTCGACATGCCATCCATTTTTGTTAATATTAAAATATGCAAAACTTCTGAAATCAAGCCTAAAAGTAATCCTTTTTTCTTCTCCCAATTCTAAATATACTTTTTCGAAATCTTTTAATTCATTTTCCGGTCTGAAAATAGTACTTTCTATATCTCTTACATAAAGTTGGATAACCTCAGCACCTGGATGACTACCGACATTTTTTATTGTAAAACTAATTTCTATCGATTCATTATCTTTTATTCTTCCTTTTGTGAGTTCAACATCAGTATATTCAAAGCTAGCATAACTCAACCCATGTCCAAATGGAAATAAAACATTCTTTTTAGCCTTATCGTAATATCTATACCCCACATAAATGCTTTCTCTATACTCAACTGTAATCGGACCTTCTGGAAAATATTTATAACATGGTGTATCTTGAATTGAAAGCGGATAAGTTTCTGCTAATTTACCTGAAGGATTATGTAACCCGAATACAATCTTAGCAAGAGCAGTACTAACGGCCTGTCCTCCCAAGAAAAGGTCAATAACTCCTTTTACATTATTTAGCCAAGGCATTTCAATCGCAGTTCCATGCATAAGTGCAACAACAATATTTTTGTTTTCTCTTGAAAGTCTTCTAATTAGTTCGTTTTGGTTGCTAGGAAGCTCTAAACTGGTTCGCTCGGGAGCTTCAACGACTTCATACGTTGTTGGCAATCCTGCAATAACAATTACTACATCCGCTTTACTTGCAGCTTCTATAGCGTTTTCTATCAGCATTTCTCCCTTATCCCCATTAATTTTGTATCCCTTTTCGAAAGTGACATTATTCGAGATTTTTTTGAACTCATCAATAACATTAAATGTCATTACTGGGTTTACAGGAGTGTAACAAGCTGCTTGAATTCTTGGTTTTTCAGCTAATTCTCCAACTATTAGAACTTTCATATCTGTATTAAAGGGTAGAATATTATCATTGTTTTTTAGTAAAACGGCTGAATTCATTGCCATTTCACATGCTACATCATTATGGTTCGCATATGAAAAATCAACCTTACTATACCTACTATCTTGAGCATAGTAAATGATTTTAAGAAGGCTTTCGAGGTTTTTATCCAGTACTTCCTCTTTCATCTTCCCTGTAGCGATCGCTTCCATTATTAACTCTTTATCGCGACCATTGGTTCCCGGCATTTCAAGATTTGTTCCCGCTTCCAAACCTTTAATTCTATCACTGCTTGCACCCAAATCAGTTAGAATTGTACCATCTAGTTCCCATTCCTCACGTAATATATCTTTTAATAAATGCTTGTTTTCACTCGCATATTCGCCATTAATTTTGTTATAAGCGCACATGATAGACCAAGGCTGTGATTTCTTTACAGCTATTTCGAAGCCCGCTAAATAAACCTCTCTTAATGCTCTTTCATCAATTATCGCGTCAATAGTCATCCTTCTTTTTTCTTGATTATTAACGGCAAAATGTTTCAAAGATGCACCAACTCCTACACTTTGCAATCCGTTTATATAGCAAGCCGCCAATTCACCTGTAAGAAACGGGTCCTCTGAAAAATAATCATAATTCCTACTATTTAATGGTGATCTTTTAATATTCGCGCCTGGTCCAAGAAGAATCTGGATATTTTGATTTCTACATTCTTCCCCTAGATTTTTCCCCAATTTAAATAAAAGAGGTCTATCCCACGAGTTTCCTACCGTTCCCGACGAAGGAAAACAGGTTGCTGGAAGGCTTTTCGACACTCCAGCTATATTGCGCGTTTCCAACAATTTTCTTAATCCAAAAGCACCATCAGCAGTGGTAATTTGATGTATATCAAGTCTCTCCAAAGAGAAAAGTTTCCAAAAATCTACACCCTCGCAAAATGAAGCTTTCTCTTCA
>CAYZED010000001.1:27347-62774 GCA_964477445.1 uncultured Clostridiaceae bacterium | reverse complement strand
ATACATTAAAAACACCTCTTCTGAAATTATTTTTATTTTATAACTAATACTAACATTTTAGCAGAGAAAGAAGACATATTATACACTTTCTTACGAAAATTAACCTCTATCTTTTCATTCTGATTTGCAAAAATTTAATGTGGGTTTACTATACAAAAATAAAGACGCTACAGAAAAAGATATATTTCAATCTTTTTCTGTAGCGTTAAGTGATTTTCTATAGTATAGGAAAACATGCTTTTTAATGTATTTATTATTTAACAGGAACTGCTGCATTAATAGCATTTAGCATTTCAATCTTAGCATTTAGTAATAATTTCTGTTTTTCAATGATTTGTGATTTAAGCGAAAGTATTTTATCAATCGCTATTTTCGAGGTTGCATTGTCTTTTGCTTTCATAGCAGCTCTGAATTCAGTCCATGCTGTTATCTTAGCGGTTCTAATTGCTTTCATATCTGTGTGAATTGTTGCAATAGTGGCTCTATATGTTGTTAATTTAGCCTTTAAAGCCGTGAGAACTGTTTTGGCACTTTTGTCACCTTTTAGTGTTGCTTTCAAACTTGTAAAAGCATTTTTAATCTCTGTGTTTTTAGCTTTTATACCATCCCAGTTTGTTTTCGAAGTAGCTCTGAGAGTAGCTAGTGTGGCTATTTCTGTAGCATAGAGTTTCTTAAAACTCTTTATTTCTTTAGTTTTTATTACGTCGTCGATATTTTCTGTGGGTGCTACTACCGCGTCTTTTGAGGTATCAGTTGCAATTGAGTTATCAATTGAAGCTGAAAGTTGTGCAGAAGTATCTACTGCAAATGCCATAGTTGAGAATCCAAGAGTTAGAACTAGAATTGTTAAGACTAATAGTATTTTTTTCATGTTTTTGTCCCCTTCGCTAATATTATTTTTATAGATATTATCTATATACTAATTATAAAATCTATTTATAAAAACAATATGTTTAAACTGTATAATTTTTGTGTAATTTTCTTCTATTTGTTTTCTACGACTTGCCTTCTGCGACTTGTTTTCTTTCAATTCAGTTTTCTTCAATTTTTAACTCAAACCAAAAAATCGTACCATTTTCTTCAGTACTCTCGACACCATAATCTGCTTTATGGGCAATTAGTATTTCTTTTACAATAGCAAGTCCCAAGCCGCTTCCGCCACCTTTATTTCTCTGTTTGTCAACTTTATGAAATCTATCCCAAATGAATTTCATATCTTCTTCTGATATTACATTCCCAAAGTTTATTATTTCGACTCTGCATACTTCAACTTTGCTCTTAGGGATAAATCGCTTAGTTATTTCTACTTTTATATCATTTCTGAGGTCATTTTCGCATCCAGAATGAACAAATGCATTATTTATCATATTATAAAAGACCTGGTTTAATTGTTTTTCTGCTGCTAAAACAAAAACCATTTCTTCATCTGTCTTGAATACTAACTTTTGATTTCTTTTATCTGACATATAATCAAATCTGTTTACAACGCATCTAGCTAATTCTACTATATCAATTTTTCTAAATTGGTATTCAATTGCTCCAGATTGAATTTTTGAATATTCGAGCATATCATCTACCATTCCACTAAGACGGTCTGTTTCATCAATTATTATGTTTAGTTGATTATTTCTCTTAATTGAATTATCTCCCGTTACGTCTTTAATCGTTTCAGCATATCCATGAATCAAACTTAGTGGAGTTCTAAATTCATGACTAACATTTGCAATCAGTTCTTTTCTCATATTATCAATCATTTTTAATTGACCAGACAAATTATTCATTGTTTTTGCTAAGTCCCCAAGTTCATCATTCCGCTTTATCTTAAGATTCAAGTCAAAATCCCCATTTGCCATTCTTTTAGCCGCAGTGTTTATCTGCAAAATCGGTCTTGTAAATACTCGACTGAAGAAAAAAGAGAGTATAAATGAAATACCAATTAGAAAAAAAGTAATATAAACTAATTGTTCCTTGAGAATGTCTACCGTTTCATGAACTGGAGCCAAAGGAGCAAGCAAAATAATATATCCTATGATAGTTTTATCCTCTGAAACCACAGAAATACAAGATAGAAGTTCTTGATATCCTAAACTCGAATGTTGAATAATATTAACAATTTTACCATTTTGGGCCGCCTCTATTATCAAATTCATTTTGTCTATTCCACTCATCGTTTTATCGTATTGGTCATTTGTATATTTCAACATGTTTTCATTAGTGTAAATCTCAATATTTGCATTATATTTTAAATTTAACTCAATTATTTTCCCTTTGATTTGATCATCATATTCATTAGATTCACTCTTCAAAATATATTCTGCTAGTTCATATCCGCTCTTTAAAATATTTTTTGTTTGTCTATCAATATAGAATTTTCCCAAAAATTGTATTTGAGTTAGCCAGATTATCATAATAGTTATTCCGACCAAACAAAGCATCAAACTCCAAAGTCTAACTGAAATCTTTCTCATAAATTACTCCTCGAAAACTAAGCATAAATGCAGCAAAAACGACTTGTGCAATATCCATTAATCTAACCTTATGGTTAAACCTCGAATTTATAACCGACTCCCCATACAGTGACAATAAGGCTTCTATAGCTACCTATGCTTTCTCTAAGCATCTTAACATGTGTGTCTACAGTTCTATAGTCCCCACCAAATTCATATCCCCATACTTTATCAAGAAGCTGCTCTCTTGTAAAAACTTTGTCCTGATGTTGCAAAAGAAAGGAGAGCAAATCAAATTCTTTCGGGGTCATAGAAACAGTTTTTCCTTCAAGCAAAACTCTTCTAGAATCTAGATTTATGTTTAAATCTCCAAATTCAAAACTTTTTCCTTCAACATCTTGTTTTCCATTAAATCGTCTCAGGACCGCTCTTATTCTGGCCGTAAGTTCCTTAAGACTAAAAGGTTTTACTACATAATCATCTACCCCAAGTTCAAATCCGAAAAGTTTATCATACTCTTCTCCTCTTGCGGTCATCATAATTACAGGTACTTCAGAATTTTTTCTTACTTCTTTCAAAACAGACCATCCATCAATCTTGGGCAACATAATATCTAGCAAAACAATATCAGGCTTAAGAGAGAGTGCTTTCTCAATACCTTCATGACCGTCTCCTGCTTCAATTACCTCGAAACCTTCATTTTCAACATATTCTTTAACCATAATTCTTAGTCTTGCTTCGTCTTCAATTATTAGTATTTTCATATTAAACCCCATTAATCTTACTTTTAAAAATTTTGTTCTACACATATATCATACTTCTATTTGCATTGTTAATAAATAGTATAAGGAGCAAAATAGAAAATTTCAGAAAATCAACACAATTAGGGCAAAGGCGGATTTGCTAAAGTATTGTAATAAGTAAATGTTGTGAAGCCAATTCACTCAGTATCTATTGAATAAAAAAACCGCATCTTTCAATGCAGTTATCGTTATTATTTTGAATTTTCTCTACTTTTATACTAAGTTTTCATATACGTTTTTTAAAAATCTGTCCACTGATTCTAAGAAAAATTTTGCATTTTCAAGTTGTTTCAATGAGTCTTCTTTTGACGCAATATAAAAATCAGAGTAATCGCTTTCGTTTCTTATATAACTTGCGTCAGCAATAATTCTATATAAATTATTATCAAACTTGCCTGTTTTAATATAATGCTGATTAAAATAAGCAATTACCGCAGAATGTTTTTTAAAATCTATGCCTTCTATGGCTAAGACTGCTCGCATACAATGAAATATAGTATAATATGCCCGGTTGTTCGAAATTCTAAAATGTCCATTATTTACTAACTCGTATGCAGCTTGATAATCTTCTTTTGCACTCGATAGTCTATATTTTGATAGATTTATGTTGCTTTCGTCAGGCAATTAGTTTCACTCCTTTTTCTTCTATATTTTTAAAAAAGCCAGAAGCATTTTTATAAATTTCAAACTCATTGACACTTTGAATAATAGGTGAAAATAAGATATCATATTTGAAACCAAAATCACATGCTATTGAGATTACTTGATCTCTATAGTTTACAATCTCTGTTTTTTCTATATCTACTAAAACCATAATATCGATGTCAGACTCTTCGTCTTGTGTTCCTGATGCATATGAGCCAAACAAGATAACATTATTTAATTTTTCTCTAAATATATATTTCATTTCTAAAGAAAAATTATTTAAAATTTCATTTAGATCAGTCTTTAGAATCATAAACTCCTCCAATCTATTCGAAAAAAATATTTGTTGATATTATTTTACCATATTTGTGTATTAAAATTTATTTTTTTTTCTGCTCTTTCTTCTGATTTTGAAACTAAGAAAAACGCTGCAAAATGAAGTGTATCAAATTACAGCGTTTCCCATATTTATTATTTCAATCGCGTTGTATGCACCATATTTTTCATGTGATACAGAAACTTATTTCGAGCTATATCCTTTAACTTTTTCTTGCGCAACAGCTTGAGCTGCAGCAAGTCTAGCTATTGGAACTCTGAAAGGTGAGCAGGAAACATAGTTTAATCCAACCATATGACAGAATTCGATCGATGATGGATCTCCTCCATGTTCTCCACAGATACCAAGTTTGATTTCAGGTCTAGTTTTTCTTCCTAATTCAACTGCCATCTTTATAAGCTTGCCTACACCAACTCTATCGAGGGATACGAAAGGATCAACTTCGAAAACACCCTTATCGAGGTAATCTTTAATGAACTTTCCAGCATCGTCTCTTGAGAAACCGTATGTCATTTGAGTTAAATCATTTGTACCAAATGAGAAGAATTCAGCAACCTCAGCGATTTCATCTGCTGTAACTGCGCCTCTAGGAACTTCAATCATTGTACCGTACATATATTTTAGTTCAATTCCTGATTCAGCTATTAATTTATCCGCAAGTCCTCTACAAACTTTTTCGATATATTTAAGCTCTTTAACATCGCCAACTAATGGAATCATTATTTCAGGATGAACAGCAATACCTTTTTCTTTTTTAACTATGAGTGCTGCTTCAATTATTGCTCTTGTCTGCATTTCAGCAATCTCAGGGTAAGTAACTGCAAGACGACAACCTCTATGACCAAGCATAGGATTGAATTCATGAAGTGATTCAACTTGACCTTTTAATTTTTCGAAAGTAATTTTCATTTGTTTAGCAAGGTCAGCAATGTCTTCGTCTGAATGTGGTAAGAACTCATGAAGTGGTGGATCAAGAAGTCTTATAGTTACAGGTCTCTCACCCATTGCTTCAAATATTCCCACAAAGTCTTCTCTTTGCATAGGAAGTAGTTTTTCGAGGGCTATTTTTCGATCTTCAAGGTTTTCAGCAACAATCATTTCTCTAACTGCTGAAATTCTTGATTCTTCGAAGAACATGTGCTCAGTACGGCAAAGACCAATACCTTCAGCTCCGAACTTAACTGCAACAGCTGCATCATGCGGAGTATCTGCGTTTGTTCTGACATTTAATGTTCTCATTTCGTCAGCCCAACCCATGAGTATTCCAAAGTGACCAGAAAGTTCAGGATCAACAGTATCTATAGTGCCTTCATAAACTCTTCCAGTAGAACCATCTAGGGAAATCCAGTCGCCTTCAACATATGTTTTGCCATCAGCAATAAAGCACTTTTCTTCTTCTTTAACTTTTAAAGATTCACAACCAGCTACGCAGCATTTACCCATTCCACGTGCAACAACAGCTGCATGAGAAGTTCTACCACCTCTAGCTGTTAAGATACCCTGAGCCGAAATCATACCTTCAATATCTTCAGGTGAAGTTTCAAGTCTTACAAGTATAACTTTTTCGCCTTTAGCTGCTGCTTCAACTGCATGTTCAGCTGTAAAATATGCTTTACCAGTAGCAGCGCCAGGTGATGCTGGGAGACCAGTAGCAATAACTTTAGCTGCTGCAAGAGCTTTCTTTTCGAACATAGGGTGTAATAACTGGTCAAGAACCGCTGGTTCAACTCTCATAATAGCTTCTTCTTTAGAAATCATTCCTTCTTCAACCATATCAACTGCTGTTCTAATAGCAGCTACTGCTGTTCTCTTTCCATTTCTAGTTTGAAGCATAAAGAGTTTACCTTTTTCTATTGTGAATTCTATGTCCTGCATGTCTCTGTAATAATCTTCTAATTTTTGAGCTGTTGCCATAAACTGTTCGTAGATAGCAGGGTTAATTTCGTTAAGTTTATCAATTGTTAGAGGTGTTCTAATACCAGCAACAACATCTTCACCTTGAGCATTCATAAGGAATTCGCCGAGCATTTTTGCTTCGCCAGTAGCTGGGTCACGAGTAAATGCAACACCAGTACCACAATCGTCACCCATGTTTCCAAATACCATAGATTGGATGTTAACAGCTGTTCCAAGATTATGTGAAATACTGTTCATATTTCTATAAATTATAGCTCTATCATTATTCCATGATCTGAAAACTGCAGTAATTGCTTCAATTAACTGTTCTCTTGGATCTTGTGGGAAGTCTTTTCCTTCTTCAGCTTTATATAGTGCCTTAAAATCAGCTACTACTTCAGCGAGATCTTCTGCTGTAAGATCAGTATCAAATTTCGCACCTTTTTTCTCTTTTATTTCATCAAGAATTCTTTCGAATTTTGATTTAGGGATTTCCATAACAACATCTGAGAACATCTGTACAAATCTTCTATAACTATCTAAAACGAATCTTCTATTTCCTGATTCTTTAGCCACTGTTTCTACAACCACGTCATTTAGCCCGAGGTTTAAAACTGTATCCATCATACCCGGCATTGAAAACTTCGCGCCAGAACGAACAGATACGAGTAGCGGATTAACAGTTCCGCCAAAAGTCTTACCTGTTTCTTTTTCTAGGTCAGCTAGCTTGCTGAATATTTCTTCTTTTAATTCAGTCCAAATGGCTCTTCCTTTTTCGTAGTACTCAATGCATGCCTCAGTTGTAACAGTAAATCCTTCAGGAACAGGCAGATCAATATTAGTCATTTCAGCTAGATTAGCGCCTTTGCCGCCTAGAAGGGATTTCATTGTAGCATTACCTTCTTTAAAATTGTAAACATATTTCTTCATTTGAGTTCCTCCTTGTTATATTTAATTTAATTACATCTATGTGTTATATAACACGCAGATAAAAAATCTTATTAAGCTTTAGTACAGATGCCTTTGTAATACTATCACTTTCGCACACAAACTTCAATATCTATTATACCATTTTTAATATAAATATTGATTAACTAAGTATTTATTTAATGTTATTTCCTGTTTTCGTTTCTATTTTCGTTTCTATTTTCGTTTTTTATTCACGTTCTATTCTAGTTCATTACTATAGCCGATAAATCGCCAAGTTCGTACATCATTTCTGCAATTGACTTCAGCAATCCCAGCCTGCTGTTTTTCAGTTCAACATCCTCAACCATTATCATTACAGACTCAAAGAAATCATCAATAGGTTTTTTTAGAATCATAATTGATTCCATCGCCCTATCATATTCACAGTTTTCAATTGCTTCTTGAAAGTTAGATTCTATTCCGATAAAGATTCTAACCAAATCCTTTTCTTGATCTAGCACTAATAAATTTTCATTAAACGTACTATTTTCTGCCTTTGTCGCTAAATTCTTAACTCTATTAAATGTTGAAACGATGCTAGGAAACTCTTCTCTTTGTTTCCAATCTTTCAAAGTTTCGATTTTCATAGTAGCTTCAAGAATATTATCAAATCCAGAATTTATTACGGCGTCAATAACGTCATATTCATTACCTCTGTCAATCATTACATTCTTATATCTTTGTCTTATAAATTCAAGAATTTCATGTTTTATTTTTAGATATTCGCCTTTTAAAATTCCCTTATCATTAAAGTTTTTCATCGCAACTTCAATTAAATGTCCAAGCCCGAGATTTAACTTGCTATCTAACATAATTGTAATTATCCCAATAGCTTGTCTTCTCAGAGCATACGGATCTTGTGAACCTGTAGGAATGATTCCTATTGAAAAGCAACCCATGATAGTGTCAATTTTGTCTGAGATACTCAGAATTGCTCCAAGTTCAGTGCTTGGTGTGATATCCCCCGCAAATCTTGGCAAATAGTGTTCGACTATAGCTTCAGCCACAGCGCTATTTTCTCCCTGTAAAAGTGCATATTCCATTCCCATTAGTCCTTGAAGTTCATCAAATTCCTTTACCATTCCAGTTACTAAATCAGCTTTGCAAAGATGTGCTGCTCTTTGTAAAAAGGTTTTATTCTCTTCATTTATGTTCATAGCTTCAGCTAAATAGGCTGAAATTTTCTTGATTCTTTCAACTTTTTCATAAATAGTTCCCAAAGTTTCTTGAAATACTATGGTCTTAAGCTTTTCTGTGCATTTATCTAGTGGTATTTTTTTATCTTCATTGTAGAAAAATTTTGCATCCGCAAGTCTCGCCCTTAAAACTTTCTCATTACCTTCTCTTACGATATCAAGGTGCTCAGATCCACCATTTCTTACGGTTATAAATTTGTTCATAAGCTTATTGTTTTTGTCTAAAACCGGGAAATATCTCTGGTGTTCCTGCATTGGAGTAATTACAACTTCTTTAGGTAACTTCAAATATTCTTCTTCAAAACTTCCTATTAATGCAGTTGGATATTCTACAAGGAATACTACTTCTTCTAGCAGTTTCGAATCCATATGCAAAACTCCGCCAACCTCTTGTGCTAATTCCTGGCATTGCTGGGTTATGATCTCTTTTCTAACATCTTGATCAACTATAACAAACGCACCCTTAAGTTTAGAAAAATATTCATCTACATGATTAATTACTATATCTCCAGAAGACAGAACTCTATGACCTCTAGTAATGTTACCACAAGCTATTCCGTCTTTATCAAAATACAAAACTTTGTCATCAAGCATTGGAAGAAGCCATCTAATCGGTCTCGCAAATCTAAATGTTTTATTTCCCCACTTCATAGATTTTGCAAAAGAAAAACTGGTAATTAATTCTGGCAGTATTGTTTTAAGAACTTCCTCAGAAAGTTCTCCCGCTTGAAATTTCTTCACATATACGTATTCGACGCCAGAAAGCAATCTGATTTCAATATCTTCAATTTCCGCCTTTTGTCCTCTTAAGAACCCTAGAAGTGCCTTTGTTGGATTCCCTGATTCATCGTAAGCTGATTTCTTCGCCGGCCCTTTAACGTCATCCGTCAGGTCTGTTTGTCTCTCAGCAATATCGTCAACTAATAAAGTCAGTCTTCTCGGAGTTCCAACAGCCCTTATTCTTGAATACTGAATTCTTTTTTCATTTAACTGTTTTTTTGCATTATCTTCAAGTTGTGCCAATGCTTTAGTCATATACTTTGCTGGAATTTCTTCAGTTCCAATTTCAAACAAAAGCTTCATACTCATTATTTTTCACCTCCTGGTAGAATTGCGTGGTCATTAGCGTCTAGCCCCTTGACTAAATTCTTTTTTATCAAAGGAAAGCCTAACTCTTCTCGTTGCTTCAAATATCCTGCTGCGACAAGTCTCGCCAAAGTCCTTATTCTGCCAATGAATCCAGCCCTTTCAGTTACACTTATTGCTTTTTTTGCATCGAGAGTATTAAAAGCATGTGAACATTTTAAAACATAATCATAAGCTGGCAAAATTAAATCTAACTCTATAAGACGTTTTGCTTCTGCTTCATATTTATCCATCAAATCGAACATTAAATCATTGTCAGCATCCTCGAATGAATATTTCGAATGCTGATACTCGGCCGATTTAAAAATATCACCATATTTAATATCATCATTCCAATCAATATCAAAAATATTATTCTTTTCTTGAATATACATAGCGATTCTTTCAAGCCCATATGTCAATTCAGCAGATTCGAGTTCGCAATCAATACCTCCAACTTGTTGAAAATATGTGTATTGAGTGATTTCCATACCATCTAACCAAACTTCCCACCCAAGACCCCAAGCTCCCAAAGTTGGTGATTCCCAGTTATCCTCAACAAATCTGATATCGTGTTTCTCGGCATCTATACCCAGTGCTTTCAAACTTCCAAGATATAAGTCCTGAACGTTATCTGGCGATGGCTTCAATATTACTTGAAACTGATGGTGTTGGTACAGCCTGTTTGGATTTTCGCCGTATCTGCCATCTGCCGGCCTTCTAGAAGGTTCTACATAAGCAACTTTCCACGGCTCAGGACCTAACGATTTTAAAAATGTAAAAGGGCTCATTGTGCCCGCACCTTTTTCTGTGTCATATGCCTGAACTAAAATACAGCCTTGCTCTGACCAATACTTTTGTAGTGCAAAAATAATTTCTTGAAATGTCATTTTCTTATACCTCCAATAAATTTCTTTAAAAAAATAGAGTCCTACATCCCAATCAAGGGACGAAAGACTCGTGCTTCCGCGGTTCCACCCTAGTTAGCTTTTTAAAAAAGCCCACTTTCGTAAATGTGCTCATCGATGCCACTCGAATCTCAGCACTATTAAATTTCCTTTGTCTATCAATGAAAATACAATATCAAACGGTATAGTTTTTGTCAAGAATCTCTATACAGTTTTAATTAAGTTCAATGTTCAAGTTCAAGTTCAAGTTCAAGTTCAAGTTCAAATTCAAGTTCAAGTTCAAATTCAAGTTCAAGTTCAACGTTCAAAGTTCAATGCTCAAGTTCAAATTTCAAATTTCAATGCTCAATGTTTAATGTTTAATTTCAAGTTCAAAGTTAAGACTTAGTTGTATGTTTTTGCAGTGATTTTTATTTCAGTTTGAATCTCGAAATTTCTTTAATTATTTCTGCAGATAAATCTAACATCTTCTTTGATTTATCCATTAGATTAATAATTTCTTGGTTACAATTCTCCACTGTTAAAGCCACATTCTTAGCATTCGCAGAAGCTTCTTCAGATGAATTTCTAATACTTATCATTCCTTTTTGGGACGATGTGGCGTCATCTACTAAAATATCTGCCTCTGTTTTAAGCCTGTTAAAGTTTTCCATTATTAGGTCAGTCGAATCTACTATTTCTTCGAAAATAAAATCCGTAGTAAGTAGCGCATCTTCTTGCTCCGATATGACCTGCTCTGTTTCCAACATATCTTCTGATGCTGCATTAATATATTTTCTTATTTCATCAATCAATACATTTATTTTTTTAACAGAAGTACCTGATTGTTCTGCTAGCTTTCTTACTTCATCAGCTACCACAGCGAATCCTTTTCCCATTTCGCCAGCTCTAGCTGCCTCAATCGCAGCATTTAATGCAAGTAAATTCGTCTGTTCAGCTATTGCACTAATCACAATCAGTATATTTCCTATTTCGTCGGATTTTTCCGAAAGATTTTTAACAGAAGTATCAATTTTCCCGATTACTCTTTTACTATTTGCCATTTTTTCATTCTGCATCTTAACAGAAAGTCTTCCTTTTTTCACTCTTTCTCTCGTATCCACAACTTGTTCAGTTGAAAACTTTATCTCTTCGTCAATTCTTTTAAAGGTAACAACTATATCCTCTAATGAACTTTCAGATAGAGCCAACGATTCAGTCTGTATAATTGAAATATTTGCCATTTCCGAGGATGCCGCTGTAATTCCGGCCGATGATTTAAGAATCTCATTAATCTTTTGATTCATTTCCATTGGAATTCTTTGAAACTCTGCTGACTTTTCAGCCATATCTTCAATTAGGTTCTTTATTTTTTCGAGGCTTTCATTAAAAGAACTTATTAATTGTTTTTGTCCACCAGATTTCTTCACGTCCATAAGCGTTGATAAATCGCCAACCGAAAGTCTACTAGCTAGCTTGGAAATCTGATTTAATGGTTTCATAAACCTACCATAATTTCGCGCCACTACAGCGCCAGTTATAAAAATTCCCGCAAAGAAAAAGGTTCCAATACAAAGAAGAATCTTATTTGGTTCAATTTGCATAATGAGTGCTGCTCCATATCCAAAAACACATGAAATAGGAACAACAACTGCTAAAGACTGTAATAAATATCCTCTGAGTGTGAGAAATTGCTTGTTTTTGCTCATATATTACCTCCGTATTTTTAAGAAATTCAAATAGTGTTGATTCTTATACTCTTCAAAGTTAATTTTACTATATTGTGAGAAAAGATACAAATCAAAATAAAACGCTGCAAAATCATCATTTCGCAGCGTTTCATTTCATATTTATTTTTCAAAACTAAGGCAACCCGCCTAAATTCTTATTCTTTCTTATCTCCAAATCTATCTTTTAGGTCTTCCTTAATATCTTCAACTTTATTTTTTACCATTTCTGTCATTTCTTCAGCCTTAGAAGCAATAACTTCATTAACATAAATAGTTTCTTTTTCAGGTCTTTCAACTTCGATAGTACATTTCGTAAGAAGGGCTACAGCTGCACCAACGGCTGCAAACTGAGGTATAAAAATTGCAAACGCACCAGCCGTAACAGGAATGTCAAGAATCGTGAGATTGTCTTTTTTTACTCTGATTCTACTAACGTTGCCTTTTTTTACTAGTTCTTTTAATTTATCTACTACTTCCGTACCTTTGGCATTAATAGTTTCTGTCCAGTTAGCGCCTTTATCATCTCCACAGCAACAGCATGAACTTTCTTCTATTGCGATTATCGCTTCTACAACATCACCTTCTGCAGCTTCGAGAGCTTCTTTAGCTTGTTTGTATGAAACTCCGGTTCTTTCTTTAACTAGATCAATTTTTTCGAGTGTAATTTCCATTTTTCTTCCTCCTTAAAATTTTGTTTGATTTTTCAAATATCAGATTTCAAGTTTTATGTCATTCTTATAACGTTTTCAAGCAATAACAATGCTGATTACAATAATGTGGACTATTATCGCTATCATGTCTAATATACGACTGAATACAAAAAAAGGTTTCGAGAAACTTATGTTATTCCACTATTCTTTAAAGAATCTAGAAAAGAGGCTGACTTAGGGATTCTACCAATATGCTGTTTAATAAACTCAACCATGATTTTGTCCATTTCCAAAAAAGCACTGTTTTCTATTTTGAGTGACTCTAATGCAGACATTTGGATATCAAGCGTTTGCAACATATTAAGCCTTGCTGGAACAGAAAGTCTTTTTGATTTTCTATCAAGAGGGCTACAAATCTTACAAAGCATACCACCCATTAAAACACTAAAAACCTCTGAATCAGCAACGTCCTCATGGCAGTTTGCGCATCTTAAAAGCGAGGGCTTATATCCTGTGAGTTCCATGAGTTTAAGCTGAAAAGCCAGAGAAACAAGTCCCGTCCCAATTGTTTTTTTTGATATATAGTGGAGCGCCCATGCGAGAAGCGAAAACAGTCTCTCACTCTCAACGTCTTCATCGGCTGCAATATCTACAAGTTCTGCAAAATATGTGGCATAGGACAATCCCAACAAATCATTTCTTATCTCAAAATAGGATTCCTTCAAATCTGCCTGAGAGACTTGTATTAAATCACTATTACCCTTATAAAGAATAAACTCACTAACTGTAAAGAGTTCACTAGTATTAACAAATCTGCTTTTTGGCTTTCGGCAACCTTTTAAGATCGCCCTGATTTTTCCGTTATGTTGGGTTAAAATAGTAACTATTCTATCTGCTTCACCAGTATTTGAATGTTTAAGTATAATCCCTTTATCTTTTAGAATCATAATTTATTATTTATGGTAACCCAAACTCTTCAGTAATGTGTTACTATCTCTCCAATTATTCTTAGGTTTAACCCAAAGCTTTAAATTTACTTTACAGTCAAGAAGAGCTTCAATGTCTTCCCTCGCCATAGTTCCAATTTTCTTCAGCATAGATCCGCCTTTTCCAATAATCATGCCCTTATGTGATTCTTTTTCACAATAAATTGTAGCTTCAATATCAAAAATCGACTTCTCATCGCGTTCCTTCATCGAGAAGATTTCTACTGCAGTCCCATGCGGAATTTCTTCTTCCATTAATTCAAGAATTTTTTCTCTAATTAATTCTGAAACAATAAACTTCTCTGGCATATCTGTATACATGTCTGAAGGGAAATACTTTGGTCCTTCAGGAAGGAATTTAACTATTTCTGATATCAAAACTTCCATATTCGAGCCTTCTTTGGCTGAAATCGGGATAATACTATCAAAGGAATCTTCATGTATACTAAGTTGTGCCACTATGTGTTCAAGTTTATTTTTTGTTATCTTATCAATCTTATTTAAAACCAAAATTTTTGGTTTATCAATTTCTCTTATCAAATCTATAATATATAGATCACCAGTACCAATCTCAGTACTTACATCAATTATTGCCATCACTAAATCTACGCCTTTTAGTGAATCACTGGCTGTGTTAACCATGTATTCTCCCAATTTACTCTTTGGTTTATGTATTCCTGGTGTATCAATAAAAACGATTTGAAAATCATTTTCAGTATATATACATTTAATCGAATTTCTTGTGGTCTGCGGTTTACTGCTGATGATTGAAACCCGCTCACCTACTATACTATTAATAATCGTTGATTTCCCAACATTCGGACGACCTATAATCGTCACAAAACCAGATTTAAATTTCCTGTCCATTTTTTTCCCCCAAATTTTATTTTTCTAAATCATCAGAAGTAAAAGCTTCTGGTAATAATTCACTAAGTGTCATAACTCTGATATTATCTTTCCCTGGCATAATTATTTTTATATCCAAGCCAAACTCTGAAAGAAACTGTCTGCAAATACCGCATGGCATGGTATAACTACTTGAATCAGAAACTATTGCAATAGCCCTGAATTTTTTTTCACCTTCAGAAATTGCTTTAACAACTGCCGTTCTTTCTGCACATATAGTTCCTCCATATGATGCATTTTCTACATTGCAACCAGTGTATATTCGTCCCGATTCTCCCAAAAGTGCTGCGCCAACATGAAATCCAGAATATTTCACGTATGCGTTTTCCTTTACTTGAATTGCTTGATTAATTAGCTCTTCATAATTCATTCTATCTTCCTATCCCAATGCTTTCCATTATTTTTTCCTGTTTGATATTCATAGCCGCCTCTTTATCTGGTTCATCATGATCTTCCCCAAGTAAGTGAAGCATACCATGAGCTACTAAAAATGCTAATTCTCTTTCTATACTATGTCCATATTCTTCGGCTTGATCTGCCACCTTTTTCGTAGAGATAACTATATCTCCAAGTACTAATTCTTCATCAATAAAGTCGTCTATCGAACCATTCTCTATTGGCTCAGCATCATCAAAATCCATTAGTGGAAAAGATAAAACGTCTGTGGTACTATCAATGTTTCTATATTGTTTATTCAAAGCCTTCATTTCATCATCATCAACAAAACTTACACTTATCTCAAAATCTTCTTCACACTCTTCAATATCTAGCGCCGCTTTAACAACTTTCTCAACTAATTCCTGAATAGAATCATCTATTTCCATAAATTCTTGTCTATTATCAATTAGTACTAACATGCTCTTCCCTCTCTTTGCGTTTTAATTCCATTTTTTCATCATGCTTTTCGTATGCTTTAATTATATCTCTAACTAGCTTATGCCTTACCACATCTTTTTCCGAAAAATACACAAAATCAATTCCGTTAATATCTTGTAATATATCTATTACTTCCTTTAATCCGCTGTGCTTTCCTCTTGGCAAATCCGTTTGTGTAATATCCCCTGTAATAACTGCCTTTGAGCCGTATCCTAGTCTAGTTAAGAACATTTTCATTTGTTCTGGAAGTGTGTTTTGGGCTTCATCCAAAATTATAAAAGCATCATCAAGAGTTCTTCCTCGCATATATGCTAGTGGCGCTATTTCGATAACTCCTCTATCGATATACTTTTGGTAGGTTTCCGCACCCATCAAATCATAAAGCGCATCATATAATGGCCTGAGATATGGATCAATCTTCATTTGTAAATCGCCTGGCAAAAATCCTAACTTTTCACCTGCTTCAACTGCAGGTCTCGTCAAAATTATTCTACTCACTTCTCTATTTTTAAATGCACGAACAGCCATAGCCATAGCTAAATAAGTTTTCCCAGTTCCAGCAGGTCCCACTCCAAAAACTATATCATTTTTAAATATTGAATCGATATAGTGTTTTTGGCCTATTGTTTTGCATTTTATGGCCTTCCCCCTTGCAGTGGTTATTACAGTGTCATTTAGAGCCGTTCTCTTATGCTCTGCGCCTTCTTTAACAGTAGAAATTATATAATCAACTGCCTGCGCTGTAACTTCATTTCCTGCTTCTATAAGTTTAATGAGCTCTTCAACAACTATGCGTGCTAATTCAACATATTCTTCAGCACCAAGTATTCTAAGCTCATTTTCTCTAACAATAATATCATCGCCCAATTCACTTTCAATAGTTCTTAGGTTAACATCGTAACTACCAAAAAGCTGCATTATTTTTTCAGTATTGTGTATCTCAATATTAAACTCAGTAATCGCAGACAAATCGCGCCTCCTACTACAAGAAAGTGTGCCTTTCAAGTATTAAAGTGTACACTTTCTTAACAAAACGTGTACACTCTAATATTATCATATTTCCCAAACATAGTACACAAGCAGGGTTTGACCTTATAACAGAAGTTAATAAAGAAAGTTACATTTGCTTGACTTTATATCCATTCGCAATAAGAAGACTGACAACCCCTTTAGGTCCTACCATATGAGCGGCCCCAGCAACCACAAAATAAGTCTTCGTTTCATCTTTTAAATATTCTTCAATCTTCATTTCCATTCCAATGTTTCTTTGATAACAAATAATGTCATTAAATTCCTCAGTTTCTGCATTTAATGAATCTTTGGGGAAAAGTATCTCATCCATAGTTTTTATATCGCCCGTTCTCCAATATTTATATAAGTTATCAATACTAGCCTTGTATTCTTCATTTGATGAAAGAGAACCCCGGAGTAGTGCCTCCTGAAAAGTATCTTTCAGATTTGAAAGCATTTTGTATTGAAAGTCTGCTGATTCGAGTTCAACAATCGGTTTAATATCTTTGGCCTTATTTATAAAATAATTATCAATCCCAAGCGATGAATCAAATCCATTTTTAGTGGCTTTCAAATTGGATATTTGCGATGATATAAGCCATGGCATTGCTTTCGTCTCAGGATTAAGAGAATATCCCATAGTTTTCAGCACCCCATCAACCTGATTATAAAGGTCTACCGATATTTTATCTTTGAGCAATTCCCCATTTGGATAATATCCATATTTATTAATATATTCAGATATCTTAGCCTGTGTTAACTGACTAGTGTCTACTTCAACTGATAAAGTGTCTGAATTATTAAAGGCATCTTCAATCCTTTTATCAAGTGGAAAATTTATTGCTTCCCCAATATGAATAGAGCCAAGTAAGTATACTTTTTTTGTGGACTCCGGATTTTTAGATGATATTTCCCACATGAATACATTTTCTGGCAAATCACTTTTAGGTGAAGGCGTCAATATTGGTGTCGGCGTTATCGTCGGTGCCGGTGTTATCGTCGGTGCCGGTGTTATCGTCGGTGTTGGCGTTATCGTTGGCGTTGACGTTATCGTTGGCGTTATCGTTGGCGTCGGTGTTATCGTCGGCGTGGGAGTTATCGTCGGTGTTTGTTTAATAGTATTTAGCTTTGGCTTTGGTGTTGGCTTAGCTGTCAGATTTGGTGTTGATTTTTTATTTTCTTTAACAATTGGTAATGGTGTTTGCCTTTTTAAAATATTATTTGAAACATCGTCTTTAGACCCTGATTTAGATATAAAAGTCGGTTTAGATGTAGGTTCAACTTTCAAACTAGAAGTTGGAGTCGGCGCATTTTTTTCTACATCTATAATTTTTGTTTCTTTATCTATAACAATGTTAGTCCTAGCATCTTTTGAACAAGAAGTTAATGATAATCCAAAAGCAATTATGACCAATATTGATAAAAATAAAAAAATAAGTCTAGTTTTCTTCACTTAAATTTTCCCTCCGAATAATATATATTTATATGATTTTATAAAAGATCTCGATTCCATATTATAACATAAAGTTTTCTTTATTATCAAATAAGAAAACTTAAAAAAGCCGATTAAACTCTGATTTCTCAAAATTCAATCGGCCAAATTACATTAATTATTTACTGAGCGTCCTTATCTAGAATACCTTTTAGGATAAACTGGTCTTTTCATTATTTCTGAGATCACAAACCCAGTGAATATACTCTCTGGAGTGAATGTCAAATTAAGTCCTTCATTTTCTTCAGTTACAATTTCTGCAAAATCACTATTTTGTGAATTTCTGTTTGTATCAATTCTACTATGTATTGTCGATTCTTTAGCAGCAAATGGTGCGTCAGGATCTAAAACATCTATTACATCATAAGAATCCAACGCTTCCATCGATAATTCAGACTCCATTGATATATCTGATTCCATTGATTCACTATTAGTCTCTTGTGCAAACAAACTACTCTGACTTAGCTCTTTTTTAAGTGATTCAAACGGAACATATCCCATTTGTTGAGGTGTTTTAAACGGTTCTATCCGAGAATTACCACTAATAGAATCCGGTATACCGCGATAAATTGAATTCATTGTTTTTGTCATTGTTGAACTAAAATCACTTAACGTTTTATTTCTTTGTTTCGTATCTGATTTTTGTTCTTTACCATATTTTGAGACTAAATTTAAAATTACTCCAATGATTATTATTACTACAAAAAAATTATCCATTTTCAGATACCACCTATTTTTTATTCTGTTCTTGTGTATCTGGCTTTCCTGCTTTTGATATTGAATCTCTCATAGAAGTATCAGCCTGAAGATTTTGGAGATTATAATAGTCCATTACTCCCATTTTTCCGCTTCTTAATGCTTCTGCAATAGCTTTAGGAATTTCTGCTTCAGCTTCAACAACCTTAGCTCTCATTTCCTGAATAGCTGCTTTCATTTCTTGTTCTCTAGCAACCGCCATAGCGCGTCTTTCTTCTGCTTTTGCTTGAGCAATTCTCTTATCTGCTTCTGCTTGATCCGTTTGAAGTTGTGCTCCGATATTTCTTCCAACGTCTACATCAGCTATATCAATCGATAAAATTTCAAACGCTGAACCTGCGTCAAGACCTTTTGCTAGAACTGTTCTGGATATTAGATCTGGATTTTCAAGAACTACTTTATGACTTTCTGAACTACCAACAGTAGTAACAATCCCTTCGCCAACTCTAGCGATAATAGTTTCTTCACCTGCTCCACCGACCAATCTGTCAATGTTTGCTCTTACAGTAACTCTAGCTTTCGCCTTTAGTTCAATACCATCTTTAGCCACTGCTGCTACTATTGGTGTTTCAATAACCTTAGGATTTACACTCATCTGAACAGCATTTAAAACATCTCGTCCGGCAAGGTCTATCGCTGCAGCTTTCTCAAAACTTAAATCTATTTCTGCTCTATGTGCCGCAATTAAAGCATTAACAACTCTATCAATATTACCACCAGCTAAAAAGTGTGCTTCTAGCTGATTTGTAGAAATTTGTAGTCCAGCTTTCCTGGCCTTAATCAATGGATTAACAATTCTACTTGGTACAACTCTTCGAAGTCTCATACCGACTAAATTAAAAATACCTACATTTACGCCCGCCGCGAGTGAAGAAATCCATAGTCCAATTGGCACAAAACTAAGAAAAATCATTGCGAAAATTAAAACTACAAATATGGTTATAATTAATACTGCTACTTGCATATCCATGTGTGATGTTCCTCCAAATTTTTATTTTTATTGTTTTTTCAACTTCTAAATCTTTTACCTGTTGTTACTTCTTATTTCAATCCCTCTATCGAATCTAATGGTTTAACTAGGATTTTACGACCTTCAACATTATCAACAATGACAAGTCGGTTTATTTCAATAAATTCACCTTCTGAAACGGCATCGTACTTTCTGCCTTCGATTTTTATCATTCCAGCGGGTCTCATAGTTGAAACTACAACGCCCTCTTTTCCAATAAGATTACCAAAATTTTCGCTTGATACATATCCTTTTTCTCTGCTCTGCGCTTCAAATAAGAAAAATGTTTTCAAGTGTTTTCTGCCATACTCTGAGTTATAAAGCACCCAAAGTCCACCAAAAATTAAAATCACTGTTCCTAAAAGATAAACCATCATCAAAAAAATGTCTCCTTGAGCTACTAAATAAATAGAAATCATAAGAGATATAAGACCTGAAATACCAGGAATACCGAACCCTGGAATGTGTGCTTCAACTACTATCAGAAGAAGACCCACTATGTAGAGCGCGATTGCCAATGCCAAAATACCACTACCCATTTTATCAATCTCCTTTCTTTTCTTCAAATAATATACGCAATCATATTAAAAATGTTTTATACGAATTTGCGTTAATTAATATGTTTATGAGAAAAGCAAATTAGTATTTAATCATTTTAGCATTTTTTTGCTAATGGTCTAATTGTTTGAAAAAAGTTAAATTAGTATAACGACGAGTTACTCGCACGTTACACCTAAATTAAGAGGAGGTGGATAAATCCACCTCCTCTTAATTTATACTAATATTTCTTTTACGATAGTGTTAACAAGCTTGCCATCAGCTTTACCCTTAATTTTAGGCTGTAACGCACTCATAACTTTACCCATTTCTTTAGCACTAGTTGCACCAATTTCTGAAATAGTTTCCGTAACTATCTTACGAATTTCTTCTTCGCTAAGCTGCTGAGGTAAATATGCCATTAAAACAGCAATTTCCTTCTTTAGATCCTCCACGACATCAGGCCTGTTTCCACGCTCAAATTCCGGGATGGCATCCTTACGTTGCTTAACTCCTTTAGCAAGAACATCAATAACGCCTTCATCGTCTAACTCGATTTTTTTATCTTTTTCAAGCTGGAGGATTGCTGCTCTAGTCATAGTTACAACGTTCTTCCTAATCAAGTCTTTCTCTTTCATAGCTGTTTTCATATCTTCTTGCAGTCTTTCCTTGAGTGTCATAATATCAACCCTTTTCTGGAATTATCACTGAAGCAAAAAACTACTTCGTTTTTCTTTTTCTAGCCGCTTCAGACTTCTTTCTTCTCTTAACGCTAGGGCTCTCATAATGCTCTCTCTTTCTGACTTCCGCTAAAACACCGGATCGGGCACATTTCTTTTTAAATCTTCTGAGAGCGCTCTCGAGAGACTCATTTTCTCCTACTCGGATCTCTGACATCTATATCCCTCCCCTCTACAGGTAACAATACTTAGCTTTCAATGCGTTTGATATAGCAAACCTATACAAACACTCATTGTATTATACACTAGGCGTACCAGCCTGTCAAGGCAGTATCATCCCGGTGGCCATGCTAACTTTCTTCCAGCTAAAACGTGATAGTGCAGGTGCGGTACCGCCTGACCGCCGTCTTCACCTATATTTGTAACTATTCTATAACCAGATTCTGAATAGCCATTTTCTTTGAGAAGCTTCGCGGATACCTCAAAAATTTCAGCGATAACAGAGGAGTTTTCTGTTGTTATTTCTGCGGCTGAGGAGATATGAGCCTTTGGCACTATTAGTATATGAAATGGTGCTGTAGGATTAATGTCTTTAAAACAAAAAATATTTTCATTTTCAAAAACAACAGTGCTAGGAATTTCTCCTTTTATGATTTTGCAAAAAATACAATCTGACATCAATTAATCATCCTTCCCTTAATATAATTTCCTTCAATCTTCTCTAAACGAACATCAATTACATGTCCTTCAAGATCAAAAATCTTCTCGTCACTCGCGTTGTTTTCTGTATGAAACTTTAGCCTATCTAAAGGAATATCTTTAAGATTAATAACCACTTCAAGATAATTATCTGTTAACCCATGATATATTATTTCTTCACCTAGCTTATCAATCTTTTGTTCAATTAAAACTTTCATATCACGGCCAAGAAAGCTCTTGCGGTATGACAATGCTGATTCGTCAGCTATCTCAGTGATTATTTTGCTTCTTTTTTCTTTTATCGTACCATCAATTTGATTTGGAAACTTTGCCGCTGGCGTGCCTTCTCTTTGTGAAAATTTAAAGACGTGAACAGTACTAAAATCTATTTTTTTAACAAAATTCTTTGTTTGTACAAATTCTTCATCCGTTTCACCTGGAAAACCAACTATTACATCTGTCGTAATAGCAACATCTGGAATGAACTCTCTCAGTTTTTTTACTGTATTTGCATATTCTTCAGTAGTATATTTTCTATTCATTCTTTTTAGAGTTGTATCGCAACCGCTTTGCATAGATAAGTGGAAATGCCTACACAGTTTATTAAGCTTTGAGATTCTATATAAAAAATCATCTGTCAATGTGCCAGGTTCTACGGAGCCTATCCTGATTCTTTCAATCCCATCAATATTATGAACTTCCTCAATTAATTCAATGAGTGCTTTCTTGATATTTGTATCTTCTTTTTCAAGACCTTCATTTTCATAATTAGTTTTGTCAAAATCTTTCCCATAAGATCCAATATGAATACCAGTCAAAACAATTTCTTTGAAACCACTTTTAGCTAATGTTTGTACTTCTTTAATTATACTTTCAGCACTTCTGCTTCTAACATGTCCTCTTGCATAAGGTATTATACAATAAGTACAATAATTATCGCATCCATCCTGAATTTTGATAAAAGCTCGGGTGCGTCCATTATATTCAGACAAACCCAAATCCTCATAATCATTAACATCCATAATGTTTTTTACGGTATTAACCACTTCGTTTTTTTCAAAAGCTTCTTCTACCATATCAACTAAATTTAGCCTATTATCAGTCCCAACAATCAGTCTAACTCCTGGAATCTCCATAACTTTATCAGAAGCTACCTGCGCATAACAACCCACGACAGCTATAAATGCTTTGGGATTTCGCTCAAGTGCTCTTCTAATAAACTGTCTTGATTTTCTATCTCCAATATTTGTGACCGTGCAAGTATTAATAACATAGACGTCTGATATCTCTTCAAAATCAACGAGTTCGTAACCTTTTGAGAGAAATTTACCTATCATTGCATCGGTTTCATATTGGTTGACTTTGCAGCCAAGCGTATGAAAAGCAACTTTTTTTTTGATTTCAATATTATCTTTGATTTCAATATTATCTTTAATTTCAATATCTTTTTTAATATCTGTTAGCTCCACTTAGTTTTCCCTTTTCTTAACGGTCGATTGATCTATTATTTTAATAATTTATTGTTTTGTTGATTTATCGTTTTGTTATTTTCCTGCTTTTCTAAAAAGAGTTGCTTCTTGATAGTTCAAATCTATAATATCAATATCTTCATTGTTTAAATATCTACCTAAAAACGTCATGCAATATTTATTTATTATCTCTCTAATAAGCATAGGCTCAATTTTGCCCAGTTTTAGCTCTCCAACTGAATCAGAAACATATTTAAAATCAGTAAATCCTAAGTGAGTACAATCCTTAATAACTAAGTGATTCGAGTCTGATGAGTTATAATTATATAGGCTTCGATTTAATTTCCAAACAAAATCTGTTGAAATTGTTAAGAAAGGTTTTTTAATATCAATTCCATGAAGTCCTCCAAAAATAGCGCCATCTAAATCTATTCCACAAATAAATCTGTTATCGTTTTTGCACAAAAGTGCCGCAGTCGTACCGCCTAATGAATGCCCTATTACAGCCACTTTATCTGTTATTATTTTCTTGTAAAAATTCGATTCTTTATCAAGCTTCAATGATATGAGAAATTCAAGCGCACCGATTGTATCTTTTTCCCAAACTTCAACTATTGAATCAAATCCATTGCTCATAAAATAAAAATCTTTAGTTAACTCAATAATCTCTGCATCTTCTTCTGAAACAGCAATTTTATATAATAAATCTACATATCCATCTGTCTCAATCAATTCATTTTCTGAAAAGTTTTCATTATTATAAGTTACTAATTCTCCGTTCATATATCTAACAACAGCCGATGTTCCTGGATGTCCCACAGAAACAACAATATATCCACTGCTGGCCAAATCACTGCATAAAACCGTATTTTGACGTTCAAATCCAAAATATTCATGGTTAAATATAACCAATGGAAAGCTATCGTGTTTTTTTGATAATTCAACATTCAAAAAGCAATTTGTGTCTACTCTTTTTATGTCAGTGGATTTCATATTTTCAAAAGCTACAAAAAGCATTTCATATACTTCTGAAGTTAGATGTTCTATACTATTTTTCCCCTCATCACTATCAGAAGGATAGAAAACAGTTAGCGGTATCTTCCTTTTTTCGATTCTATTTTCATGTTCATTTTCATATTCATTTTCATGTTCATGTTCATGTTCATATTCAAAATCCAGATTCATGATTCCAACTACATATTCACCTATTGGTTTAGGTAATTTTTCTTTTAATTGGTTCATTTTAAGCCGCTCCTTAAATATTTAATACTACGATATTTTAATACTACGATATTTTAATACTACGATATTACTTAAAATATTTTATCTTTAATATACTTTTCTATTACATCTCTTCTGATTCGTACATGAGGCAAGATATAGCCACAAAACCCGCCGTTTCAGTTCTCAATATTCGTTTACCAAGCGTTATAGTTTTAAAACCTGAGTCTATTGCCATATCAACTTCTTTTAAGTCAAACCCACCCTCAGGGCCAATCAATATTGCTGCACTTTTCAGATTTTTATTTTCTTTAAGAGCTGACTTTAATACATTCTTTAACCCATTTTCTTTGTCATATTCTTTTTCATATGGCAAAATTCGAAGGGCTGTTTCTCTTGACTTTTCTAATGCTGACTTGAAATTTAAAGGCAACGTTACTTCTGGAATAATCCCACGACCACACTGCTTCGCTGCTTCTCTCGCTATCTTTTGCCATCGTTCTTGTTTCTTTTTTCCCTCTTTTTCATTATCGATTTTTACTACGCAACGTGTCATAGAAACAGGTACAATTTTATTAACACCTAGCTCAACGCATTTTTGGATTATAAGTTCCATTTTTTCGCCCTTTGGAATACCTTGAAATAAAGTAATCTCAATTTCAGGCTCGCTTAAAGCTTTGTTTTTTTCTAGAATACTAAAATTAATAGTGTTCTTTTCAATAGAGTTAATTATACATAGGTAGTCAAATCCAGCTCCATCGCAGAGTATAATTTTGTCACCAATTTCAAATCTTAAAACCTTTATTATGTGCTGAACATCGTCACCCTCTAAAGCCACAGTGTCATAAATAATCGTATCTTTATCGAAAAAAAATCTATTCATATTGTTAAATGGTCACCGCAATGGCACACCATTCCCCTTCCTCTAAAAGTTCTAATACTTTAAAACCTTTTTTCAAAAATTTATCTAAAACATCTTCTTTTCTATCTTTTATTATACCCGAAGAAATAAACACTGCATTAGGTTTCATAAATTTTTCTACATCATCGGAAAAAGAAATTATTATGTCTGCAATTATATTTGCTATAACCACATCTGCTTTTTCTGAAACCACATCGAGCAAATTACCACAAATTACACTAGTATTTTTTTCAACGCTATTAATTTCAACATTTTCTTGGGCAACTCTACATGCCACTGTATCAATATCAACACAAATAACTTTATTTGCACCCATTTTTGAGGCAGCAATACCTAAAACTCCTGAACCACAACCGACATCAAATACTTCCATGCCGTTTTTTACATATTTTTCTATAAGTTTCATGCACATAGCAGTAGTTTCATGTGTACCAGTTCCAAAAGCCATTCCAGGGTCAAGTTCAATTACTAATTCGTCAGCTTGTGCAATATATTCTTCCCAGCTTGGTTTAATAACTAATCTCTCACCCATTTTTATTGGTTTATAATATTTCTTCCAAGCATTTGCCCAATCTTCTTCATCTACTTCTAGTGTTAAAATAGTCTTTTTCCCAGCATCCAGACCAAATCCAGCCAATTCTTCTATTCTTGACTTTAAATCATTCAAAAACTCTTTGTTATAATCAAGTTCGGAAAAATAGCCCTTAACTTTAACATCATCACCAAGCTTCGCTATCAACTCTTCTTCAACATAATCCCAGCTGTTCGGATCTTTATTTAACATTATAAAATCATTTGGATCTTCAATATTTACACCCTTTGCACCTTCGCTATACATCATCTCGGATATTGCATCAGACGCTTCAGTCGTGGTAAGTACTGTTATTTCTATATATTTCATGAATTATTCCTTGTCTTAAAATCAATTTTCTTATATGAATTTTTTTTATTTTGTGAAAGCTTCTTTCACTTTACCCATAAATCCTTTGTCATCAGTCTTTTTGCCTTCACCAATGGTTGCTGCGAAACTTCTCAAAATTTCTTTTTGACTTTCGCTAAGTTTCTTTGGAGTCTCTACTTTAACAGTGAAATATAAATCTCCACGTTGGTTAGCATATCTAACGCTAGGTATACCTTTTGATTTTAATTTGAAATTAGTTCCAGTTTGAGTTCCTTCAGGTATTACATAATCTACCGTTCCTTCAAGAGTCGGTACTTTAATCTCTGCCCCAAGGGCTGCCTGGGTTATACTTAAATTAACCTCTTCATAGACATCCATATCTTTTCTTCTGAAAATCTTTGAGGCTTTAACTTTAAAATGTATGTTTACATCACCATTCGGGCCACCTTTGCTACCCGCATGACCTTCGTTTCTGAGTGGCATTATCATCCCACTATCAACACCGGCAGGTACGTCAATAGTAATTTTTCTGCTTTTTCTAATAAGTTTCTTTCCATAACAAGTAGGGCAGTTTTCTTTGGCTTTTTTACCTTCTCCACCACATTCTTCGCAAGGTCGTACACTTATCGTTCTTCCAAAAATGCTGTTTTGTGCAAAACGAACTTCTCCAGAACCATTACATGCTTTACACGTTTCAACAGGTGTACCAGCTTTCGCGCCAGAACCTTTACATTCTGTACAAACTTCATTTCTATTAATATGAATCTCTTTTTTTACGCCAAAAGCAGCTTCATTGAATTCAATTTCAAGCTCTAAGTCAATATCTGGCCCCTTCGTGGGACCATTTTTTCTTCTGCTACCTCCACCAAACCCACCACCACCGGTGAACATGTCAAAGATATCTCCTAAATCATCAAAGCCATTAAAACCACTATAACCACCCCGACCACCAGCTCCAGCGCCAAAATTAGGATCAACGCCTGCGTGACCAAACTGATCATACTTAGTTTTTTTATCTTTATCGCCGAGTACTTCATAGGCTTCATTTACTTCTTTGAATTTTGATTCAGAAGTTTTATCTCCTTGATTAAGGTCTGGATGGTATTTCTTCGCCATTTGACGGTAAGCCTTCTTTATATCAGCTTCAGAAGCACCCTTTGCTACACCCAGCACCTCATAGTAATCTCTCTTATTTGCCATTTCTAAAACCTCCGTAAACCGCAATAGGCCGAACGGTAACCCGCGGCCAAATATACTAAATTGCGTTATGTTTAATACGTAACGCAATTTAATACTTCTTGCTTCTTATATTATCCTACTTATATTAACTGAAATCCTGTAAATAGTCTACTTAAAGCAAATATTATTAGTTTGCCTTATTTATTTTAGCTTTCATACTAGTATTTATGTTAGTAAATACTAGTATAGTCTAGTTTATTCTAGTCTAGTTTATTCTAGTCTAGTTTATTCTAGTCTAGTTTATTCTAGTCTACTTTATAGTTTGGGTTAACATTTTCTCCATCATTTCCATCATTTCCGTTATTTCCTTGATTTCCTGGATCACCTTGTGCCATATTCGGATCAAATCCTTCAGCTCCTGGTGCGCCTTCTGCTCCAGTTTGTTGATATAACTTAGATGAAATTTCATAGAACACCTTTGTGAGTTCTTCAGTTGATGCTTTAATTGCTTCATTATCTGTGCCTTTTACTTTTTCTTTTAATTCATTCAAAGCTCCATCAATTTTTGCTTTATCATCCGCCTCTATTTTGTCTCCTAGATCTGCTAATTGTTTTTCGGTCTGATAAATAAGTGTATCCGCTTGATTTCTAATCTCTACTTCTTCTTTTCTTGCCTTATCTTCAGCTGCGAATTTTTCAGCTTCTTGTACAGCTTTCTTAATGTCATCATCTGATAGATTTGTACTTGCTGTAATTGTTACTTTTTGTTCGTTTCCAGTTCCAAGATCTTTTGCCATTACGTGAACGATACCATTAGCATCTATATCAAAAGTAACTTCAATCTGTGGAATTCCTCTTGGCGCTGAAGGAATACTTGTTCATTGGAATTTACCTAAAGTCTTATTTCCACCTGCCATTTCCCTCTCGCCTTGAAGCACATGAATTTCAACACTAGTCTGTCCATCTGCAGCTGTAGAGAATACCTGACTCTTTTTTGTCGGAATCGTAGTATTTCTTTCAATTAATTTTGTGGAAACGCCGCCCAATGTTTCAATACCAAGTGAAAGTGGAGTTACGTCAAGTAAAAGAACGTCTTTAACTTCTCCAGTTAAAACTGCTGCTTGAATAGCCGCTCCAACTGCTACGCATTCATCTGGATTTATTCCTTTAAATGCTTCTTTGCCTGTGATTTTTTTAACAGCTTCTTGAACTGCAGGTATTCTAGTACTTCCGCCAACAAGAATTATTTTTGCTAAATCATCAGGTGATAAACCAGCATCTGACAATGCTTTTCGTGTAGGTTCAAGTGTCTGTTCAACTAGCGATTGAGTAAGTTCATCGAATTTAGCTCTTGTGAGTGTTAAATCCATATGTTTTGGACCTGACGCATCTGCTGTAATAAACGGAAGATTAATTGAAGACTGAAGAACTCCTGAAAGTTCTACCTTTGCTTTTTCAGCTGCTTCTTTAAGTCTTTGAACAGCCATTTTGTCATTTCTTAAATCTATTCCATCGGATTTTTTGAATTCATCAATCATCCATGTCATTACTTTTTGATCAAAATCGTCTCCCCCAAGTCTATTGTTTCCGTTTGTGGAGAGTACTTCAAATACCCCATCTCCAAGTTCGAGTATAGAAACGTCGAAAGTTCCTCCACCAAGGTCAAATACTAGAATTTTTTGGTGATGTTCTTTATCTAGCCCATATGCAAGCGAAGCTGCTGTAGGTTCATTTATAATTCTAAGAACTTCAAGCCCAGCAATTTTTCCTGCATCTTTAGTTGCCTGTCTTTGGCTATCACTAAAGTAAGCTGGAACCGTAATTACCGCTTGAGTAACTGTCTCTCCAAGATATGCTTCAGCATCAAGTTTAAGTTTTCCAAGTACCATAGCCGAAATCTCTTGAGGTGAGTATTGTTTGTCATCAATTGTTACTTTATGTCCAGTACCCATCTCTCTTTTTATTGATACTACTGTTCTATCAGGATTAGTAACTGCCTGTCTTTTTGCGACCTGACCGACTAGTCTTTCTCCAGTTTTTGTGAAAGCAACAACTGAAGGAGTCGTTCTTGCGCCCTCAGCGTTAGGAATTACTATCGGTTCTCCACCTTCCATAACTGCTACACATGAATTTGTTGTTCCAAGGTCAATACCTATTACTTTTGCCATTTTTGTTTCCTCCTAAATTTTAGTTAACATGATATTTTTGTTCTATTGTTATTTTGTTTTTCTTTTTTTAAATTCATATATAAAATTATATTTATTTATGAGTTTTTAATTTTTTACTGAAACCCTAACCATTGCTGGTCTAACTACCTTACTACCTAGTGTATAACCTTTTTGCATAACCATTGTTATTTTATCATCCTCGTCACCTGGCTCCTGCATAATAGCATGATGAAAATTTGGATCAAAGCTTATCGTTGTGTCAACTTCTTTTAGTCCATTCTTAAGTAGTGTCGCAGATAATTGTTTAATCACCATTTCTAGCCCATCTACGTACTTCTGCTCTAGTCCCTCTGATACAAAACTTGCCGCTGCTCTCTCCAAATTATCTACAACAGGCATTAAGTCTTTCATGATTCCTTCGAGTGCTAATTGGTATATATCTTCCTTTTCTTTAGAAACACGTTTCCTGAAATTATCAAAATCAGCTTGCATTCTTAGGAATTTATTATAATTATCTTCAGATGTTTTTTTTAGTTCATCCACTTCATCTACGAGTTTCTTTTCTTCATCTGCATAAGTGCTGTCTGATTTTTTTTCTTCAGAATTACCTTCGATGTTCTCCTCAAAAATCTCATGCTCGAAAAGTTTTTCTTTTACTTTTTCTCTATGTTCTTTTTCTTTCTTCATTTTTTACCACCTTTATAAATTATTTTGACAATCATTTATCTATTTCAAAGGTATTATTCCTTTAAAAGCCCACTAAGTATTTCCGTTAGATTCTTTGTCATTCTATCCACTATATGAATAACCTTTGAGTATTCCATTCTCTTAGGACCAATTACGCCTATAGCGCCTATCATTCTTCCATCTAATTTATATGTAGCTGTTATAAGGCTGCAATCCTTAAGCTGTTCAATCGTATTTTCTGTTCCTATCTTTACATTAACATCGTCTCCACTGAGGTTTACTATCTTGTTTAACTCTTCATTATCTTCTAACATATTGAAGAAACTTCTTGCCTTTCCTACGTCAGCATACTCTGGGAGGCTGAGAAGATTAGCTGCTCCATTGCTATATATTTCCATGCTGTCTGAAAAAATTAATGTATGTAAAAGTTCTGGCATAATTTGTTCTAATAACTCTTCATAAATCGGATTATTCATAACAAATCCGCTAAAATCAATGTCGACCATATCTTCAATATCTTTTCCAATAAGATTCCTGTTAAGAATGGAAGTCAACTGATCTATTTTTTCGTCTTCAATATCAAAAAACGTTCTTAATGTACTATTTTTTACGATCCCAGCATCTGTAATTATTACTGCCAAAATCATTCCTCTCGCAACCTTAATTAACTGTATTTTTTGGAGTCTATTTTTTTTAAAGTGTGGTGAAGTAATAAAGGATGCGTATGAGGTCATATTTGATAATAACCTAGATGCGTGCTTAACTAACCTATTAATTTCACCAAGTGTTTCCTTAAATTCATTTAACAAAACCTCATTTGACTCTGGAAGATTTTGTTTTTTTTCCATTATTTTATCTACATACATCCGATAACCCTTATCAGAAGGGACTCTTCCAGAGGATGTGTGTGGTTGTTCTATATAACCTAAATCTTCTAAATCAGACATTTCATTTCGAATTGTGGCCGGGCTGACATCGGTGACATATTTTTTAGAAATGGTTCTACTACCAACTGGCTCAGCTGTGCTGACATAGTCTTCAATTATGGCTTGTAGTATCATCCACTTCCTATCATCCATTCCCATTTAATCGCCCCCACATAATTTTGTTAGCACTCAACACGTTCGAGTGCTAACTCTAATTAAAAAATATCACCACGGAGAGCTTTTGTCAATATATTTTGCTATTTTTTACTTTATAACTACAACTTCCGCGGTGTGGTTTTTTTCTATTTTATTGTATTTCGATTTTGTTCAATCTATTATTCTCAGCCACTTCAAGCTTAGGCAATGTTATTCTTAGCACCCCATCTTCAAGTTTTGCGGATATTTCATCTTCTTTAATTTTTGGAATCATAAAACTTCTGCTTTGACTTGAAATTCTTCGTTCTTTCCTTATATATCCATTTGAATCTTCATTTACTTCTTCATTTCTATTTACGGAAATTATCAAAGTTTTGTTTTCATATTTTACGCTAATTTCTTCTTTTTTTACTCCTGGAATTTCAGATTCAATGACATAGTCCTTATCAGTTTCCCTAATATCAGATTTCATTTGCATTTCTAAAGCAAATGGTTCTCTAAAAAAACTATTTGAGAACAAAGAACTATTAAAGAAGCTCCTTTCAAAGTCATCGAAAACTGATGCTACGCTGTTATTTTTCTTTGAATATGGTATTAAACTAAACATATTCTTTTCCTCCTTTAATTATGGTTTTTAATATTTTTTATTTTGATTTTATTCATTCAAGTCTTGATAAATTATTGCAATGCGTCTAAGTCTCTTTGTTTTTTGCCTTTGACTTTCTTTGACCTTCCTCATACTCTATTTATACCATATTGAAAAAATGTTATCAAAGTTTGATTTTGACTTTCTTTGACCTTCAGGGTTAAAAAAACGGAACTAAATCGAATTAGCTCCGTCTATCTTTGTTTTTCTAGTATTCAGACAAATTTTTTGCGTCTTCAAGTTTTTTTATTTTTTTATCTAGTCTAACCGCTAGTTTAATAAGTAAACTACCCACGCCTATGTTTATTAATGAACACAAAAGGTTAATTGTTGGCAACTCCCCAGAAGAAAATAATGCCTCAACAATAAAAATACTAAGATTAATAAATCCAATAATTATGTTTAACCAACCTCCAAAATTATATATATTTAATATTCTTTTATAATGAGCTGATTTTGATTCAAAATCCGAATACAAGTCAAATAATCCTTCTGATTTCTTTTTTCTAAAATATACCCATTTAAACCATGTTGAGATAACTTCTATTCCTGTTTCTTTGAGAAATTCAAAATATCCTGCGCTTTCATTATGGCTCGGATGATTCTTTAGAAATTCGATCCTGTATAGATATTCTCCAGGTTTTCCGTCAACAAAAGTATAAGTAAAAAGTGAATAATTAACAAAAGCTAGTCCGTTATCAGCCATTCTATTTAGCCATTCTTCTTCTCTCTCGTAATCAAAAAATATTTTCCTAATTTTTGTTATCACTAATTACACCCCCTACCCCGGTAATTTGCTCTCCGTTTGATAGGAGTTCTCTCAATCTTACTATTTCATCCTGGAGTACCTCTTTCCCGATCTCTGTTATAAGATACTCTTTTTTTCTTTCTCCCAACTCTTCAGGCAATACAGTTATCCAATTTTTTTCTACCAAAGAATTCATTGCTCCGTAAAGTGTTCCTGCTCCTAAATTAAGCCTTCCCTTACTTAGCTCTTTTACATATTGCATTATCCCATATCCATGCATTGGTTTAAGAAGAGAAAGAAGTATATAATAAACAGCCTCAGTCAAAGGGCCTCTTTCATTTCCTATCGGCATCTAAATCACCCACTCTCACAATCCTAATCCAATCCTTTTTTCTTATAAAAATAAGCAAAAATTATTCCCGATAAAACTATCCAAATAAGAATCACAGAAAAATTAAAAATCGGTGTGCTTTTTATTATGCTTCCTAACAAATCTCTTTCTAAAAGGAGCGAAAGATTATATGTAGGCAAATATATTGCAATACTTTCGAAAACTTTGTTTATTGATGCAAATATAGGTATAAAGAGAAATATAAAATACAAAGGCATACCATTTGTTCCTGTGGCCATCTGATTCTTTGAAACAATTCCAATAACTGCTCCGAGTTCAATCAAACACAAACTACATAAAGTAGTTACGAATAGATAAAAAGGCAAATGTGAAACACTTAGTCCAACTACAAAATACATAATTGTATTTGTAATTACAGTAATAACTAGTGTAATCAGCCCTTTGCTTAAGAAGAACTCGAAAGGCGTTACGGCTGAGAGCATTAGCGTTCTCAATGTGTTTTTTTCTTTCTCTTCTGCAACCGACATACCTATAATGAATGCAGAAACAAGTACTAAATTCATACTAAGACAAAGATTCAATACAAAAACCGCTGTGGTTTCAGCGCTACCATTACCCGGCATACCTTTAAAAATCTGAGTATAAATAATGCATATCACTAGGGGAAGAGCTGCCATGACTAAGTAGTTGACATTCTTCAACAAATCCTTTAACTCTTTAACTAAAAGAGCTTTAATTCTTCTCGGCGAAATTTCAAAAAATGTGTTTTCCATTATAATCCCCTCCCTGTAAGCTTTAAAAATACTTCTTCAAGATTTGGTTCTATCGAATGTATACTGAGCAAATCGTTTTCTCTTATTAATTCTGAAACTATATCCGCCGAAAATGGCTCGTTTTTTAAAACAAATTCTCTTTTTTCTTTTCTGGTCAAAATTGAAATCTCATCAGTCGCATATTTTAACTTAAGATTCTTTGGTTCCCCTAGCTCCACAATCTCTCCTTCGTTAAGGAATGCAACTCTATCACAAAGCTTATCTGCTTCTTCCATATTATGAGTAGTTAAAAAAACCGTTGTTCCATTTTTATTTAATTCACGAAGCAAATTATGTATTTCGAGAGTAATCCCCGGATCAAGAGATGCAGTCGGCTCATCCAAAAAAAGTAGCTTAGGCTTATGGATAACAGCTCTGGCCAACATTAAACGTTGCTTCATCCCTTTAGAAAGTTTTTTCGCGTCTTTTTTCACTTCTTTTGTTAATTCAACTTTTTCAAGAACTTCATAAATTTCATTCGTTCCTACCCCATATATATCAGCGAAAATCTTCAAATTATCAAACACTGAAAGTCTTTCATATAAGCCACTGGTATCTGACAAAACACCAATATTTTTAAATAACTCATGTTTGTTTGTACCAATTTCTTTACCGAAAACTTCAACGTTTCCAGAAGTCTGAATTAATTGCGAAGTCAAAATCTTAATAGTGGTGGTCTTTCCTGCTCCGCTTGGTCCCAGAAAACCAAAGATTTCTCCCTCCGTCACATCAAATGAAAGATTCTTCAACGCAATGGTTTCTTTAAATTCTTTTCTTACATTTTTGATGGAAATTATTGGTCCCATATGTTATCCTCCTAAATATTTTTATATCGAACCATGTTATATCGTGTCACGCTATTTCACCTAACGTTATATCGTCTGTCGTAATACAAATATATCGCACGCCGATATATTTGTCAAGCGAAAAATACGAATATATTTTCAAGTAAAATCTGAATATATTTTTCAAGTTATAAAATCCAAATAAACTTGATTTGATAAATCCCTTCCTCGCTCAGTAAACACCAATCTATTTTCAATAATTTCTAGCAATCCCGCTTTAATATTTTTTTCTATTACAGCTTCAATTTTTAAATACTCGCCCCCACCAAATTCTTTTTTAAAATCAGCAATATTAAGCCCCCTATTTAATCGTAGCGATAAAATAAGCCTCTCAAAAATTCTTTCGTTTTCATCTAATACTTCGAATCCATCTATAGGTAGTTTATCGAAGTTATTCAGCGTGTTTGACATTTTTAAATCCATCTCATACTCGTGAAAGTTTCGCTTATTCCAGAACCTTATATTCCCCAACTTCGAGTGACTGCTAACTCCTAGTCCAACATAATCTCCTGACTCCCAATAATTTATGTTATGTCTACATTCAAATCCTGGTTTTGAGAAATTCGATATTTCATATTGGACAAATCCTTCATCGGACATCATTTTGCAAACTCTATGATACATTTCACGCTCAAGATCTGAATCCGGTAAGTTTAAAGTCCCCTGCGAAACATATCTATCAAATGCTGTGTCTTCTTCAATTTTCAGACCATAGGCAGATACATGATGAACTCCAAGTTTAATAATTTCTCTTACCG
>CAYZED010000001.1:0-27337 GCA_964477445.1 uncultured Clostridiaceae bacterium | reverse complement strand
TCCCAATCAGCCATTGTTTGCTCGGGTAATCCAAACATTATATCAGCACTTATATTTTCAAACCCTGCTTCTTTTGCAGACTTGGCAGTTTCTTTGAAATCGATGAACTTATGGATTCGCCCAAGTTTTTTTAATATTTTGTCCTGAGCCGCCTGTACTCCTATGCTTAGCCTATTAATGCCAGCTTCCCTATATTCGATCAATCTCGCTTTATCAATGGTTCCTGGATTACACTCGATGCTAATTTCAGAGTCACATGATAAATACGGGCTTATTTCATCCAATATTTTCTTTAAAAGTTTAGCTGGCAAAAGACTTGGCGTACCACCACCGAAATAAACACTGGAAATACTCTTTGATACTAAGGCTTCATTAAAATTAAAATCTGCATTTATTACATATTCGCTAAGTACAGCATTTACTTCATTTTTTGATTGATTACTTATCTCTACGTTTGTTTTAACGTTGTCATTTTTCGATATGCTATTCTCAACGTATTCTTTCCATTCTGTTACAACTAAATCTACATAATCATCAAAACTGCATGGCCATTTATCTTTACCATATGAAGCAAAATCGCAATAATCACACTTAGAGACGCAAAACGGAAAATGAATATAAACTCCTAATCCCAAAAAATCACCGCCTATTCCTCTTTTTCTGCTTTAACTCTAAAAATCGCTTGTAATACAAAGGACACAAATAGCAATCCTAAAATAATCCACCAACCAACTGTTTCAAAAATGTCAGCTGGAATTATTAGCGTGTATCCCATATATGTTAAGAACAAAATTGCTTGAAGCACCCTAAAAGACTTTGCATCTACTTGATTTTTTATTGAAACAAGGCGCTCATCATTCTCAATAGTAATAATTTCTTTCATCTTTTCTGGTTTTCGCTTTAGTGTATAAAGCCTTATAAAACTAATCAAAGCCATAGCGAATGGCAAAAATGATAAGCCAACAAATCCTTTTAGATTTATAAAAAAATCAAGTTTAATAAAACTCAAAACCGCACCAGTCGCTAAAAGTGCAACACCTAGTATAATTGATATTATTAATAATAATTTAGTTTCCTTATACATCTTTTCTGTATTCATTGTTTTCTACCTCCCAAAATAAATCGTTTAATGTTTTATTTAATGCCTTACAAATTTCCACACATAGCTTTAGCGAAGGATTATAATTACCAGATTCGATTAGTCCTATGGTCTGCCTTGTTACACCAACCCTCTCGGCTAATTCTTCCTGAGAAAGGTCACATTCAATTCTTGCAATTTTGATTTTTTTGTTTTTCAAATCAGACACCTCCTATATTTCATATTGTAATATTTAATTTTCTATTTGTCAAGTATATATTGCATTGGATAATATAAAAAAAGCATCAAGTGAAATTAATCGGGTTGATGCTTTTTGTTTTTGAATCTCAAATAAAAATACTCAAATTCCCATTAGTTTGAATATGCTACAACAAATTTCTTTACAGACTTTAAATCAGTAGAATGTTTATCGGACCAAGTTTTCCACCAATTAGCATCTTTAGTTTTTAACGAATTATATTCCATTCCGTCATATTTATCTAATAGACCCGATAGAATTTCTGATGCATTTTGATCTTTTGAGTTAAGACTATCTAAAATATATGGAACAGAAAACATCCCTAAATTACCAACTTCCTCATACTTGATTCCTTTTGTTTTAAGTTCTGATAATTTATTTTTTAATGTTTTCAGCCATGCTTCACGTTCTGGTTTTGATTGACCTACACGTTCAATCTTTTTCGTATTCATTAAGTATTGTACCCCTTGAATCATGAATTCTCCCCACAAACTATCATTTACCATATTAATCATTTCTGGTAAGTTCGTAATTCCAATTTCATTTATTATGTCTTTGAATCCATCATATTTAGCATAATTGTTTATATCTGACCTATATATATCATAATTCAAAGTCAATGAGTATTTGTACCATTTTATCAAAGCAATATCTAAAGGCTTGGTGCTGTTTTCGTGTGATTTCACCCAATCAACAGCTAGAACTTCAACATCATTCTCGCCAGGTACATTTTTAATATTGTTATAAGTGTTTGTCTTTGGGTCAAGCTTATAGTCACCATTTATATACCCTCCCGTTTCACTATCCCATATTGCATCAGCAGGAACATCAGAATTTCTCGGTGGTTCTGGAAAAAAAACTTTATCGGCAAAAGCATACACTCCTAAAGAAATAACTAATACAGCAATTACTGAACATACTAAAAAAATGCGTTTTTTCATATAAATACTCCTAGCTAAAATTTATATCTTGCGAATTTATGTCTTGTTCCTCAATCATTAACAATGAAGTCCTAAAAAAGTAATCCAACCTCCTTATATTCCAAATTATACATTCCATCTGTGCGACTGTCAATTTTTATCATATTTTATATTTCGTCTTCACCTTTACCTATAATATAGTGCATCAGTTTATCGTTTTCATTAAATTTGCAAGTAAAAAAAGCCTACAAAAACGTAACGGGTTCGGTTTCCGTGTTAGTAACAACAAAACAAAGGATAAATGATGCGATTAACATTGATAAAATTTCGGAGATTCCAATGGATTACTATGAAACTATCGGTGTACCTATTACATTTATAAATAAGTATAATCCAGAACAATTTGAAATAATCAGCTCAAATGACATAAGGAATCAAGAACCTGTTCCAATCAAAAAATATGGACTCATTAAAGATAAAGAAGGTTCTATTGTTGGTAAAAACAAATACGTTAGAATCGTAATTAAACAAAAGGATGTGAATAAATAATGAAAACCGTACCTTGGGGGATACTATATAATGAATTCAAAGATAATTCATACAACCCAAATGATTTAGAAAAAAGAATTTCTGAATTACATCAATTTGATCATGTCACTAACCCAAAAGGTATTTATGAATATCTAATTAGTGGAAAATAAAAATAATTAAGCATCCGAGTTTTTGATGAAAAAATGAAAAATCAAGCCTATGAAAGACAAAAATGTATTTGTATTAAATGCTCGGAACATTTTGCATTTAATGAAATAGCTAGCGAAAATATTGTATCCTGGATAAAAGACGGAAAAACAACAGCAGAAAGTTGTTAAATGTTATGTAAAACTTGTAATGGCACTAAATCAAATAAATAAAATGATAAAATAAACGAGTTCTTCTCTACTAAAGAGCCTCGTTTATTTTTGTAATGATTAGTTCCGGAGAAATATTTTCCCAATAATTAACATATACAAGTTTTACTTTATGTTTAATACTTAGTTCTTTTTTTAGAATGTCTCTTTCGACAGTTCTTTTGAAATTTTCTTCCCCACCAAAAAATCCCACCGGCTCAAAATGTTGTTTACCTTGATATTCTATAGCGATACTTAAACCCGTAATATAAATATCATAAGACATCTGTCCTCCAATATCCGATTTTAAAAAGAATGGTCGATGTTGATATATTACGTTATGCTGTTTGTAATGCTTTTTTACAATATTATAAACAATCTCTTCTGATTTCCATTTGTTTTCTGGGCGTGTATAACCAGCATATTGAACATTTTTGAAATCGCCTTTATATGCTTGTTCAAGAACTTTATCTGCATATCTCCAAACTTCATCTTTCTCTCTAAAGGTTTTCTGTAAAGAAAAATACTCAAAATAATTTTCTAATCTAAATTGTCTCTTTGTTCCTTTCCAGCTATCAAAAGCAGATGTAAATCCACCATCCCTAAAATCGCCGCCACGAATTCCTTTTTCTATCCATTCTTTACCTCTTGCCAATATGTAAGAATGAGGCTTTGATGTGCTATAGGCAACAGCATATTTATAGTCTTCAAGTTCACTGTTTGTATTCATTTTCATAATGATAAAATTGTATTCAACACCTTCCCAAGATTCATATCTTTCATGAAGTCGTAGTTTAGGAATCTCTCTATCAATTTGCTCTACCAAAGTTTCTCTATCCGGAGCCCAATATAGTCGTGTATAGCCCTTGAATTTCTTATATACAATATCTAACCCAAGGTGATTAATATTTGTATGAGCTTCTAATTCTCTGGTGAACTTAGAGTGATTGTATTTGAAGCCAAGTGCATTGTATGTCAATTCTTCTATGTACAGCTCATAATATATTGTATTGTGGTTAGGAAAATCCATATGTTCATTATTCCTTGTCCAACCGTACATTTCTTCAAAATTAACACATAAAGGAAATTTCGACTCCATTATACCAACGAATAAGACCAAGGAATCTTCAATAACGATACACTTTTGAAGTTTATCAATTTTGAAGATTTCAATAGAATATTTCTCTAATTCTTTTTCAAATTTATTTAAAATAAATTCAACTGTTCTCAATGGCAAATGTAGCATATTCCCTCCTGTGTATTATCTGACGAATGCGTGCAAAAAAAACACCAGTCACATTCAAGCGTGAGTGCTTGTAGTGGTCGGTCTTTCTTTATAACAATATGTAAACTCGATCTATTCAGAAATCTTTAAAACACAATTATCACCTATCTTTGTGGAAGGTATAAGTTTCTTTATATCTTTTACCTCACTTATAAGATTATCAACGCTACTTTTCAATTCATCGATTTCTGAAATATAAATAAGCATAGTAGCATATTGTGTGAAATCGATTATTGATTGTTCTTTATATGATTTACTGTATTTACCCAGTTTTCTATATTTATAATCGATGGTGACACTTTTCGTCTCATATTCTTCGAGAATGGTTCCTGTGCTAATGTCTAATGAAAATACATAATAGCGCTTCGGGAATATTTTAATTTTCGTATTGTGTAATTTTATAATGCGTTCTTGAGTTTTATTCGGAAGTTGCTTAACAAATTCTTCACTGAAGCTTATTGCCGTAACCTCAAGAGGGCAATCACCAACATTTCTAATGACAATGCAAGCAAGCGACGACCTAACTAATTCAAAGAAAACTTGAAGATAAGGTCGCTCTTTATTTTTGCGTTCGACTAGAAGAAAAACAATAGTAATCCATGCAGCAATCACTGAAAACACTTGAATTATAGAGTCCCACTGTGGGTATGTTGCCTGTTTTTCTAGCACTTCAGCTATTCTTAATATCAATTCATTGGTATCCATAACTCACGTATAATCCAATTATCCTTTTTAGGTGGTTGGATTATTTTCCTTTCTCTCGTTTATTGTCGAGATATATTGTTTTATATGTTATAGCAGCTAAACATTGTCTATTCTTTCCTGTTTTTTTATATATGAACGCTTGCTTTTTTCAAAACCGCAAAGCCATGCACATGTGAAATTACGGCGGTAAGAAAAAATTCATTTCAATTTTAAATATATATTTAGAAGCGCCTTCGCATCATTTGTTTTATAAGTAAATACTTAAAAATTAGAGAATACATTGAAATCTTTAAGAAACTTATTCATCAAAGCCTCGAAATCTTAACAATAGTAATTATAAACAGAAAAGAGGCATGGATGCCGAGAATTTCAATGTTCGAATGCAGGACGCATAGTTTTGAAATTCAGACTCATTTAGAATTACTCCATGTGATTTCGTAGTCGGAGATGTAAAGTTTCGTAAGACTTCAATCTATCTATAAATTAGCATTTACTTATAGGAGAAATGCAGCGAACCCGCCTTTTTCTCAGTCATCTAGCTTAAGCACTGACATAAATGCTTCCTGTGGTAATTCAACTGAGCCAACCTGTCTCATACGCTTCTTTCCTTCTTTTTGTTTTTCGAGAAGCTTTTTCTTACGAGTAATATCTCCACCATAACACTTAGCTAAAACGTCTTTTCTAAGTGCCCTGACAGTTTCTCTAGCTATAACCTTAGCTCCTACAGCTGCTTGAATCGGGATTTCGAACTGTTGCCTTGGTATGACATCCTTTAATTTCTCGGCCATCGAGCGGCCTCTTGCATATGCTTTATCTTTGTGTACTATAAACGAAAGTGCATCTACAATCTCGGTATTTAAGAGAATATCTAATTTCACTAAATCTGATTTTGCGTAGCCTTTTAAAACATAGTCAAATGAAGCATATCCTTTGGTTCTTGATTTCAAAGCATCAAAAAAATCATAAATAACTTCATTTAGTGGCAAATCATATTTTAATATTGCTCTTTTTCCCTCGAGGTATTCCATTTCAATATATGTGCCTCTTCTTGTTTGACAAAGATCCATAATAGGCCCTATATACTCTACGGGAGTCATTATCGAAGCAGAAATAATCGGCTCTTCCATAAAATCAATTTCTCCAATTGGAGGTAAATTTGCCGGATTAGAAATCTCAATTTTTTCTCCATTGAGTTTAGTAATATGATAGATAACACTTGGCGCCGTGGTAATTAAATCTAAGTTAAACTCGCGCTCAAGCCTTTCTTGTATTATTTCCATATGCAAAAGTCCAAGGAATCCACTTCTAAATCCAAATCCCAGTGCTGCAGAAGTTTCCGGTTCAAAAAGAAGTGCTGCGTCATTTAACTGGAGTTTTTCTAGCGCATCTCTTAAGTAATCGTAGTTTGCTCCGTCTGCTGGATATATTCCGCAATAAACCATACTGGTAACTTTTCTATAACCGGGCAGTGCTTCAGCAGTTTTGTTGTTTGCATCGGTAATCGTATCTCCTACATGAACATCCTTAACTGTTTTAATACTTGCTGCAATATAACCAACCTCGCCCGCTTTAAGTTCTTCACAAGGTGATAATCCAGGCTTAAGTGTTCCAACTTCAACCACGTCATATTCTTTGCCGTTAGACATTAGATGCATTTTTGTTCCGACTCTCACCGAACCATCAATTATTCTCACAAAACTAATTACACCTTTATACGTGTCATAATAGCTATCAAATATAAGTGCTTTAAGTGGTCCATCCTCATCCCCTGTAGGATGTGGCACAAATTTAACTATGCCTTCAAGAACTTCGTCTATTCCAATTCCTTCTTTCGCTGATATAAGAGCAGCATCAGAAGTATCAAGCCCGATATCGTCCTCAATTTCTTTTTTAACCAATGTTGGATCTGCGCTTGGCAAATCAATTTTGTTAATTACCGGATAAATCTCAAGATTATTATCAAGTGCCAAATACACGTTAGCTAAAGTCTGTGCCTCAATCCCCTGAGTCGCATCAACAACTAAGATGGCACCTTCACAGGCTGCTAAACTTCGACTTACTTCATATGTGAAATCTACATGACCTGGCGTATCTATTAGATTCAAAATGTACGTATTTCCATCTTTCGCGTTATATCCCAATCTAACAGATTGAAGCTTAATGGTAATCCCTCTTTCACGTTCTAAATCCATGTTATCAAGGACTTGCTCTTCCATTTCTCTCTTTGTTAAAACGCCAGTTTTCTCAATTAATCTGTCTGCCAAAGTTGACTTTCCATGGTCAATATGTGCTATAATACAGAAGTTCCTTATATATTCTTGCCTGTTTGAGGCCATATTTCATTTCCCCTTTATTAAATACTTTATAAAAATCTTAATCATTATAGCACAGCTAAAAGGATATTTCTATTGCAATGTATGTTTTGTTGTGTTATCATAACATTTGTCATTGAATGTTCAAAGGAGGTGAAGACATTGGCAAATATTAAATCCGCTCTTAAGAGGATAAAGGTTATCAAGTTCAAGACTCATAGAAATAGGATTATCATGTCCTCCTTGAAGACACAGATAAAAAAATATGAGGAAGCTATGAAAGCCGGCGACTTCGCGAAAGCAAAGGATCAGCTGGTTAAGTCCATCAGCCTTATCGATAAAGCTGCCGCAAAAGGCACACTCAATAAGAATGCTGCTTCCAGAAAAAAATCAAGACTTACAAGAAGACTTAACGCTGCTGTTTAAAAATAAAAGATCTGACTAATGTCAGGTCTTTATTTTTTTATTTCTATTTTTATTTATTTTCTTCTGAAAATTTTCTTATTCTCTATATTTTCTCTATTATGAGCCAAAAATTCAACTCTCAAAAAGTGTAGTAAATAGAAGTTCCATCGCCATTTTTTCATGCATCCTACCGCTTTTTATACTGTATTCTGCATCAATGCATCGCTCAAGTGCTCTGCTAAGTCTATTAAATCCTAGCGCCTTAGCTCTCTTTAAATTCATCTTTACATAATAATCACTGTAAGACCCAATTCTTTTTTTCATAATCTCAATAGATTCATGATTTTTTTCAGCCATACCGCAAATAATGGCACTTCTTATTTGACTTACTATTGTGGACAAAATTCTCATAGCTGCTTCTCCATCTTTAATCATATCTTCATATATCTTTATTCCATGAGATATGTTGCCGAGAGAAAGAGCATCAGTCATCTTAAAAATGTCTAATTCCAGATTTCTTGGCGCTATAGAAGCTATCATTTCCTTATCAATATGATGTTTGTTTCCGATAAAACTGATTAGTCTTTTTATTAAATTTTCAACATCATACAAGTTTTTTTTAAGTGATTTTTCAAGATAGCCTGTCATTTCCACAAAATAATCGAGTTCATAAGGATTTATAGTTTTATGAGAATCATCAAATTTCTTTTTTGTCCAATTTAATAGGTCATTCTTATCTAGTCTTTCAACATCGTATATCTTGCCTTTTTTTCTTATTTCAGCTAGATATTTTCTTCGCTTATCAGGAATTTCTTTCATCATAATGAAAAGGCAAGTGGTGTCTGGAATAGTTTCTATTATCTTATTGAAAATATCAATATCAGGATTATTATTCTCAGTTTTTTCTGTTTTTTCGTCATCATCATCAATTGTATCCCAATCAACTTCAGCCTTATTTTTCTCATTAGAACTATTATTTATCTTTTTCTTTGATTTTAGAAAATATGGTTCTTTAACCAATACAAATCTTCTTTCACATCCAAAAGGATAAGTCATACATACTTTTTCAAGTTCATCAACAGTAAAGTCCGACCCCTCAAATATTGTAAGATTCATATCGATAAATGATAAATCAGAATGCTCAGCTATTTTTTTTTCGATAATATCCATAATGTAAGGTTCGTCACCATAAATCAAAGAAATAAGTGGCGGATTATTTTCAATTTCCTTAAATATTTGTTTGGTTTTCATGTTGCCCCCCCTATCAAGAACTCTATAGCTCATTCCATATGCTCATTCCATATGCTCATTCCATATGCTCATTCCATATGCTCATTCTATATACTCATTCTATATACTCATTCTATATACTCATTCTATATGCTTATTTTAAACTTAATTCACATTTTTGATTATACATTAATTCGAAGTGAAAATCTGCATTTTATCTTTTGTAATAATTACTCTTATACCACAATTTTTATCAGTCCTCAAAATACTTGTGCCAGCTAATTCATAATTATTTATCGTTTTGTCTGAAGGATGACCATAGAAATTCTTTCCTACGCTAATTATTGCAAGTTTTGCTTTTTTTTTAACTAATGTCTCCCCTGAGGAATATGCACTTCCATGATGTGGAACTTTTATTAAATCTAGTTCTTCCGTAGTTATGGATTTTAAGTACTTTTCTTCTTCTTCAATGGTAGTATCTCCCGTTAGAAGCGCATTAAATTCCTTATATTTCATTAACATTACTAAACTAGTTTTGTTCAAATCTACTTCCGCCTGACTTACCTGATTCATTTCTTCCAATTCATCTTGACTTGGAGATATAACCTGAAAATCCACTCCCCCAATATTTACAAAATCGCCAGCGATAAGATACCCTATCCTACCACCGTATTTTTTAGCAATATTAATAATTTTTTTGTCAATTTCTGTATCTTTCATTGCAAATGTCATATATATATGTTTTGGTTTATACTCCTCAATTGCTTGAATCGCACCTGGATAGTGATCTGCGTGCATGTGTGTTATAAATACGCTGTCAACTCCAAACACTCCTATATGTTTTAAAATCGGCAAAAAAAACTCTGTCTCACTTCCACCATCAATCAAAATATTTTTTCCAAGCGGTGCTTTAATTAGTATCCCATCTCCTTGCCCAACGTTTAGAATGTCAATTTTGAGTGAAAAAATAGGAAAAATGAAAAAAATCAATTGAAAGAACAATATCACTGAAAGTCCAAAACTAAGTGCCTTAAATCCTGAATGCTTCCAAATTCTTTTTATAAAAATCAACAAAAAAGCCATTACTATAGCAAAGATAATAAGAGGCGGGCGGGCAATTCCAACACCACCAATTTGGCTAGAAAACTTCACAATGCCTACTATTATTCCCATTAAGAAAGAAGATCTTTTCAATACAAATGTTGATAACACCTCAGAAAAAAAGCTCAAAATTATTCCCAAAATGCCTGTAATTGTTATGATTCCGGCCAGTGGAATAATTGGCAAATTAATTATTATGCCAATAAATGAAATGCTCCCAAAACACCAAACGACTACTGGAAGCGCTCCAATCCATGCTGCAAGAGACGTTGCAAAGCTTTCAACTAATTTTGAAAAATTTCCTTTAGTGAATCTCTCCATACATTCTCGTATATCCCCTGAAATATAACTCATTCCAAATATACATGAATACGAAATCAAAAATCCAGGATCATGAATTAAATATGGATTTACTAATAGCATTACTATTCCTGTAGCTGAAACATAATCAGCATTTTTCTTTAGCGAAATAGGTGCTATACTTCTTAAAATTCTCGGCGACATACTCATAAGAAATGAACGCATCGCTGGCGGTTGCGCGCCAGTTAGAAGTACGTAAAGAAATGTGAATACTCCCGCATATACAGGTGCTTTTTTTTTCGGCAAAATAAATACTAAAATGAATACTGTAAAATTCGACATATACGTTACATGAAGTCCCGAAACCGACAGAATATGAGATACACCAGTAATTCTAAATTCCTTTTCAATATCATCCGGAACCGCATCCATATTTCCAAGTATCATAGCAACCAATAAATTCCCAGTGTTGTCAGGTATGACTTTCATTATTCTTTTCTCTAGTGTTTGTCTTAAAGATGGAAATATCGTATATATGCTAAAGGTATTTTCTTCTTTCACACTTATATATCCAGAAACCATTAACCTTAGCCTTATTCCACGCGAGGCAATATATCCAGCATAATCCATATCTCCAAAATTACGTTTTTCTGTTTTTGGCAATATTGATAAATTGCATTCTATCACCACACCTGACAAAAAATCGTTTTCAACTCCATATAGATAGGCCTTCACGTTATTTTTTTCAAGTAACACTAAATATAATTTGCTATCCTTACTATCTTTTATCTTATCTATAATCAAAACGCTTACTTTTTCAAGACCATTATTTGTTGAAAGTCTTTCAATTATTCTATTTTGGTCATAGTCAGAATAAGAGTATGCAATAAACCCCAACCCTATACCTAAAAAAAATAATAAAATTAATTTTAAGATTAACAATTTCTTTTTTAAGTAAAAAAAGCTAGATACACTCAAAATAGAAAGCCAAACAATTATATAAAAGTACAAATAACCCATTGACTCAAAAATAATTGTTGACATTAAAAAGCCGGAATATACCCATCCTAAGGCTATCCCGGCAAAAATCACTATAAATTTTAGCACTTTATACCACCAATCACAAATAACTTCTTGCGGGTCATGTATGATTATATCATTAATGTAATATTTTGTATATCGTTTTTAATGTTCAAATTTATTAATTTTGGATTTAAGTATTTCTGATAATTCACTAAGTTTTCCAGAAAGCACTTCAAGTTCATGAGAAGCTGCATTAACTTCCCCTATTTTTTCAGAAGTAACTTTCATATCTAATGTACCCTGTATTTCCATTGTCACAATTTCTCCAAACATCTCGTTTAGTGCCGATATTGAAGAAGCAAGCTCTTTATTACTATTTTCAAGGTCCTTCGATACTATCAAATTCCCATTTACATCATTAATAATGTTTTCAAAGCTTTCGTTTACCTTAGAAATTGATATAACTGTTTTTTCTACAACTTGACTTTCAACATTTCTTTCATTAATAACCTGAGCTATTCCTACCTCAAATCTTTTTATCATTTCAGCGATTTCTTTTGTGGCGACAGCTGTACTCTCTGCTAACTTTCTAACCTCATCAGCTACTACCGAAAAACCTTTTCCGGCTTCACCAGCACGGGCCGCCTCGATCGATGCATTTAATGCAAGTAGATTGGTTTGAGATGCAATGCCCTGTATAGTATCGATTATTTTTCCTATACTCTCAGTATTTACTTTTAGTTCTACATAGATATGTTCAGAAGAAGTTCTTAGGTTATTCACTTTTTCCATCATTTCGATTGCATTTCCAATTGATGCTTCTCCAGTTTCAACAGCTTTAGATAAATTTCCTGATATTCCAGACAGAATTTCCGCGTTTTTTACTAGTAAATCTGAAGCATTTTTAATAACGTTCATATCGCCTTCAGCGGCATCAACCATTCTGCTGATTTCTTCATTTACAAGTAAATTCCCTGAGTTTAATGTAACTAATTTGCTAAGAATCTCTTTTGTTCCATAAGTTTTGTCATAAATTATACCACTATAGTTAATTAGCTTCGAGCTTGTATCATTAATGCCATTCACCGTGTCATCTAATGAATATATCATTTTGTTAATTGAGTTTGCAACCCTTCCAATCTCATCGCGTCGTTTCCTTATGCTAACTTTCTTTGTTAAGTCACCATCTTCAATTCTTCGTAAAATTCTTTCCATCTCTGCTAATGGCCTTGATAAATGTCCGGCAAAAAACATTGAAACAATTGAGCCTAAAAATATCATTACTATGCAAATAAGTATTAGCGTATTAATACTTCCAACCAAAGCTTTATTTGCTGAAGTAGCATCAAAATCTGCCCCCATAATAGCTATGACAACTCCATCGCTATTTTTTATAGGCAAATAAGAGGAAAAAGTCCACCCAAATTCTTTAGTAAAGTCAAAATCGCCTTTTACCGCCGTTCCAGCGAAGGCTCTTTTCAAACTATCACTAATGCCTTCAGTTTCTTCATCACCTAATGCACTAAAATCATCAGCATTAATATCCATTCCATCAATCAAATAATAATATTTCCCAGCTTTTTCGTACATAGTATAGAGGTACTTCATACCATTAATTCTTCTAACTTCATTCATGGTTTTTTGGGTTTCTATATATATCGGGTCTTCGGATGACATATTTTGAATTACAGCCTCGAAATTCGCAACTGTCACTTCATGCAGCGTTCCCTCTAATGACTTAATTCCTACTTCGCCAAGTGTATCATTAAGCAAATTTGAGATTGTAATATAACTCAGGACACCGAACGAAATTGATATAAGCATTACCACACCAATAATAACTAGATTTGTTTTTTTTCTAATAGTTTTCATTAAATCGCCTCCTGTCAACATTTATGTTACTATAAATAATTTATTTTTTCTTCTGTACTAATAACTTTTAAATATATTATTTCATATGTTATAATGATTTTGTAATTCAAATTAATTTTTCGGAGGATAAATCATTGCGTTATATAGATTTAAGAAGTGATACAGTCACCATGCCCACTGATGAAATGCGAACCGCCATGTCTTTCGCAGAGGTCGGAGACGATGTTTATCGTGATGATCCAACAGTAAATAAACTAGAAAAAATTGCAACTGAAATAATTGGTAAAGAAGCCGCATTGTTTGTTCCAAGTGGTACAATGGCAAATCAGATTGCTATATTAACACACACAAAACGAGGAGATGAAGTAATCCTTGGTGAGCACTGTCATATTGTAGAACATGAGGTTGGAGGGGCTGCCTTAATAAGCGGCGTTCAATTCAGAACAGTAAAAAGTGATAATGACAGCATTACAGCCAAAGCAGTTCTTTCCGCTATTCGTGGTTCAGATATTCACTTCCCTGATACTGGCCTTATTTGCCTCGAGAATGCATTATCAAATGGAACTGTTATGAGCTTGACTGAAATGAGTGAAATTTATAAAATCGCAACTAGACACTCTATCCCTCTTCATCTTGATGGCGCTAGAGTATTCAACGCAGCTACTGCTTTGAATACCGATGTTAAAAATATAGCTAAGAATTGCGATTCTCTTATGTTTTGTCTGAGTAAAGGGCTATGTGCCCCTGTTGGTTCTATACTTGCTGGATCGAAAGAATTTATTGATAAAGCTCGAAAAAACAGAAAACTCCTCGGAGGTGGAATGCGTCAAGCTGGTATTATAGCCGCTGCAGGCATTATCGCATTAGAAAAAATGACAAAACGAATCGAAGAAGACCATAATAACGCTAAATATTTGTCCAAAAAAATTGATGAATTAACTTATTTTAATGTGAGCAAAAATCAATTAGATATAAATATGGTTTTTTTCAGTATTGAAGGAAACTATGTTTCTTCTGAAAAGCTTGTTTCTACACTCTTTGAAAATGGTATTAAGATTAATCATAGTGAAAATGGCACTTTCAGATTTGTTACAAATAACGGAGTTAATAGAAAGGATATCGACTATGTCATAGACTGCATAAGTTTATTGATTTAGCGTGGATCGTATGGAAATCAGAATTAATAAGTATCTCAGCGAAACAGGGTATTGTTCGCGAAGAGAAGCAGATAAACTAGTCGAAAACGGAAAAGTTACTATTAATGGAATCATCGCCATAATGGGCAGCAAGGTTCTAGAAGGTGATAAAGTATCCGTTTTAGGCATTCCCCTTAAAGAGAAACCAAACCCGGTTTATATTGCTTTAAACAAGCCTCGTGGCATTGTATGCACCACTGACGTCAGAGATCCAGACAACATAATTGATTACATAGGTTATAAGGAGCGTATTTTCCCAATTGGACGTCTTGACAAATTTTCTGAAGGATTGATTTTGTTAACCAATGATGGTGATATTGTAAACAAAATACTTCGTTCTGTTAATAATCACGAAAAAGAATATGTTGTAACTTTAGACAAACCTTACGATTCTGCTTTTATAAAAAACATGTCATCCGGTGTTCCTGTTCTTGACAGAATAACTAAGAAGTGCAAAGTTATCCCAATTGATCCCCAAACATTTAAAATAACGCTTACACAAGGTTTAAACCGTCAAATTAGACGTATGTGCGAATATTTTGGATATAATGCTGTTAGACTAAAACGAATTCGAATCATGAATATTGGGCTAATGGACTTGCCTCCAGGTTATTGGAGATATTTGACGATCAATGAGTACGAAGAACTCATTCGCTTAACCGACAATAATTTGCGTTAGAAAAAAAGTTGAGAATTTTTTCTAACCACCGTATAACATCAGTTACAATGCTTTTCGGGTTAGAAAAAAGTGTATTTCCATAAGAAAAATAAAAATCGCCAAACAAATCTGTTTGGCGATTTTTATTTTTCTTATATAACATACTCCGTGTGCTCATCACAATAATTACATTTATAAAGAATCTTTCCGTTTGAGTTTGCGAGTGAGAACAATGGAGAAACATATTCATCAAAATTACTAACGCATCTAGGGTTTTTGCATTTAAATAGACCTGTAACTTCTTTAGGAATTATAACATCCAACTTTCTAGTACGTTCATTATTTTCAATAACATTAATAGTGAGGTTAGGATCTATAAGTCCTAACATCGTCAAATCTAAATTTATCTGATTTTCGATTTTTATTATATCTTTTCTTCCAAGTCTGTTACTTGGTACATTCATGAGAAGCACTACTGGAAAATCAGCTTCGTTAAGTCTCAGTTTTTCAAATATTTTAAGCCCTAAACCAGCTGTAATATGATCAATTACTATACCTGAATTTATACTTGTAACTCTCAACATTTTAAAGCACCCCCATCACTTTGGCCAACAAAGCCATTCTTACATATATACCGAGCTCTGATTGTTTGAAATATGCTGCACGTTCATCAGTATCAACATCATATGCAATCTCATCAACTCTAGGGAGTGGATGCATAACTAGCATTTCATGTTTCGCTGATTTAAGCTTTGATTTAGTTAAAATGTAGCTGCCTTTCAGTCTCATATAATCTGCTTCGTTAAAAAAACGTTCTCTTTGAATGCGTGTCATATAAAGAATATCAAGGACATCCATATACATTTCAAGGCTTTTTGTTTCAATAATCTCAACTCCGTATTTCGAAACCAAATAATCTCTTAAGTATTCTGGCAATCTTAGTTCCTCTGGTGAAATTAGAATAAACCTATTCCCTTTAAACCTACTTAAAGTACTAATTAGCGAATGTACTGTTCTTCCAAATTTCAAATCTCCACAAAATGCTACCGTGAGATTTTCAAGTTTTCCATATAATCTTTTAATTGTTAGTAAGTCAGTTAGTGTCTGTGTTGGATGCTGATGTCCGCCGTCTCCACCACTTATTACTGGAATTTTCGAATACTCAGATGCAACTTTAGGTGCTCCTTCTTTAGGATGCCTCATTACCAAAACATCAGCGTATGCATCTAAGCATCTTACTGTATCAGCTATGCTTTCTCCCTTAGCCGCCGAGCTTGTATTAGCATCACTAAACCCTAATATTGTACCACCCATTCTTAGCATCGCTGATTCAAAACTCAATCTCGTTCTTGTGCTTGGCTCATAAAAACATGTGGCTAGTATTTTCCCATCACATACCTTTTTATACTTCTCTTGATTCTGATAAATTTCGTCTCCAAGATTTATCACCTCATAAAGTTCTTCGACTGTAAAGTCATTTGGATCAATTAAGTGTCTTCCTGTTAAGTTCATTTTCTTCCTCCTTTTTAGTCTCTCGGTACTAATCCTTAAAGGTTTTAGTTTCATAATTATGTATAAGTTTTTTTCTTAACCCTCGAAACCATTCACCATCAGTGGGTTGCTGTTTTCAATAAAGCATAGTTTCTTATACTGTAAAAAAGCACAAAAAAAATCTTCCTGTTTATGGGCAGGAAGGTACTTTTGCCAATTAATTACTCACCTTCCTAGCCTCTCTGGACTATTCTTAAAGGTTTCATTTTTAGTATGATATCACAGCAACTCATTTACGTCAACCCATTGTAAATCTCGAATTTCATTCTTATTGTAAATCTCGAATTTCATTCTGTGAATTATAAATCTCGTATTTCTTTCTGCTTTGCGAAAAGCCTTTCACGAGGGTTTCCTATACTAAAGCAAATGGGTTGACATACTGCCAACCCATTAATAATTATTTTTTATTACCCTTATATTTTGTATGATCCTTAGTTTTATCACCTTTTACTGTCGTCGATGGTGAAGCTGAAGGAGTGATTGTAGGTGTCGGTGTCAATATCGGTGTAGGTGATGGTGTCGGCGTTTGTGTAATTGTAGGTGTTGGCGTTGGTGTAAGTATTGGTGTCGGAGAAACTGAGTTTAAAGGATTTACTGTAGGTGAAGAAGTACTTGTTGAATCCCCATTATCAGAAGTTGTTGAAGTAGATGTCGGTGTTAAAACTATCACAGGTGTAGCAGTTGGAGAAACGTCTAGGTCACTAGAAGTAACATTTGTGATAACTCCCGATACTTCAACTACTGAATTATTTTGTGATTTTATAAGATTAGAAATTTTTGCAGTTGATGCATTCGTACTCTTATTAATAATCCCTTTGGCTTTTAACCTAATAACATACACTTGTCTTCCAACTGAAGTCTTTTCATCTATACTTTCTTTTAATTCAGATGCACTTACCTCTATTGATTTAACATCTAAACTAATATTGTTAGATTTCGCTGCATTTATGGCTACTGCTGATATTTTCTTTTGTAATGACTTCATATCAACACTTTTCTTTACTCCTGCATATCCAACTAGCATATAATTGCTTTTTTTACTTTTGAAGTAACCTTTTTCTTCCAACCTTACTTCTACTTTCTTAATGGCTTGTTCTATCTGTTCACCTTTTAAATCAAGTCCCTCTAGCAAAGTTTCAGCATCCTTGTTAAATTCATGTATCCCAACTATCTGATTGTTTTTCCCAATGTCGAATTGCATGCTAGGATTTACATCCACAGTTACCGAAGCATAAACGGCTATATTATTATCATAATATATGTACGAAGAAGAAATCATCGCAAAACCAATGACGGCCGCAACAGCAGCATTTGTAAACATTTTTATGATAGATGTGTGCTTTTTGTTTTTATTTGACCTTAATATATCAAAATCAGAATAAACCATTTCCATCCCCTGATAACATCCTGGAAAAGATTTTACTCTTTGAAAGCAACCCTCTGATGACATTACAGTCATAACATTATCTTTTATATCAATTATCATGCCTTTATTCATCATTGCTCGCCTCCCTTAAAAAATCTTCTGCAAACGCTCTCATGGAGTCGTTTCCTTTGATAAAAATTATAAAAACTGATAAGATATATGCTCTATTTGTCTCAATAACTTTTCTACTTACATCAATATATCTTTGGACCATTGAAATTGGTATCTTTTTATTCTCAATTACTTTTTTCTTTAGTTCCTCTGTCTCAGCAATAACTTTCGCTATTTTAACAGAATTAACTCTTGCGTCCTTATGTTTAGGTGTGTAATCAGGTAAATCTTCAATATTTAGTCCAAAATCTTCTAAAAACGATCCAAAATCTGCAATAGTTTCTTTTCCAACAACTTCAGTTTCAATATTAACGCTTTCATCAACTAATTCATTCTCTATTCGTTCTTCTCCATCAACTGGATTCGCAAATGAAAATTCGTGTCTCTTTAAAAATCTTGATTCTTTCCTTAAATAATCTATAATTCTGGATTTAATAGTTATCTCAGCTATTCTAAGAAATCCCGCACCCCTGTCATCTTGATATCTATCTATTGCTTCATTAAATGCTATCATAGCAATACTAGATTCGTCGGAACTAGAATCCACAAAGCCTCCAGTTTCACGACTAGCTATATTCATAATAAAAGGTCTGAACTCTGAAATAATTTTATTACGCTCAGTCGAGTCAATTCGCGAGCGAAATATCCTATCTTCCAAGCTCTCAGCCCTATGAAAATCGTTATTTTTCATGCTATCTCCTTGGCTCTCGTGATATAATACGGAGCCCATAAAAATTTAGGGAGTATTTTTATCATTAAAAAATGAAATATACAACTCCGTAACATTTTAGACGAAAGTAAAACTTAAAAGTTTCAAATCTGATATAATTCTATCAATAAACTATAATAAAAGCAAAAAATTGCTAGGAGGTATTTTTAATGAAAAAAAGTCTAACAAAAAAATTAATTTTACTTTTTACTTCAGTGTTTTTCATAACTTCCTTGTTGTTTTGTTCTAATCAATTAGCCTTTTCGCAGCCCACATATTCAAAATTTAAGGATCGTCTTAACTACATGATTACTTATGGTGCTCTAGATTCGAAAACGATCGCATTGGCTAAAACGTACAAAATGGTAATAATACATCCTTTTAATGGTAATGTAACCAGGTCTCAAGTAAAAGCCATCCAACAAGGGGTTAACTCTAAAGATTCTAAAGATAATGTGAAAGTTATCGGCTATATTTCCGTGGGCGAAGACTTGAGAACAATCAATCTAACTGATAAACAAATGCTTACAGATTCAAGATTTGTGGGAAATGGTACTGGCCCTAGAGTGGATCCACGTGGACCTGAGCCAAATGGTGGCACATCTTTAGATGGAATAAACATACTAGGTAATCCTTCTCCAAGCGGTAGTGGATTTGCATCTTTCTATCTTGATGACAATAATCTTGACGGACATCCTGACAGAAACAGCTATTTTCATGGATGCTTTGTGAATGCCGGTGACCCAACTTGGTTTAATACCATTGATAAAATGAAATTTGACGGGAAGGATAAGTTACCTGGGCTTGCTGAAATTCTTACAACAAATTATGGTCGAGGCTTGGGTTGTGATGGAGTCTTTTTAGATACCATTGATACATGTGCTCCAAATTTTTATACAGATTCAAATAGTGGAAATCAAAGTGAATTCGAATGGACAGCTCCAGGTTTCTCAAAATTCATTGAAAATGTTAGTCAAAAATATCCAACAAAAATTATCGTTCAGAATAGAGGTCTATTCTTTTTCCATCCTTCATTACAACAGTATAAATTTACTACAAGACCATATATAAACTATCTTATGTTTGAGAGTTATCGATTGAATTCTAACTCAAGCGAAACATATAGTCCTACTTTTTTCCCAGATAATAAGTATAATTATATGCCAAAAATCATGGCTGAAGCTGGCAGGCCTGACGGCTTTTCTGTGATTTCATTGGGTTATGCGGAAGGTCCTTCAAAAAGTATCAGCAAAAAAACTTTAGTTAGAAAAAGTATAATTGGTAAAAATATACTTTTAAAAGACATTTATGAAACTCAAGATTTTGCTGGATTTAGACATTACATTACCAATGCTGGCGTAACAAACCTAAATAGTTTTGTTAAAAATAACACGACAATAAAAGATACGACCCCACCTCACTGGTATAGCACATGGAATGATAATGGAAATGTTTGGCCAGCGGGCGAACCCACTCCAAGAATAGGTATATCGTTTGTTGAACAAACGAATCCTAATGAAATAACCGTTTCTTGGGATGTCGCTCTAGATTATAATCCTGTTCATTACTCCCTTTATTTAAGTGAAACCCCATTTGATTTTGAGAATGACCCTAATTTAAAAGAATCTAAAAAAATCGTGCTGACTCCAGGCATAGGAAACAATTATTCTAATGGTGCTTCAATTAATACGTTCCCCTACCAAGCTGTTATTCCATCATTAATAACTGGAAATACTTATTACCTAATAATAAGAGCCTCGGACTCGGTGGGTAACGAAGAAAAAAATACTTTTTTTAAAACAATTTATGTCAATTAACTAAAAAAGACGTTTTATCGAAACACATTACTAATGATGAAAGAAACACATATCTAACGATTAAGTAAACACAAACAAAATTATATGCTCCCTTCAAGATGACAGCTATTTTTAATTCCGCTGTTTACTATAAAGGGAGCATTTCATGTCATACGGTCTAAAGTTTTTTTATTATTTAAGCAAGCGAGTCTATAAGCCGGGTTCTGTATTAAACGATCATCTATCTAGGCTTGACGTCACCATCAAGCTCAAGCGACCTAACCCGGAGGCGGAACGGGCAATTCCTGTCCCGAAGGACTGCCTCTCTATTTGGTCTTGCACCGAGTGGGGTTTGCAGGACTAACTGGTTACCCAGCAGCCGGTGAGCTCTTACCTCGCCTTTCCACCCTTACTCCCTTGCGGAAGCGGTATATCTCTGTTGCACTTTCCTAGGAGTTTCCTCCCCCAGGCATTACCTGGCACCCTGCCCTATGGAGCCCGGACTTTCCTCACGTGTTTTCACACCTGCGATCGTCTGACTCGCATGCATTTAAATATTAATTTAGAATAAAGTATAGTTTCCTATACTATCAAAAATCTTCCACAAGCTGTGCATTTTGAATCGGCTTCATTTATGCCAACAGCCGCAAGCTGTTCTGTAGAAAGCTCTTGTCCACAGCCTTCGCATTTATTATCAATAATCTTTACTATCGGATTATTATACTTTACTCTTAATCCTTCGTATGCTTCTAAATCATCAATACTAATGTTACTCATTATAGCGTCAAGATTCCCTCTAGTAGCATCTAATTCCTGTTCCTTTGTATTAATCTTGATCTTTAACTCTTCTTTATGCTTTTCAAATTTATGCTTTATAAATGAGAGTTTCTTTTTAAAGTCAGCCTCTTCATGATTTAGTTTTTCTATGTTTCGCTCAATTGCTAATTTTTTGTCATCAATTTGAGGTAACATCTCCTTTAATTTCTGAACATGAAGTTTAAGACGCTCAAGATCTGAAGTATTTTTAATCGATTCCCACACTTTACCATCTTTATTGTCAGATTCTATTATCTCTTTTTCGATTTTACCTTTTTGTTTAAGACAATCTTCTACTCTGGATTTTTGTTCTGAAAGTTGACCCTCAATTTTCTCAACCGCATCTCTTAAATGACTAAACTCCTGTTTAAGTCTCTTAAGTTCAGCATCGCCCTTTATCTCTTCAATTGTTTTTTTCAATTCATCTTCTTGGATTTCTAGTGCTCTTATAATATTCATTTCCTTCAACACTCTTATCGTCCCCCTTTCAAGTATTTATTATGGTTCAGGACATTTCGAATCACATTATACCATAGATATACATTATAGTGAATATATTTATAGAAGTGCGAAACATTCTGTGAAATATTCTTATTTTTAATTTGTAACTATATTTGAAATCTAATGATTTAAAGAACTACAAAGCATTCTGTGTTTGATTTTGAAATCTGTATATCTATTTCGGAATATCCTTTTTCAATGACTAGATTACTTAACCTTTCACTTAAATCTGTGATCATAATTTTTTCCGAACCAAAATGTCCCGCATCTATGATACACATTCCACCTTCGATAGCATCAATCATAGAATGATGTCCAACATCTCCCGTAATTAATACATCCGCTCCTTTTGCTTTTGCTTTTTGCCAGTAATTCGCACCTGACCCACCTAATACGGCAACTGTTTTCACTTCTTTAGTATTATCACCAATAACTTTTAAGTGATCTAATTCAAGTGAATGCTTGACGCTTTCAGCAAAAAACATCAGTGTAGTAGAAGAGCTGAGTTTTCCAATTCTACCCAGACCCTGCGCGGATATTTTGTTTTCTAATCTAAAAACATCATAAGCTACTTCCTCATACGGATGCGCCTTCAGCATGCTTTTTATCACTCTATTAAGGTTTTGTTTTTTAACAATAACTTCGAATCTTTTTTCATCAACTAGCTCAATAACACCTTTGTTCCCTATAAAAGGATTAGAATTTTCACCAGGTATAAATGTGCCAACTCCATCAGAAGAAAAAGAGCAATTAGAATAATCTCCAACTTCGCCTGCACCTGCTTCAAATATAGCTTCGCTAACTTTTTCCAAATACTCACTAGGTACAAAAACTAGAAGGAACTAAAATTTCAGAGTTTCTAATCCCTAACCTTTCCATAATTAAATCATTTATTCCACCTGACACAGAATCAAGATTAGTATGGGCAGTATAAACAGAAATATTATGCTTAATTAGTTTCAATATCTTACGCCCAGTAGCATCATCGCTTGTTATTCTCTTAATCCCTTTAAAAATCATTGGATGATGACATATTACCATGTCAATTCTCTTTTCTATTGCTTCATCCACAGTCCACTCCGTTAAGTCGAGACATATCATTATTCGCTCAACTCTCCTTGAACCTTCACCAATAAGCAAACCGACATTATCGCCTTCTTCTGCTAAAAATCGAGGTGCGATTTCCTCCATAAGCTGACAAACATTCGCAACTTTAAGAACTGACATTAAATCAACTCCTTAATTAATTTTGAAATCAAATTTTTTCGGCTTATTAAATTCTTCTTTCTTTCAAGAATAATTACTTTTCTATCTATATCATATAACTTTTCTATTTCCAATTCCAAGTGAATTAAAACATCTTCAATTTCTTTTGACTTCTTTTCAAGATACGAAATCGCTAGAGGATGCTTGTTTTTTATCAAAAAACCACCAATTAGACCATCATAGTCTCCTGGATAAGTTTTTCTCTTCTTTTTTTCGCTATCATTTTCGCTATCATTTTCGCTATCATTTTCGCTATCATTTTCGCTATCATTTTCGCTATCATTTTCACTATCATTATTATGATCAATACTAGTTTCAGCCCAAATTATTTCATAATATTTCCCTTGATCTAAAACTAAGTCTTCAGCAGTAATATCAAAACCATTACTTAGTAATTTTTCTCTTAAAAAGCCAGGTTCAGTATTCGGTTGCAGGATTAATTTTGTACCGCTGTAATTTGCCACATCAAAAGAATCTTCAATGATTTCAGCTATCAATCCTGCTCCCATACCGGCTATAACTATTAACTCAGCTTCGCCAGGTTCTAATACTTTCAACCCGCTACCTAGTCTGACTTCAATTTTTTCATTAAGTCTTGCCATTCCTACATTCTTAATAGCGATTTCAAAGGGTCCCTTGTTAATGTCCCCAGCAATTGCTTTTTTAATTCTTCCAGTTCTAATAAGCCAGATGGGAAGAGCCGCATGATCTGTACCAATATCAGCAAAAGTATTTATGCCATTAATGCTTTGGGCTATTGAATTCAGTCGTTTTGATAGTTTCAAAATATGTACTCTTCCTTTATGAATGTAATTATGATTATGACTAATATTAAAGACTTTATCACTTCATTATTCAAGACTTTGCAGAACAATTCCTACGCCTTTGCAGATTTCACCGAAGAATATGGACTGTATATGTTATTGCCATTAATACTCTTATATGCTCGCACTCTGAAATAATAAGTGGTGCCAGCTTTCAGCCCTGTTTTTGTATAAATATTAGATGTTGATGTAGTCGTTATCTTTGTAAAACCTGTAGTTGGGTTTTTACTGTATTCCACCTCATAGGTTAAACCGACAACTTTAGTCCAGTTAATTTTTATTTGACCCTTTTTTACTTTTTTAGCGCTAATACCAAGTGGAGCGGTTAGATTTTTCTCAAACCAAGCATAAATATTTACGTCAGTATTAACAGGAGTTTCAAAATTAAAGACAGTTTTCAATGCACTATCGCTATACCATCCTATAAAAACGCAACCATCTTTTTCAGGGGTGTAAGTGACCACTTTTCCTCCCTTTTCTAATATATCAGTTTTAAGAACTGTTGCACCATCATTGAAATTTGCTTTATATTTAGGAATTGCTGTCCATTTTGCATAGAATGTTTTATTTCCTGTATCTGATGCTGTAATCCCAGTTATTGCAGCACCTGTGAAGGTTGACGTAGTGTACCAACCTCCAAAGATATAGCCTGTTTTGGTAGGAATTAGCAGTGTATAGGTTGACCCTGAATCATATGAATTTTTTGCATCAGTAGGGAGTATTCCGTCATTTACTGTGTAAACGATATTATATGATACAATAACTGTTATCCATTTTGCATAAAATGTTTTAGTACCCGTATCCGTGGCGACAATTCCAGTTACTGCAGTACCTGTAAAGGTTTCTGATGTGTACCAACCGTCAAATATGCTATCTTTTTTAGTTGGAATCACAAGCGCAAAAGTTTCACCTTGTAAATAGGAAGGTTTTGCATTTGAATACGCTCCGCCGTTTGATTTGTAGCTTATTCCATATTTTGTATTCTCTTTCCAATTTGCTAAAACTGCAACATCTCCGCTATTAGAAATAGTGATTTTTGTAATTGGTTTATTTGATAAATCTGTCCAGCCAGTAAAAGTAGAGCCACCTTTTGTTGGAATTGGCAGTGTATATTCCACTCCGCGTTCATATGTTCGTTGTACATCTGTTGGCAAAGTCCCACCATAAAGATTATATACTATAGCGTATCGCGCCTCTCCCCATCTTGCATAGAACTTTTTGTCCCCTTTTTCTCCCGCTGCAATTTCGGTAATTGGTGTGCCTGAATAATTAGAAGTAGTATACCAACCTTTAAAAACTCTATTTGACCATCGCGGTATCGGAAGTATAAATGCTATTCCTTCATAATATTCTTTTTGTGTTCCTTCGGTCAAAACCCCGTCCTTTAAATCGTAGGTTATTTGATAGGTGTTTCCCACGAATACAAATATCCACTTTGCATAATAAGTTTTGTTGCTTTTTTCAATTGAATAGATTTGGGTAACTGTTGCATCGCTAAAGTCCTGTCGCGTATGCCACCCATCAAAGGTATAACCTCCTCTAGTTGGAACTGGTAGTGTAACAGACGTACCTTTGTAATACTCTGTAATTATATTGTCTGGCATTGTTCCGCCGTTTACATTGTAAGTAATAGTAAATGGAGTTTGTTTTGTCCATTTAGCATAAAAATTCTTAACTCCTGTATCGGTTGCTTGAACTGCAGTAACCGCAGTTCCTGTAAAGTCGGACGTAGTATACCACCCCGAAAAATCAAACCCGATTTGTTTTGGGATTAGCAATGTGTAGCCTATACCTTCGGTATATGCATATTGTGGGTCTAATGAAAAACTACCCCCGTTAAGTGTGTAATTAATAGCATACCTGGTTGTCCATTTGGCATAATAAATCTTATCACCTCTGTCGCTAGTAGAAGTAGAATAAACACGCGTTCCAGTAAAGTCCGACGTTGTATACCAACCCGAAAAAGCGAAATCGCTTTTTTCTGGAATAGGAAGCGAGACTTTACTACCTTCGTTATAAGAATACTTCACTTTACTAGGAAAGCGACCCCCATTCAGAGTAAATGTTATTTTATAAACCGTACCCCAGTTTGCATAATAGGTTTTGTTTCCTGTATCGGTAGCACTGATTGAGGTTACTGGAGTATCGGAAAAATCTGGTTTTAAACACCAACCAAAAAAAGTATAACCCGTTTTGATTGGTACTGGCAAAGTAACTGCAGTCCCTGCAGTATATTGCTTTATAGAATTATCTGGCACTGTCCCGCCGTCAAGTATATATGTCACATGATAGGCAAGTGACCATTTTGTAATATTCGTTTTATAACCTGTGCCTCTATCCTTAACATAAGATGCTCCAGAAAAGTCGGGTGTTTCATACCACCCAGCAAAAACATATCCTACTCTGGATGGCGCCCTTAAATCGCAATTGTACTCTGGCCAATAAGTGAAGGCGGTACTTTTAGAAAGTGTACCTCCATTGGCGACGTAGGTTATAGTATTGCTTTTTCGCCACACTGCATAAAATGTTTTGTTTCCAGTGGCATTGTTTTGGATTAACGGGAATGTAGGACCTGAAAGGTCTTCCTTTGATGACCAACCAAGAAAATCAAAACCTGCTTTTATTGGCGTTGGTAGTGAGCACCTTATACCCATGGTATATTCTGTTGCTGCATCTGCAGGAAGTTCACCGTTATTAGTATTATAAGTAATGCTATAAACAGGTGGTCTCTTTGTTACTACTGTGGAATAATCCGATGTGGCAATTACGTTCATATTTTCGTCAATTACTTCAGCATAGAAATAAAATGTTCCTTCAAAATCTGTGTCAACATCACAAACATATGAATTTTGACCAATCAGCGCGCTAGCTCCAACTTTTGATTTAACACTATTCTTGTACCATTGTATACTAAATGGTTTTGTATCATAATATAAATATTTAAGAAAAACAGGGGATCCTGCATTGCCATTAAATGTCAACGGGGTATCTTCTATCAAAGCAGAAGGAGTTCTATAAATAAGATTATTATCCTCTGCATATCTACTCGCATAAGTACCACTTTCTCCAAGAATTATTGTTGAACTTGGAATTGAATAAGTTCCTA